>JAOBWO010000246.1 GCA_025463415.1 Acidimicrobiales bacterium | reverse complement strand
GTCGATGGCCCGTCACGTCGAGGCGATGGTCGGCTTCAAGGACGGCGGCGCCGAGGTGTTCGACTACGGCAACAGCCTGCGCGCCGAGGCTCAGCTGGGCGGCTACGAGCGGGCATTCGAGTACGAGGGCTTCTTGCCGGCGTACATCCGGCCGCTGTTCTGCGAGGGGCTCGGGCCGTTCCGTTGGGTGGCGCTCTCGGGTGATCCCGCCGACATCGCGGCTACCGACCGGGCCGTGCTCGAAGAGTTCCCGGACCACGAGGACCTGCACAAGTGGATGCGCCTGGCCAGCGAGCGGGTCGCGTTCCAGGGACTGCCGGCGCGGATCTGCTGGCTCGGCTACGGCGAGCGCCATCGCCTGGGCCTCCGGTTCAACGAGATGGTCCGGCGCGGTGAGCTCAGCGCGCCGATCGTGATCGGTCGTGACCACCTCGACTCCGGCTCGGTGGCCTCGCCGTACCGCGAGACCGAAGGGATGATCGACGGCTCCGATGCGATCGCCGACTGGCCACTGCTCAACGCGCTCGTCAACACGTCGTCCGGCGCGTCGTGGGTCAGCATCCACCACGGCGGCGGTGTCGGCATCGGGCGCAGCATCCACGCCGGGCAGGTGTCCGTGGCCGACGGCACGCCGCTTGCTGCGCAGAAGCTGGAGCGGGTGCTGACCAACGATCCGGGGATGGGCGTGATCCGTCACGCCGACGCCGGCTACGGGTTGGCCCAGCAGGTCGCCGCCGACCGCGGGGTCGTCGTGCCGATGCCCACGGCGCCGCGAGACTGACACCCATGATCCGCGACATCGTCACCATCGGCCATCCGGTGCTGCGCGAGCCCACTCGTCCGGTCACGGCCGACGAGTTGTCGATGCCGGCGACTCAGCAGCTCATCGACGACCTGATCGACACGATGCGCCACGCCAATGGTGCCGGCATCGCGGCCAACCAGATCGGCGAGCACGTGCGGATCACCGTCATCGAGGTGAACGACAACCCGCGCTACCCCTACAAGCCGCGCATCCCGTTGACGGTGGTGGTCAATCCGGAGATCACCCCGATCGACGACGAGGTGGTGGTCATCAACGAGGGTTGCCTCAGCGTGCCCAACCTGCGCGGCGACGTGAGCCGGCACGTGTCGGTGCGTGTGAGGTACCTCGACCGAGATGGTGTCGAGCACGACGAGGTCAAGCGCGGGCTGACGGCGGGGACGTTCCAGCACGAGTGCGACCACCTCGACGGGAAGCTGTTCGTCGACCGGGTGGTCGACACGCGGACCCTCACCACCTGGGAGCAGTTCGAGCGGTTCCACCGCGCGGCCTTCGTCGAACGGATCACCGCGTTCGTCGAACGAGTGGGAAGCTGAGCGTGGCCGAGACGTCGGCGCGTCGAGTGTGGTGCGAGCGGGCGCTGCTCGCTGACGGCGTCGGGGAAGGCGTCACGATCGACATCGCCGACGGCATGATTACTGCCGTTGCGGACCGCACGGATGCCGCCGGAGCGGAGCGACTCGCCGGGCTCACCGTCCCGGGGTTTGCGAACGCGCACAGCCACGCCTTCCACCGCGCCCTGCGCGGCCGCACCCACGGCGGGCCCGGCGACTTCTGGAGCTGGCGCGAGCAGATGTACGCCGTGGCCTCGCGGTTGACCCCCGACAACTATCGCGACCTCGCCACGGCGACCTTCGCGGAGATGCTGCTGGCCGGCTACACGAGCGTCGGCGAGTTCCACTACGTGCACCATCAGCCCGACGGCACTCCGTACGCGGACCCGAACGCGATGGGTCTCGCGATCATCGATGCGGCCCGCGCCACCGGCATCCGCCTGACGCTCCTCGACGCCTGCTACCTGCGGTCGGGGGCCAGGCAGCCGGTGCTGGCCGAGCAGGCCCGGTTCTCCGACGGGACCGCAGCGGCGTGGGCGGAGCGGGTGGAACTGCTGACCGACGACGCCATGACGCGCATCGGGGCCGCCGTGCACTCGGTCCGAGCCGTCGACGCCGAGTCGATCGGGGTCGTCGCCGAGCACGCTCGGCGGCGGTCGATGCCGTTGCACGCACACGTGTCCGAGCAGCTGGCGGAGAACGAGCAGGTGTTCGAGGAGTACGAGTGCACGCCGACCGAGCTGCTGGCCCGGCAGGGTGCGCTCAACGAGCACTTCACCGCGGTGCACGCGACACACCTGCAGCAGATCGACATCGATCTCCTCGCTGCGCGGCGTTGCGTGTGCTGCTTCTGCCCGACGACCGAACGGGACCTCGCCGACGGGATCGGACCGTCGTCGGGCTTGCGCACAGCGGGTGTTCGGCTCTCGATCGGGAGTGACCAGCATGTCGCGATCGATCCGTTCGAGGAGATGCGCGGCATCGAGATGGACGAGCGGTTGCGCTCTCGCCGGCGCGGCACGCATCCGGCGTCCGAGCTGATCACCGCCGGCACCTCCCATGGGTACGCCAGCCTCGGTTGGCCGGCGGGCGGCCGCATCGCGGTCGGTGCGTTGGCCGACCTCACC
Source organism: Acidimicrobiales bacterium (assembly GCA_025463415.1). Classification (GTDB taxonomy): domain Bacteria; phylum Actinomycetota; class Acidimicrobiia; order Acidimicrobiales; family Ilumatobacteraceae; genus WLMZ01. The sequence continues at coordinate 2,590 of JAOBWO010000246.1, read as the reverse complement.
ACGATCGGCCTCGACAGCGTGCGGCTCGCCGGCTGCGATCGTCGTGCTGACGCGTTGCTCGATGCCGTGGTGTTCGCGGCCGCTGCCGCAGACGTCAGCGACGTGATCGTCGGTGGGCGCACGGTGGTGCGCGCGGGCAAGCATGTCTCGATCGACGTGGCCGATGCGCTCGAACGGTCGATCCGCGCGGTCACCGACGGGGCCCCTGCGTGACCACCGTCGTCCACGACAACATCGGCCAGCTCGTCACCAACGACCCGGCCCTCGGCGAGGGCCCGCTGGGACTGGTGCGCAACGCCAGCATCGTCACCGACGGAGCGCGTGTGCTGTGGGTCGGGCGGGCCGGTCAGACGGCCGACGAGCGGGTCGATGTCGGGGGACGTGCCGTCATCCCGGGCTTCGTCGACAGCCACTCACACCTCGTCTTCGCGGGCGACCGGGCCGAGGAGTTCGCGAGCCGGATGGCTGGCGCGCCGTATGCCGCGGGTGGCATCCGCGACACCGTCGCCGCCACCGCGGCTGCCACCGATGCAGAGCTTCGTCACGTGGTGACGGCCCGTCGCGCCGAGGCGCTCCGCGCCGGGATCACGACGATCGAGATCAAGTCCGGTTACGGGCTCACACCGAACGCCGAGGCGCGGGCATTGCACCTCGCCCGAGAGCTCACCGACGACACGACGTACCTCGGGGCCCATGTCGTGCCCGGTGAGTTCGCGGGACGTGCCGACGACTACGTCCGGCTCGTCTGCGGTGAGATGCTCGACGCCGCAGTCGCAGCCCGGGCACGGTTCGTCGACGTGTTCTGCGAGGTCGGCGCGTTCGACGCCGACCAGAGTCGCGAGGTGCTGCGCGCCGGCATCGCCGCCGGGTTGATCCCGAAGATCCACGCCAACCAGCTGGGCGAGGGTCCGGGGGTGGCGCTGGCGGTCGAGATGGGGTGCGCATCCGCGGATCACTGCACGCACCTCACCTCCGCGGACGTCGACGCCTTGGCCGGCAGCACCACGGTGGCCACGCTCTTGCCCGCAGCCGACTTCTCGACCCGGCAGCCCTACGCCGACGCGCGCCGACTGCTCGATGCCGGCGCAACGGTCGCGTTGGCGACGAACTGCAACCCGGGATCGAGCAACACGACCTCGATGAGCTTCTGCATCGCGCTCGCCGTCCGCGACATGCACATGACCGCCGACGAAGCCCTCCAGGCGGCGACCATCGGGGGAGCCGCGGCGCTCCGGCGAACCGACGTCGGTCGGCTCTCGATCGGCAGCCCCGCCGACCTCGTCGTGCTCGACGCGCCGAGCCACCTGCACCTCGTCTACCGGCCGGGTGTGCCGCTCATCCACGCGGTCGTGCAGTCGTCGATGTCACGCTGAACCGGTGCCCGCCGGCAACTTCAGCTGCGGCAGTGCGGCGCACGATGCAGGGTTAGCCTCGCGTCGATGCTGACCGTCGTCGAAGGCCGAGTGCTCGGATGCTTGCTGGAGAAGGAGCGCACGACACCGGACCAGTACCCGCTGTCCTCGAACGCTCTCGTCCTGGCGCGCAACCAGTCGACCGCACGCGACCCGATCATGTCGATCGAGGCTCGCGCCGTCGACAGCGCGGTCACGTCGTTGAAGGCAGCCGGACTCGTACGCCTCGTGCACCCCAGCCACGGCCGCAGCGTCACCCGCACCCGGCAGGTCGCCGACGAGCACTATGGCTGGTCGCCGGCGCACGCCGCGCTGATGGCTGCGCTCCTGCTGCGTGGTCCGCAGACGGTCGCCGAGCTGCGCACCAGGACGGAACGGCAGCACGCCTTCTCATCGCTCGACGACGTCGAGACCGCGCTGCGCGAGCTCGCCGCCGGGAACCTGGACTCGGGGCATCAGGCCATGGCGGTCCAGCTGGACCGCGCCCCGGGACAGAAGGAGCTGCGTTGGCAGCAGCTGCTGGCCGAGGAGGCCGAGCCGACCCAACGTCACGCGGCATCGAGCGGCCCGAGCGCGATGAGCGAGCGGGTCAGCGAGCTGGAGGCGCGGGTCGCGAGGCTGGAAGCAGCGTTGGCAGATCTCCTCGGCTGAGCATCACGTCACGCCTGCTCGGCGGACCGGACCGGCATACTGGCAGCCATGCGTACGTCATTGGCCGAGCTGCTCGCAACCAGACCCGTCGTCCTCGTCGACGGTGCAACCGGCACCAACTACATGGAGCGCGGGCTCGGACCGGGAGACCCGCCGGAGCTGTGGAACGTCGACCACCCGGAGCGGGTCCGTGGCCTGCACCAGGACTTCGTGGATGCCGGCGCGGACATCATCCTCACCAACACCTTCGGCTGCACCACCTACCGGCTCAAGCTGCACAACAACCAGCACCGGGTGCACGAGCTCGCCAGTGCGGCCGCACGCATCGCGCGCGATGTCGCCGACAACACCGATCGGCCCGTCGCGGTCGCCGGTTCGGTGGGGCCGCTCGGCGAGCTGTTCGAGCCCATGGGCCTGCTCACCGAGGCCGACGCGATCGAGGCGTTCACCGAGCAGATCATCGGCCTGCGCGACGGCGGCGTCGACGTGGTGTGGATCGAGACGATGTTCTCGGCCGAAGAAGCCCG
>JAOBWO010000296.1 GCA_025463415.1 Acidimicrobiales bacterium | reverse complement strand
GATCGACGCGATCAAGCACCAGGCCAAGACCGTGACCGTCGGCATCAGCCGCAACGACGAGGGGGTGCTCGACCGCAACCTCGTGCAGGCCGTGCTGACCGCCGGAGTCGGCCGCGACCGGCTGTCGTACAAGTCGCTGAAGGTGCTGGCCGACCTCGACCCCGCCGTGGCGGATGTCGTTGGGTTCACCCGCTACCGGATCGAAGGCGATCCCGAATCCGGCGACGCGACGATCTCGATCCTCGATCGCGGCGGCCTGTCGCGCGACGTGCCGTCGCGGGTCGAGCGGAACAGCTCGCTGCTCGGCACCAAGCGGCGCGTCGCCGCCGAGCGCGAGGTGCTCGTCGCCCAGGGTCGCAGCGACGGCCGCACGGTGATCTTCGTCCCCGAGGTCAAGGCCAACCAGACCACCGGGATCACCCTTCTCCATGTGCGGTTCCACGAGCACCTGCCGGCATCGACGATGCGCGGCGTCCTGCAGGGCTACGACCGTCGCTACGACCGCCTCGTCGACTGGGTGGCCGAGACCGAGGGCGGGTTCCGCGAGGACCGGCTGAGCGAGGTCACGGTTGCCGATCTGCTGATCCTGCCGATCAGCGAGATGGCCGACCACTGGAGTGCCTGATTCGACGAGGCCGCCGGCGCAGGTCGCTCGGCGATGATCGGGATCGGCGTCGATGCGGTCGAGATCGAGCGGTTCCGCACGTCGCTGACGCGCACCCCGACGATGCGCCAGCGGCTGTTCACGGCCGAGGAGCTGGCCTATGTCGCACCGAAGTCTGATCCCGTTCCGTCGCTGGCAGCGCGGTTCGCGGCACGCGAGGCCGTGATGAAAGCGCTCGGTGTCGGCCTCGGCGCGTTCGGCTTCCACGAGGTCTGGGTGTCCCGAGCCGCCTCCGGCGTGCCGTCACTGAACGTGACAGGAGCCGCAGCCGTCCTTGCCGAAGCGGCGGGCGTCAGCCGCTGGCACCTCTCCTTGACCCACAGCGATCTGATCGCGATCGCCTACGTGATCGCCGAGTGAGGGACCGATCGGGGCAACGGGGACCGGTGGCTACGCTGATCTGATGCTCCCGATCGTGACGCCGGACGAGATGCGGGCCATCGACGCTGCGGCGACGACCGATTCGTGGAACCCGGTCGCGGTGGACACGCTGATCGAGCGGGCCGGGTCCGCCGTGGCCTGGACGGCGCTGCGCATGCTCGGCGGCGCGTACGGACGACGGGTCGTGGTGATCGCCGGGCCCGGGAACAACGGCAAGGACGGCCGTGTCGCGGCCCGTCGGCTCGCGGCCAAGGGCGTCAGCGTTCGTGTCATCGAGGCCGCCGACGTACCCGCAACGGTGCCCGACTGCGATCTGGTCATCGATGCCGCCTTCGGCACCGGGTTCCGTGGCCAGTGGGTGGCGCCGCACCCCGGCCGCGCCACGGTGCTGGCGGTCGACATCCCGTCCGGTGTCGACGGCCTCACCGGTCGCGCCCCGGCCGGGGTGATGCGGGCCGACCGGACGATCGTGCTGGCCGCGCTCAAACCGGGCGTGCTGTTCGCCCCCGGCGCGGCCGTGGCCGGCGACGTCGAGCTGGCGGACATCGGGCTCGTCTGCCGCTCGCAGGCACATCTGGTGCAGCAGTCCGACGTCGAGAACTGGTGGCGCCCGCGTGCGGCCGACGCGCACAAGTGGCAGGCGGCGGTGCGCATCGTCGCCGGCGCGCCTGGCATGACGGGTGCGGCGCACTTCGCCGCCGGGGCTGCGCAACGAACCGGCGCGGGGATGGTGCACCTGTCCGTGCCCGGAGCCATGGCGCCCGGCGAGCACGAGTACGTGCAGCAGAAGCTGCCCGAGACCGGATGGAGCGGCGAGGTGCTCGGCGGCCTCGACCGGTTCCAGTCGCTGGTGATCGGGCCGGGCCTCGGCCGTGCCGATGCCACCGTTGCGGCCGTGCGCGACGTGATGCGTCAGGCGGCGGTGCCGACGGTCGTCGACGGCGATGGACTGTTCGCACTGGCGTGGAACCGGGACGGCGTGGCGACGGTGCTGCGTGACCGACGGGCACCCACCGTGCTCACGCCGCACGACGGCGAGTTCGCGCTGCTGTCGGGCGGCAAGCCCGGGGCAGACCGGATGGCCGCGGCGCGTGAGCTGTCAGCGCAGTTGCGCGCCGTCGTCCTGCTGAAGGGCCCGGCCAGTGTGATCGCGGAGCCGGGCGGACGGGCGCTCGTGGTGACCACGGGCGACGACCGGCTGGCGACAGCCGGCACCGGCGACGTGCTGTCCGGGATCATCGGGGCGTTGTTGGCGCAGGGCCTCCCGCCCTTCGAAGCCGCCGCTGCGGGCGCGTGGGTGCACGGCAGCGCCGGCCGGCTCGGCGCACGTCGCGGGTTGATCGCCGGCGATCTGCTCAGCCTCATCCCGCAGGTCCTGGACACGCTCGCGTGAGATGGGCCTGGGCCGAGGTCGACCTCGCCGCGATCGCCCACAACATCGAGGTCGTCCGGCGCACGCTCGTCTCGGACGGCACGACGCCCGCGGCGGTGTGGGCCGTGGTCAAGGCGGACGGGTACGGACACGGCGCGGTGTCCGTCGCCCGGGCCGCGCTCGATGCCGGCGCAGTCGGCCTGTGCGTCGCGTTGACCCAAGAGGGCGTCGCGTTGCGTGACGCGGGCGTCTCCGCTCCGATCCTGGTGCTCAGTGAGCAACCGGCGGAGGACGCAGCCGCAATCGTGGCCCATGCGCTGATACCGACCGTGTACACACCGGCGGGCATCACCGCGCTCGACGGTGCGGCGCGGGGCGGTGCTGCCCGAGTCGGAGTTCACCTCAAGGTCGACACGGGCATGCACCGTGCCGGCGCGCAACCGGCGGAGGCGGTGGCGGCAGCGGATGCGATCGCCGGGTCCGCTGGCTTGCACCTCGCGGGGGTGTTCACCCACCTGGCGGTCGCCGACGAGCCGGGCGCTCCCTCGAACACCCTCCAGCTCGATCGGTTCGACGAGGTCCTGGCAGCGCTGCGCGCGGCCGGCCACGAACCGCCGGTGGTGCACGCAGCGAACTCGGCGGCAACGCTGACGCTGCCTGCCGCCCGTCGCGACCTCGTGCGGCTCGGCATCGCGATGTACGGCATCGAGCCCGGACCGGAGATCAGCCGCGTCTGTGGCGAGCTGCGCCCGGCCCTGTCGCTGCACGCTCGGGTCAGCCTCGTCAAGACGGTGAGCGCCGGTGAGGGCGTCAGCTATGGGTTGCGCCACGTGTTCGAACGCGAGGCCGTCGTCGCGACGGTACCGATCGGTTACGCCGACGGTGTGCCCCGCCGGCTGTTCGGCAACGGCGGCGAGGTGCTGCTCCATGGACGGCGAGTGCCGATCGTCGGCGTGGTCACGATGGACCAACTGATGATCGACTGCGGTGACCTGCAGGTCGCGGTCGGCGACGAAGTGGTGCTGATAGGGGCCCAGCGCGGCAGCGCGGGCTCGGACGCGATCACGGCAGAGGAGTGGGCGGCGCGACTTGGCACAATTGGCTACGAGGTCGTTTGCGGGATCAGCAAACGCATCGACCGCCGCCTCCGTCCAACGTCATGATCGAGCTCCTCACCTCATCCCCCGAACACACGCGTGGTCTCGCCGCTGCGATCGCCGGGTTGGCCCGCCCGGGCGACCTCATCGTGCTCGCCGGACAGATGGGCGCCGGAAAGACTGCGTTCGCGCAGGGCTTCGCCAAGCAACTGGGCATCCACGAGCCTGTGACCTCGCCGACCTACACGCTCGTCCACACCTACCAGGCCGGCGCGACGACCTTGCACCACGTCGATCTGTACCGGCTCGAGCACACCGCGGAGGTCGACGATCTCGCCCTGCCGGAGCTCCTCGACGAGCACTCGATCATGTTGGTGGAGTGGGGTGATGTGGTCGACCTCGGTCCGCACCTGCACATTGAGCTGCGTGTCGACGACGAGGACGTCGACTATCGCGAGATCACGCTGACGTCGAACGACCGGCGGTGGGCGCCGCGCTGGGAACGTCTCGAAGCCGCGGTGCAGCCCTGGATCCGCCCAGGAGAGAGCCGATGATCACGCTCGGGATCGAGACCGCGACCCACGTCGTCAGCGTCGCGCTCGGGGGCGACGACGGCGTGCTCGGCATGGTCGAGATCAACCAGGGTCGGCGCCATGCCGAGACCCTTGCGCCGGCCATCGAGTTCGTCTGCCGTCACGCCCAGGTCGCGATCGGTGACATCGCCGCGATCGGAGTCGACGTCGGGCCGGGGCTGTTCACTGGGATGCGCGTCGGCATCGCGTCGGCGAGGGCGATGGCCCACGCGCTGCAGGTTCCGGTCGTGGGTGTCTCTTCGCTCGATCTGCTCGCCCATCCGTTGCGACACATCCCCAAGGTGATCGCCGGCGTCATCGATGCGCGCAAGGGCGAGATCTTCTACGCCTTCTACCTGCCGACCACCGATGGTGTGCAGCGCGTGACGGAGCCGCGCGTCGGCAGCGTCGACGACTTCAACGCCGATGTGATGGCTCGCGGCCAGGACGTGCTCGCGGTGGGCGACGGTGCGTTCCGCTACCGCGACGAGCTCGGCGTCGGTGTCGAGGTGGCAGACCTCGCCCACCCCTCCGTCGCCTCGCTGGTGACCCTGGCGCGAGCACGCGTGCTGCGCAGCGATCTGGAGCCGCTGCGCGCCGAGGATGTCCAGCCGATGTACCTACGCGCCCCGGACGCGCAGATCAACTGGAGCACTCGATGAGCGTGCTGTCCCGGATCCTCAACCGCACACCACCCGCGCGTGGGCTGGTCGTCGAGCCGATGCGCCGGCGCGATCTCACCGCGATCCAGGTCATCGAGCGGCAGGTGTACCCGCAGCCGTGGTCGGTCAACGTCTTCACCAACGAGATCGAGATGGCTCGGCAGGGACAGCGCTACTACATCTGCGCCCATCGCGCCGGTGAGCTGGTCGGGTATGCCGGGATGATGATCGTGGCCGACGAGGGCCACATCACCAACATCGCAGCCGATCCGAAACGCCAGCGCGAAGGCGTCGGCCGACGGCTGTTGGCCGAGCTCGCGTGGGAGGCACGTCGGCGGCGTTGCGTCGGGCTCACGCTCGAGGTGCGCATCTCGAACGTCGTCGCGCAGGGCCTCTACCACCAGTTCGGCTTCGAGCCGGCCGGGATCCGCCAGCGCTACTACGAGAACGTCGAGGACGCGATCGTGATGTGGTGCCACGACATCGACACCGCGGAGTACGCGGCACGGCTGATGCAGCTGTCGCCGGAGAGCACGACGCGGGGCGGTCAGCGATGAGGCCCCTGACCGTCGACGGATCCACAGTGGTGCTCGGCATCGAGACGAGCTGCGACGAGACCGCGGCATCGATCGTGATGGGCGGCTCCGACGTGCTCAGCAGCGTGGTCGCGACGTCGATCGAGCAGCACGTGCCGTTCGGCGGCGTGGTGCCGGAGATCGCGAGCCGCGCCCACGTCGAGCTGATCGTGCCGGTGATCGCGCGGGCGATCGAAGAGGCCGGCATCGCCGAGACGCGCATCGACGCGGTCGCGGCGACGTTCGGACCCGGGCTGATCGGCGCGCTGCTGGTCGGCGTGTCGGCCGCCAAGGCGCTGGCGTTGGTGTGGGACGTTCCGTTCGTCGGAGTCAACCACCTGGAGGCTCACCTCTACGCCGGCCTGCTCGAAGATCCAGACCTCGAGTTCCCGCTCGTCGTGCTGCTCGTCTCGGGTGGGCACACGATGCTCGTCGAGATGCGCGGCCCCGGCCGCTACCACCTGCTCGGCGAGACCATCGACGACGCGGCCGGCGAGGCGTTCGACAAGGTGGCCCGCTTCCTGGGGCTCGGCTATCCGGGCGGCCCGGCGATCGACCGCGAGGCCCAGTTCGGCGACCCCGAGGCCATCGCGTTCCCGCGGGCGATCCCGGATTCGCTCGACTTCAGCTTCAGCGGCGTCAAGACCTCGGTGATGAACCACGTCCGCAAGCACCCCGACGTGGTGACCGCAGATGTCGCCGCGTCGTTCCAGACGGCGATCGTCGGTTCGCTGGTGACCAAGGCCCGTCGCGCGGCCCGACAGGTCGGCGCGAAGGGACTGGCCCTCGGCGGGGGAGTGGCGGCCAACTCGCTGCTGCGCGACCGGTGGGTCGAGGCGTGCGAAGCGGACGGGATCCGCGCGTTCGTGCACAGCCGGGCGATGTGCACCGACAACGCGGCGATGATCGCCGCCGCGGGATGGCACCGCCTCGGCAGCGACGGCCCGACGTCGTTGGAAGCCGGTGCGTACCCCGGCCTGCGCCTCTCGATGGACTGAGTCGACCGCAGCCGTACACTCGACGCACCATGAGCCGGCTCCAGATCTACATCGTCACTGCTCCAGGTCTGGAAGAGGTGACAGCACGCGAGCTGGCCAAGCTGGACATGAAGGTGATCGATCTCGGCATCGGTGGGCTGACGTGCTCGGTGACGTGGTCGCAGCTGATGCTCGCCCACCTCCACCTCCGCACGGCCACGCGCGTGCTGGTGCGGCTGGGGCGGTTCGAGGCCAGCGGCTTCGGTGACCTCAAGGCCGGGATGGGCGACATCCCGCTGCACGAGTGGCTGCCTCGCCACTCGGCGCTGAACATCAACGTCTCCGCGTCCGGCTCGCGCCTGACCCACACCGACGCGATCGAAGAGCGCGTGCGCGAGGTGGTGCGGCGCACGTACGATCCCGCGCTCGCCTACGAGGGTGGCGTGCACACGATGCACGTGCGCATCGCGCGCAACGTCGCAACGGTGAGCCTCGACGCCACCGGTGATCCGCTGTACCAGCGCGGGTGGCGCACCGAGGCCGGCGCCGCGCCGATGCGCGAGACGCTGGCTGCGGCGCTGCTGCAGTGGAGTGGCGCGGCGGCACACAAGGGCGTGCTGACGGATCCGTGTTGCGGTGCCGGCACGCTCATGATCGAGGCCGCGCAGATGGCGCGCAAGATCCCGGCCGGCCGCAACCGTGCGTTCGCCTTCGAGCAGTGGCGGCCGGTCGACGCCGCCCAGAACGCGAAGCTGCGCGCCGCCGCCGAGGCCGATGTCCGTCCGCCGCTGAAGAAGCCGCACCACGCCAGCGATCTCTCCGCCGACATGGTCGAGGTCGCCCGGGCCAACGCAGAGCGCGCCGGCGTCGCCGACGACATCGCGTTCACGGTGGCCGACGCGACCGCCGCCGCCAAGGGTGCGGCCGTGGTCACCAACCCGCCGTACGGAGAGCGGATGTCCGCGAAGGGCATCAAGGCGCTGTACGCCGGGCTCGGCGCGGCCGCCAAGCTCGCCGTGATCGCTCCCGCCTCGGGCCTGCCGGCCTTCAAACGCGAGTTCGACGCGACGTTGGCGACGAGCAACGGCGGCCTGTCGGTGCGGTTCGCACAGGTAGCGTTTTCGGCGTGAACGCGCCCGCCCCGACCCAGCCTGCGCTTGGCTCCGTGGCGCCACTGCAACTCGGGTCGCACCAGGTCTGGCCGCCGGTCGTGCTGGCGCCGATGGCCGGGGTCACCAATGCTCCGTTCCGCACGATGTGCCGGCGGTTCGGCCCTGGCCTCGTCTACGTCAACGAGATGGTGATGGCCACCGCGCTCGTGCACGGCAACGCGAAGACCCGACGGATGGCCACGTTCGGCGCCGACGAGCCGTTCCGCAGCCTGCAGATCTACGGCAGCGACCCGGTGATCATCGGTGAGGCCGTGCGCCGGCTGGCGGCGGAGGATCGCGTCGATCACATCGACCTCAACTTCGGCTGCCCGGCCGCCAAGGTCACCCGTCGAGGTGGCGGCGCAGCCGTGCCCGTCAAGCCGAACCTGCTCCGCGCGATCCTGCAGGCCGTCATCGGCGGCGCCGCCCCGTACGGCATCCCGGTCACGGCGAAGTTCCGGATGGGCATCGACGACGAGCTGCTCACGTTCGTGCGCACCGGTCAGATCGCGGAGGACGAAGGCGTGGCCGCGATCGCCCTGCACGCCCGCACGGCTCAGCAGCACTACGCCGGCGAGGCCAACTGGAACGCGATCGGTGAGCTCAAGGCAGCAGTGCGCACCATTCCCGTGCTCGGCAATGGCGACATCTGGGAAGCCGCAGACGCGCTGGCGATGGTGGCCGCAACCGGCTGCGACGGCGTCGTGATCGGCCGGGGCTGCCTCGGCCGGCCGTGGCTCTTCGGTCAGCTGGTCGCTGCGTTCAACGGTGAGCCGATTCCCGGGTCGCCGCCGCTCGGGTTCGTCGTCGAGCAGATGGCCGACCACTGCCGCCTGATGGCCGATCTGCTCGGTGAGGACAACGCGGTGCGCGACTTCCGCAAGCACACCTCGTGGTACCTCACCGGCTACCCCGTCGGCGGCGAGGTCCGTGGCCGGCTGAGCCAGATCAACTCCTTGGCCGAGCTCGACGATCTGCTCGCGGCTCTGCTCGATCGTTTGGGCGCGGATCTGACGGTGGTGCCCGGCGGCGAACGGATCCGCCGTGGGCACACCAACGGTCCGATCCGGGTCGCGCTGCCGGAGGGCTACCTCGACGATCTCGACGACGCCACGCCGCCCGACGACGCCCACGTGATGGCCCTCAGCGGTGGGTGATCCGCCCCGGGTCGTGCTGGCATCGGCATCTCCTCGCCGCAGCGATCTGCTCGGTCAGCTCGGGGTGCGCTTCACGATCGAACCGTCCGACATCGACGAGACCGAGCTGCCCGGCGAGGACCCCCTCGCCTACGTCGGTCGTCTTGCGATCGAGAAGGCGTCGGTGCTCGATGCCGACGAGCACACCGTGGTGATCGCAGCCGACACGACCGTCGACGTCGATGGCCTCATCCTCGCCAAGCCCGCGGATGACGCTGACGCCCGCCGGATGCTGCACCTGTTGAGCGGCAGGACGCACTCGGTCCACACGGGGATCGCCGTTCGTCGGGGACAGCTGCTCGAGTCGGCGGTGACATCGACGCGGGTGACGATGGTCGCGATCGACGATGCGCACCTCGACTGGTACGTCGCCACCGGTGAGCCGTTCGGCAAGGCGGGTGCCTACGCACTGCAGGGCGCCGGCTCACTCCTCGTCGACCGCATCGAGGGAAGTGTCAGCAACGTCATCGGGTTGCCGCTCGCGACGCTCGACAACTTGCTCGGTCGACTCGGCGTGTCGCTGGCGGCGATCGCCGGACGACCAGACTGATCGGATGCCGCGCCTCAGCCGACCCGTGCGGATCACGCTCAAGCTGATCCTGCTCGCCGTCGTCGCGGTCGTCTTCGTCCGGCCCGTCGCGAACAACTTCATCAAGGCCGTGCGTGACATCCACGATGTCGATGTCGGCCTGTTGGTCGTGGCCATCGCGCTGCAGGGTTGCGCACTGTTCGCCTACTCGAACGTCACCTACGCAGCGCTCGGGGGGCCTGACGCGCCGGTGTCGATCTGGCGGGTGCTGCGGATCCAGCTCAGCACGCGGGCGTTCGGCGGCATCCTGCCCGCGGGTGGAGCAGCCGGGCCCGCGCTCGGCTACCGGTTGCTGACCCGGTCGGGCGTTCCCGGGCGTCAGGCCGGCTTCGCACTGGGCGCGGCTGCGATGGTGTCGGCCGTCGCGCTGAACCTGATCCTGTGGCTCGGGTTGGTGATCTCGATCCCGATCCGTGGCGTGCACGGGTTGTCGATCGTCGCCGCGTTCGTCGGCCTCCTGACCATCCTCATCGTCGTCGCCGTCACGAAGGCGCTGATCCGTGGCGACCATCGCATCGAGCGTCCGGTTCTCTGGTTCGCGCGGCTGCTGCGGCGCAACACGGGCACGGCCACTGCGGTGCTGGCCGACCTCGGCGACCGACTGCGCGAGCTGACCGGCAACCGTTCGCTGCTGCGGCGCGTCGCTGGTTGGGCGTTGGCAAACTGGGCCATCGATGCACTCTCGCTCTGGGTCTTCGTGCGCGCCTTCGAGGGCACGGTCCGCATCGATGCGCTGCTCGTGGCCTACGGGATCGGCAACATCCTCGCCGCGATCCCGATCAGCCCCAGTGGCATCGGCATCGTCGAGTACGGGTACATCACGACGCTGCACGGCTTCGGGTTGGCGACGTCGATCGCGACGCTCGGCGTGACCGCCTACCGCTTCGGGCACGTGCTCCTGCCGCTGCCGATCGGTGGACTGGTCTACCTCTCCCTGCGCTTCGGGCGGTGGTCGATCGAACGCACTGGTTCCCAGGCAACTCCCAGCAATGACGGAGGGGTTGTCCAGGGTGCCGGCGCAGAGTGATCGCATCACCCCAGACGCCCGAGCGACGCTCCGTCTCTCCCCCAGGAGATGTCATGAACCCGTACTTCACGCCCGATTCCATGTCCGATTTCACGAATGACGAACAGGCTTCCGCGTCAGCGGATCACGCCGGTTCCGCTGGCAGGACCGCCTCCCCGTGGCCAGCGGGACCGGCTTGGGCGCCGCCCACATCACAGTTGCCACCACTCGGACCAGGCTCCTCCCTCGGCCGTTCCGATGTCGATGGTCGGCCACCGACGCCTCCGCCCGCACGGCGTCGGTGGCCGAGCGTCGCGGTGGCAGCTGTGGTTGCGGCAGCGCTCGTCGGGGGTGGTGCCGGCTACGCCGGTGCCACCCTCGCCGAGGACACCTCCTCGCCGACGGCCACCACGGTGGCCGCTGCCCAGCCGCTCGCGTACGCCGCGACAACGCTCGACGTCGCCAGTGTGCTGAAGAAGGTCGAGCCATCGGTCGTCACCATCAAGACCACGATCTCGGTCCAGGGCCAGTTCGGGCGCACCCAGACCGGCGAGGCGGCTGGAACGGGAATCGTGCTGACGGCCGACGGTGAGATCCTCACCAACGCGCACGTGGTCGCCGATGCAACATCGATCACCGTCACCCTCAACGGCGAGACCACGGCTCGCACCGCGACCTTGGTCGGCACCGACACGACCGACGACGTCGCGCTGATCAAGGTCGACGGCGTCACCGGTCTCACCCCGGCCACGATCGGCAACTCCGATGCCGTCGCCGTCGGTGACGATGCGGTTGCGATCGGCAACGCGCTCAACCTCGACGGAGGCGTCACGGTGACCCGCGGGATCATCTCCGCCCTCGGTCGCTCGATCGAGGTCGAGGCGGGGCACCTCACCAATCTGATCCAGACCGACGCGGCGATCAGCTCCGGCAACTCCGGCGGCCCACTCGTCGATGCCTCGGGCGAGATCGTCGGGATGAACAGCGCTGGTGCAACGAGCTCCGCCAGCGTGACGGCCGAGAACATCGGCTTCGCCATCCCGATCAACCAGGCGATGAAGATCGTCGCCCAGCTCCGCGGCGATGCGTGATAGCAACGCGTTCATGACAGATCTGTCGCAGCGACGAGCCTCCCCCTCATGACGCTGCGGCTCCGACTGGTCGTCGGGCTGGTGATCCTCGTGCTCACCGGCCTGGCGATCTTCGGCTTCTCCACCTATGCGCTGTACTCGCGCACGCAGTACCAGCGCCTCGATCTGCAGCTCCGCAACTCGCTCGGTTCGGCAGCCTGCCAGCTGTTCTCGGCATCGGACGTCGGTGGTCCGGACTGCGGGCGCGGCGGCGCCTATGCGCCGCCGGGAACCTATGCCGCACTGATCAGCTCGGACGGCACGATCGCCGTCGAGGCCGACGACACGCCGATCGAGTTCCGGTTCAGCACCTCGAGCGACACCCCCGCACTCCCGGCAGTGATCACCGATCCCGGCCCGAACGGAAGGTTGTTCACCACCGGTTCGTCGGTCGGCTCGGGCGATTGGAGAGTGTCGATCACCCGCGTCCTCGGTGGCCCCGGCACCAGCCGCGACGAGTTGTTGCTCGTGGTCGCGATCCCCACCAAGGAGGTCACCGACTCACTGCGTCGGTTGATCCTCATCGAAGGCTCCGCCGCGGGCGGCCTCCTCGTGATCCTCGCGATGGGCTCGTGGTTCATCCTCCGCCGCGGCTTGCGCCCACTCGAGCAGATGGCCACCTCGACGCGGACGATCACGGCCGGCGGCCTGTCGCACCGCGTCGAGCCATCCGACGGTCGCAGCGAGGTCGGCCAGCTCGGTCTCGCCCTGAACACGATGCTGAGTGAGCTCGAGATCGCCTTCCAGGCACGGGATGCGACCGAGCTGCGCCTGCGTCAGTTCCTGGCCGACGCGTCGCACGAGCTGCGCACGCCGCTGACGTCGATCCAGGGTTTCGCCGAGCTGTTCCGGCTCGGCGCCGACCACCCGGATCTCGACCTGCCGATCGTGATGCGCCGGATCGAGCAGGAGTCCGCGCGGATGAAGGTGCTCGTCGACGATCTGCTGATGCTCGCCCGGCTCGACCAACCCCGGCCCACCGAGCCCGGTCCGGTCGATCTCGCCGTGCTCTGCGCCGATGCATGCAGCGACGCCCACGCGATCGCGCCGACCCGCCAGGTCTCCTTGTTCGCGCCCGAACCCGTCGTGATCGAGGGCGACGGCAACCACCTCCGTCAGGCGATCGCCAACCTCGTCACCAACGCGGTCAAGCACACTCCGGATGGCACAGCGATCGATGTCACAGCGCACTTCGTCGACGGGACGGCGGTGGTCGCAGTGCGCGACCACGGCCCCGGGCTCGATCCGACGGCCCTCGAGCACGCGTTCGACCGCTTCTGGCAGGCCGATTCGGCGCGCGTCGGGCAAGGGTCCGGCCTCGGCCTGGCGATCGTCGAGAGCATCGCCCACGAGCACGGCGGCACCGTCGGCGTCGCGAACTCGACGAGCGACGACGGCGTGGTCGACGGCGCAGTGTTCACGATCCGGCTTCCGCTGGCGCTGCCCCCCGAGCGGTTGGCCGACCGGATCGTTCGGAGCGAACTCCCAGGGTCGACGGAGGCCGGGCCCAGTTGAGCCCCCGATGATCGTCGTATGGCACACGCGATCGCAGTTCCGCTCGACCCCTCGACGCAGCCCGAGCCGCTGCTGGTGTACGACCCGCACGGTGACCGGCCGACCTCGACCGTCGAGATCGTCATCCCCGTCTACAACGAGGCCGAGGGGCTCGAGGACTCGATCCGCACCCTGCACGCCTATCTCACCCAGCACTTCCCGCTCTCGTGGACGATCACGATCGCCGACAACGCATCGACCGACCGCACGTGGCCGATCGCCTGCCGGATGGCGTTGATCTTCGGCGGCGTGCGTGCAGTGCACCTCGCCGAGAAGGGCCGCGGTCGTGCCCTTCGTGCGGTGTGGTCGACGTCGACCTCGCCGGTCGTCGCGTACATGGACGTCGACCTGAGCACCGATCTCGCTGCGCTGCTGCCACTCGTGGCCCCACTCGTGTCCGGGCACAGCGATGTCGCGATCGGCACCCGACTCGCCGCAACGGCGCGGGTGGCTCGCGGCCCGAAGCGGGAGGCGATCTCGCGCACCTACAACCTGCTCCTGCGAGCGACGCTCCACGCCGGCTTCTCCGACGCGCAATGTGGGTTCAAGGCCGTGCGCACGGACGCCGTGCGTCAGCTGCTGCCGATGGTGGTCGATCAGGGCTGGTTCTTCGACACCGAACTGCTGGTCCTCGCGGAGCACAACGGCCTCCGCATCCACGAGGTGCCGGTCGACTGGATCGACGACCCCGACAGCCGGGTCAACGTCGTGTCCACGGCCCGAGGTGACCTCGCGGGCATGTGGCGGATGATCCGACGCGTCGCCCGCAACGAGGCCGCGCTCCCCACGGGTGACCTCGTTGAGCATGGCGTCGTTGTCCCGGCAGTCAACATGCCGGGGCAACGCCCCTTCGTCGAGCAACTGGTCCGATTCGGTTCGATCGGCCTCGTCTCGTCAGCCGTGTTCGCGCTGGGCTTCGTCCTGCTGGCCGGTCCGCTCGGTCACATGGCCGCGGCGATCGTCGCGCTCGCCGTCTGCAGCATCGCCAACCACGCGGCGAACCGACGGCTGACGTTCGCACTGGTCGGCCCGGCCCGCCGGCTCCGCCACTTCGCCAGAGGACTGACTGTCGCGGTGCTGCCGTTCGCGGCCACGATCGCCACCCTCTCCCTGCTGGCCGCGCTCGGCGCGACCCGCACCCTGACCGTGCTCGCGACGCTGACGGTGGTCAACATCGGCGTCGGGCTGGTGCGGTTCGGCCTGATGCAGCGCTGGGTGTTCAGGCGTCAGCCGTGAGGCGCCTGCTCCGGCTGGAGTGGGCGAAGCTGTTCCGCTACGCAGCAGTCTCGAGCGTCTCGACCGTGGTGAGCCAGATCGTGCTCGCCGCGCTGGTGGCCACCCGCACGACCTCGGCTGTGTGGGCGAACATCATCGCCACGATCGTCGGCACCGTGCCGTCGTTCGAGCTCAACCGACGGTGGGTCTGGAACAAGCAGGGTCGTCGTTCGATCTCGGGCGAGGTGGTGCCGTTCGCGGCCCTCTCTGCCTCGGGCCTCGCGCTCTCCACGCTTGCCGTGGCGATGATGTCGCACGCCGCAGAGGACTGGCCCACGACCCACCGCACCGTCGCCATCCAGATCGCCAGCCTCACCGCGTTCGGCGTCGTCTGGCTCGTGCAGTTCGTCGTCCTCGACCGCATCCTGTTCAAGCGCCGCCAACCAGCCGCGACATAGGCGTCGAACCCATGCAGCCGAAAGGGGGCGGTGCTGTGGGCGGTCTCGGCTGCGGTGGCCGCCTCCGTGCGCTCGGACTTTGGAACTCTGGGAGGCTGGCGTCGTCACGTTGGCGACCGAGGCCTCCCGGAGCTCAGTCGATCCCCGCCGAAGATGGGAGTGGCCGCCGCGGCCGAGACGGTCCGGCAGCATCGCCCCCGTTTCATTGCATGGTTCCGGCCGAAGGGGCCGAACGGTTCAGCGGCCGCCGGGGAGGCGCAGGCTGTAGCCGACGCCGCGGACGGTGTGGATCAGCGGCGGCTCCTCGACGTCGACCTTGTGGCGCAGGTAGCTGATGTAGGTCTCGAGCACGCTGGCGTTGCCGGCGAAGGTGTAGTCCCACACGGACTCGAGGATCTGGTCGCGGGTCAGCACCTGGCGAGCGTGGGCGAGCAGGTACCGGAGCAGCTTGTACTCGGTGACGGTCAGCTCGATCAACCGATCGCCGCGCCAGACGTCGCGGGTCTCCTCGTCGAGCACGAGGTCGTGGTAGACGAGCTTGGTCTCGCCCGAAGCAGCACCGCTGGAGCGGCGGAGCACCGCCTTCACCCGCTCGATCAGCTCCTCGATCGAGAACGGCTTGGTCACGTAGTCGTCGACACCGAGGCGGAGGCCCTCGACCTTGTCGGCGGTCGCATCCTTGGCCGTCAGGAAGATGATGGGTACGGCGGTGCCGGAGCGATGGTCCTGGCGGAGGCGACGGGCAACCTCGAACCCGTCAAGGTCGGGGAGCATGACGTCGAGCAGGATCAGATCGGGCTTCTGCGCCTCGACCGCCGCAAGTGCCGCCCGGCCGGTGGACGCGCGCTGCACGTCGAAGCCGTTGAACCCCAGCGCCATCGCGATCAGCTCGGTGATGTGCTCTTCGTCGTCGACGGTCAGAACGAGCGGTTTGGCGCGGCCGGTCTCCATGACCCTGCACCCTACGGCAGGTCCGATTTCCCAGTGGATGTCCCGGGCGCTCGGAGCAAACGCTGAGCTTCGGGAGCGACCATCGGGCCATGAGCATCACGATCGCTGCCCCGCCGAGCACCGAGCCGCCGTACGCCGGCCCACCGTGCGCGGACCCACCCACCGGCGAGCCGGCCACACCATCCGCAGCCGACACGTTCCCCGTCGACGATCGGTCGGGTCTGCAGCGGCTGCTTCGTGGGCCTGCGGACGATCCGGCGTGGGTCCGGCCGAGCCTCCTCGCACTCCTCGTCGCCACCGGCGTGCTGTACATGTGGGGGCTCGGCGCATCCGGCTGGGCGAACAGCTTCTACTCCGCTGCGGTGCAGGCCGGCACGAAGAGCTGGAAGGCGTTCTTCTTTGGATCGTCCGACGCGTCGAACTTCATCACCGTCGACAAGCCACCGGCTGCGCTGTGGGTGATGGAGATCTCCGCTCGCATCTTCGGCGTCAACGCGTGGAGCATCCTCGTCCCGCAGGCGCTCGAGGGCGTGGCCGCAGTCGGGCTCCTGTACGCCACGATCCGACGCTGGTTCAGCCCCGCCGCTGGTCTGATCGCCGGAGCGGTGATGGCACTCACGCCGGTCGCCGTGTTGATGTTCCGCTTCAACAACCCGGACGCACTGCTCGTGCTGCTGCTCGTCGCAGCCGCTTACGCGCTGACCCGGGCGATCGAAGGCGGCGCGACCAAGTGGCTCGTCGCCGTCGGCGTCCTGATCGGGTTCGGGTTCCTCACCAAGATGCTGCAGGCCTTCGTCGTGGTGCCGGGCTTCGCCGTGACCTACCTGATCGCCGGCCCGCCGCGCTTGCGAAAGCGGCTCGGTCAGTTGCTCGTCGCCGGTGCGGCGATGTTCGCCGGCGCCGGTTGGTGGGTGGCCATCGTCGAGCTCGTGCCAGCGTCATGGCGCCCCTACGTCGGCGGTTCCACCGACAACAGCGTGCTCAACCTGATCTTCGGCTACAACGGCCTCGGCCGCGTCACCGGGAACGAGACCGGCAGCGTCGGCGGTGGTGCTGCCGGCAACGGCACGACCGGCATGTGGGGCGCGACTGGTTGGCTGCGGATGTTCAACAGCGAGTTCGGCGGTCAGGCTTCCTGGTTGATCCCGGCCGCGCTGGTCCTCGGTGGCGCCGGATTGATCGTCACCATCCGCAAGCACCGGACCGATCGCAGCCGTGCTGCGCTGCTGCTGGCGGGCTCGTGGTTGGTCGTGACGGCGACGGTGTTCAGCCTCAGCAAGGGCATCATCCACCCGTACTACACGGTCGCGCTGGCGCCGGCGATCGGTGCGCTGGTGGGCATCGGCGGCCACCTGCTGTGGAAGCAGCGATCGTCCTGGCTGGCGCGGGGCGGCTTGGCGGCCGCCGTTCTGGTGTCGGCGTGGTGGGCGTACGTGCTGCTCGACCGCACGCCGAACTGGCACCCGGTGTTGCGCTGGGTGGTCGTCGTGTCGGGCGTGATCGGTGCGGCGGCGCTGTTGGCCGGTCCCACGCTGGGCGGTAGCGCGGTGCGTCGCGGGGTCGCCACCCTGGCAGTTGCCGCCTCGTTGGTGGCGGGCCTCGCCGGGCCGGCCGCGTACGCGATCGACACTGCGTCGACCACGCACTCCGGATCGTTGCCGACCGCTGGTCCCACCGTGGCCGGTGGCCGGGGCGGCTTTCCCGGAGGCGGGCGCGGTGCGCCCGGTGGCGGCGCCATACCAGGCGGTGGCAACGGTGGAGCTCGACCGAATGGTGGCAACGGCGCGTTCACGCTTCCCGCCGGCGGCAACGTCGGTGGGGCAGCGGGCGGTGGCGGCGGGTTGCTCGATGCGAGCACGCCGAGCGCAGCGCTGGTGACGACGCTGCAGGAGAACGCCGGGCAGTACACCTGGGTGTTGGCCACGATCGGCGCCAACAACGCCTCCGGCTACCAGCTCGCCTCTGGTGACCCGGTCATGGCCATCGGCGGCTTCAACGGCACGGATCCGACGCCGACGCTCGCTGCCTTCCAGGGCTTCGTCTCGTCCGGGCAGATCCACTACTTCGTTGCGGGTCGCACCGGCGGCAACAGCGCGGATGCGACCGGGATCAGCACCTGGGTCGAGGCCAACTTTAAGACGGTCACGGTCGGCTCGACGACGTTGTACGACCTGACGCAGCCGCTGAGTTGAGCCGAGGACGGTGCGCTCTCGGGCCCACCGACGGTCATTCCGAGCGGACCGAGCAGTGTGCAACAATGACGCGTCCACGCGGGACACGAGTGGCGGAAGAGGCAGATGATGGCAGAGGCAGCGTTCAAGGGCACGAAGGACTCCGGCGCGGTGGCGATCGGAAGTGACGACTCGGGGTCTCCATCGCTCGCCGCCAAGTTGCGCTATCGCTTCGACGCGGCCCTGTCACGCGGTCCGTCCGTCGTCATCGCCTACCTCGGCATACTCTCCGTCACGGTGATCCTGCTGGGCGCCGCGATCCTCACGATCTTCCAGCTGAGTGGCGTGGGAGGCGACGGCAACCCGGCGCACGGTCTCGGCGAGAACTTCTTCCTTGCGATGACCCGCGTGCTCGACCCCGGCACGTTCGCCGGTGAGAACGGGTGGCCGACGAGGATGGTCATGCTGGCGATGACGATTGCCGGCATCTTCATCGTCGGCAGCCTCATCGGTCTGATCGCGAACTCGGTCGATCAGCAGATCGAGGAGCTCCGCAAGGGCCGCAGCACGGTGATCGAGGAGGAGCACACGCTCATCCTCGGCTGGTCGCCCCGCGTGCCGGCCATCGTCAGCGAGCTGGTGATCGCCAACGAGAGCTTGAAGAAGTCGGCGGTCGTCATCCTGGCGAACGTCGACAAGACGGAGATGGAAGAGACCCTCCGCGACGCGATCGAGGACACCAAGACCACCCGGATCGTGTGCCGCAGCGGCGAACCGTGGTCGACCAAGAACCTCGAGCTCGCCAACCTCGCCGGAGCGCGGTCCGTCGTCATCGTCGGCGACGGCAAGGACAGCTCGATGGTCAAGACCCTGCTGGCGATCCGGTCGTCGCGGAGTGCCGACGGCGCGAGGCCGTCACACGCGCACATCGTCGCCGAGGTCGTCGACAACCACACTGCCGCGTCCCTCAAGTCCTTGCTCGGCGAGGGTCTCGTCACCGTGAGCTCCGACAGTGTCGTGGCCGAGCTGACCGCGCAGGCGTGTCGCCAGCGGGGCCTCAGCGGGGTGTTCAAGGAGCTGCTCGACTTCGACGGCGACGAGCTGTACTTCGCGCCGTTCCCGGCGCTCGTCGGCAAGACCTACGCCGAGACGCAGCTCGCGTTCGAGAAGTGCGCGGTCATCGGTGTGCTGCGAAGCGCCGGCGTCGTCGAGCTGAACCCGGCGCCGACCGGGTTGTTCAACGATGGCGATCAGTTGATCGCCGTCGTCGAGGACGACTCGCTGTTCCTCGTCGGTGCGTCGCCCGTGAAGGGAACAGTGCTCGCCTGCGAGCAGCCCGTCGTCACCAGCTCAGAACGGCGCATCGTCATCGCCGGTTGGAGCACTTTGGGACCGCGGGTGATCGCGGAGCTCGACGAGTTCCTGGATTCGCAGACCACGATCGAGCTCATGCTCGATCCCGCACTCGTCGACGTGGCTGCGGTGCGCAGCCAGTTGTCGACGCGCAACGTCTCGCTCGAGGTCAGCGAGCTGGGTGGCGGCCCTGAGCTCGTTGCGGCTCACGCCGCCCGCCGCTCGTTCCACGAGGTGATCGTGCTGGGCTACCGCAACGCGCTGGACGACGACGAGGCCGATGCTCGGACCCTGTTGACGCTGCTCGCCTTCAACCAGGTTCGTCAGAACGAAGACGTCGGACCCGTGCGCATCGTCGCCGAGATGATCGACCAGCGCAACGCCTCGCTCGCCGAAGCGACCGGGGTCGACGACTTCGTCGTCAGCGACGAGCTGACGAGCCTGATGCTCGCCCAACTGAGCGAGCGCGGCGAGTTGAGCCAGGTCTTCGACGACCTGTTCGACCGCGAGGGATGTTCGATCGAGCTGCGCAAGGCACCCCTCTACGGCGCCCACCTTGCCGCGACCTTCGCCGACATCGTCACCACGGCCTCCTCGCTCGGGCAGAGCGCGATCGGGTACCGGCGTGCGGATTCGGGCCAGGTCGTGGTCAATCCCGCGAAGTCCGAGCGGCTGACCCTGCAGCGTGAGGACGAGGTCCTCGTCATCGCGACCGGTCTGGTCCTCGGCGCGAGCTGACCCGTCCTCCGGGCGCGAGCTGACCGCCATCCGGGCGCGGGCTCGATTCGGGCAGAACGCAAACGTCGCGGGGTTGCGGTTGCCATCTTGGCTTGCCAGGCCCTACCATTAGCACTCGCACTCGTCGAGTGCTAACGCCCGTGCGGTGGCCGCCATCCGGCGCTGCCGACAACACGTCAACAACAACACATGGAGCTTCTCACTATGAGCCTCAAGCCGCT
>JAOBWO010000291.1 GCA_025463415.1 Acidimicrobiales bacterium | reverse complement strand
CTTGCGCGAGCGGCGCAGGGGGTCGCCCCGGAGGGCGCGACTCACCGGGTCGTCGGGCAGCGTCGGATCGGAGGCACGGTCGGCGAGACGCGGGGGCGGCAACGGGCGGCTGACCGGGCGCGTCGTGCCATCCGTCGGCGTGTAGCCGTCGCGGCGGTTCTTGCGCCGCTCGGCGATCTCGGCGGCCAGCTGGCGACGCACCTTCTTGCCGAACGGCTCCGGGATCGGCTTGCCGGCCTGCACCCGCTTCGTGCCGACGAGGTAGGACACCGTTGCGAAGACGGCGATCCCGCCGACGATCGCGAAACCGATCGGGCCGTCGTTGTCGCCCGTGGGGCCGTAGATCACGGGTATGATGCCGCCGACCACCCAGGCCAGTTGGAACTTGGTCTCGAACTGGGCGAAGGCACGGCCTTGGTTCGCGTCGGGAGCGTCGCGCTGCACGATCGAATCGAACGCGAGCCGCCCGAGCGCGCCGCAGAAGTTGACCGAGAGCGCCAGCAGCACGCCCGACGCAACCCCACCGAACACCGCTGCGGCGATGCCGCTGACCGCGGTCAGCCCCAGCGCGCCGATGAGGATCCGCTCCTCGTGCGCGCTCCTGCGCAGGAACGGAGCGATCGCGTTGCCGATCATCACGCCGACGGTCACCATCCCGATCGACGCGCTGACGAGCAGCGTGCCGGCCTCCTTGGTCTTCAACCAGAACGCGAGCAGGAAGAAGCAGAAACCCACCGACGCCCGCAGCAGCGCCATCGCACTGGCCGCCAGGGTGATGCCCGCCGACTTGAGCTCGACCTTCTCCTCGAGGCTGGCCTTCTTCGCCGCGACGACCTCGCTCGGCAATTTCGTCGCGAACACGAACGCGACGACGAAGAGGATCGCACCCGCGCAGAGCGCGCCTTCGACACCGAAGATCAACTTGGCCAACCCGGCAACGGCGGCACCGGCGAAGCCGAACACGCCCGAGATCAGGCCGAGCTTGGAGTTCGCCTCGACGAGATCGGCCTCTGTGCGCACCACGGACGGCACCAGCGCCGACTTGGAGATGCCCTGCGTCTTCTGCAGCACCAGCGCGACGAACGCCAGCGGGTACAGCACGAAGACGTGGTCGATCTGTGCCGCCATCAGCAGCAGGGTCAGCGCGCGGGCGAGGGCGATCACCTGCATCAGCAGTCGGCGGCCGCCGGCGACGCGGTCGATCACCGGCCCGATCAGCGGCGCCACGACGAGGAACGGCACGAACGTGATCAGCAGGAACAGCAGCACGCGTGGGCGGGCCTGCGTGGGGCTGAGCCCGATGAAGACCGTCAGCGCGAGTGCGAGCGCGAGGCAACCGTCGGCGGCCGCGCTGACCGCCTGGACCCGCGCCAGACGGGTGAACGGCGAGATCCGACCGGGTCGGAAGCCGCCACGGTTGCGGATGCCGGCCGCCGCTGCACCGATGCCGCGGCGGGGCGGCGCATCGTCGGGTCGGCGTGTGGTGGCGCGGTTCTCTCGGCGGGCCGGCGTCGGTGCTACAGGTGGCGAAGCGGAGCGGGAGGACGACGCCGGGCGCGGGATCCGGACCTGGTCCCGGGCACCCCTCTCCTGATCAGGCCTCACGCACGCATGCTAGGTGCAGGCCGTTCGTACTTGTAGCCAAGTCCGCGGATCGTGACGATTCGCTCCGGACGGGCCGGATCGGGTTCGATCTTGGCGCGGATCCGCTTGATGTGCACGTCCAGCGTCTTGGTGTCACCGACGTAGTCCGCACCCCAGACCCGGTCGATCAGCAGCTCGCGCGGCAGCACCCGGCCGACGTTGCTGAGCAGCAGGTGCAGCAGCTCGAACTCCTTCAGCGGCATGTTCACCGTGTCACCGGCAACGGTCACGAGGTGCTCATCGGAGTCCAGCGCGACATCGCCGACGACCAGCGAGCGCGCACCGGCGGCCGGTCCCGCCGTGCCCGAGCCGTCCATCGCCGCGCGACGCAGGAGGGCACGCAACCGGGCGACGAGCTCGCGGATGCGGTACGGCTTGGTGATGTAATCGTCGGCGCCGACCTCGAGTCCGACGACCATGTCGATCTCCGCGCTCTTCGCGGTGACCATGATGATCGGCACGGAGCTGGTCTTGCGGATCTCGCGGCACACGTCGATGCCGGAGATGCGCGGCAGCATCAGGTCGAGCAGGATCACGTCGGGTTTGACCTCGTGGAACCGCTGCAGCGCAGTCGCGCCGTCCTGGGCGACCTCGACGCGGAAGCCTTCGCGGTTGAGGCCGACGGTGAGCGCTTCGACGAAGCTGTCCTCGTCTTCCACGAGCAAGATGGTGGGGGTGGTCATGCTGCTGGTACCGGCCGATCAGGGATGTGCAAGCGGAACGTGGAGCCTTCGCCTTCGCGGGACTCGACCGTGACATCGCCACCGTGGTTCCCGGTGACGTGGCGGACGATGGACAGACCGAGACCGGTGCCGCCCGTGCCGCGGCTGCGGGCCCGGTCGACCCGGTAGAAGCGCTCGAAGATGCGATCGAGATCGTGGGTGGGGATGCCGATGCCACTGTCGGCGACGACGAAGGTGACCCCGCTGCCCTCGGGGAACGCGGCGATGGTGACCTTGCCCCCGACGTCGCTGTACTTGACGGCGTTGTCGACGAGGTTGCCGAGCGCAGAGGCGAGCTGGCCGTGATCCGCGTTGATCGTCAGGTCGGAGGGCACGTCGCAGGCCCGCACCTCCACCCGGCGTTGCTCGGCCGCGTAGGAGTTGCGGGAGGCGGCCTCGGCCACCAACGACGCGACGTTGCACGCCGTGATCGCGAGGTCCCCCGCCAGTTCGATTCGGGACAGCTCGAGCAGGTCGTCGATGATCTTGGCGACGCGGTGCGCTTCGTTGACCGTCTTGTCGGCCAGCCGGCTGATGACAGCGGGATCCGACTCGTCGATGAGCGTCTCGGCGAGCACGGCGAGCGCGCCGATCGGTGTCTTCAACTCGTGGCTGATGTTGGCGACGAAGTCGGTGCGCACGGCATCGAGACGGGACCGCTCGGTGACGTCCTCGATCGTCGCCACAGCGCCGTTGGCAACCGGGTTGGCGTGCACGATGACGACTCGCCGTGGCGGCCCGTAGAGCTCGACGGTCTGGGCGCGGTGCTCGCCACGGACCGCGGCACGGAGGTGGTGCTGAACAGCCGCCTGCACCAGGACCTCGTTGTGCGCGTCGCCTCCGGACGAGTCCGAGGCCGTGTTGCGCGCGACCATGCGCGCGTCGGAGTCGACGACGATGACCCCGATCGGCAGTGCGTCGAGCGCTGATTGGATGCGCGCGACCCGCATCACGAGATCCGAGTTCTCACGCTGGAGGGCCTCGTCAGCCGGCGGGGCTCCGGCAGGGCGCGCTCGCCGCGCGGACCGCCTGGCGAGCGCTGTTGCGACGCTGGCTCCGACGATCAGCCCGCCGACCAGCCACAGGAACGCCATGGGTTATTCGCCGCCATCCGGCGCGGGTTCGGCGCCGGCGTCGGCACGAAGGGACGCGGGGAGGTCCGGCGTCGGCATCCCGTCGGTGTCGTCGCCGCGCGTGCGATACCGGGCCGCACCCTTGTGCTCGGGAAGCCAGCCGGTGACGACGTAGCGGACGCGCTCGCCGATGTTGACCGCGTGGTCGCCGATGCGCTCGTAGAAGCGGGCGACCACGGCGAGCTGCACGGCGACCTGGAGATCGATGTTGCCGGCCGAGTGGCTCTCGAAGATCGCCTGCACGAACTGCTTCTGCAACGCGTCGAGGTAGTTGTCCATGTCGTCGATCGCGGCCGCCTTGGCCGCATCGTTCTCGACGAAGGCCTCGATGGCGGCGATGTACAGCTGCTGGGCCTGCTCGCCCATGCGGGAGATGATGCCGCGCAGGCTGGGATCGAGCTCGTGGCCGTAGATCCGTCGCGCCGCCTTGCAGATGTTGCAGACCAGGTCGGCCGAACGCTCGACCTCGGCGATCATCTTCAGGGCAGCCAGGATCTGGCGGAGGTCACCGGCGACCGGCGCCTGGAGGGCCAGGATCTGCACGCAGCGATCCTCGAGGTCGAGCGATCGGGCATCGATCTCGTCGTCACCGCTGATGATGTAGTCCGCGCCCTCGAGATCGCCCGTCAACAAGATGTTCGTGGCGCGCGGGATCGCCTCGGTGACGAAGGCGGCGAGGTGCACCAGTTCGGTGCGCACGTCCTCCAGGTCGCTGTGGAAGCTCTTGCGTAGTTCGTTCATCAT
>JAOBWO010000254.1 GCA_025463415.1 Acidimicrobiales bacterium | reverse complement strand
ACGGAGCCCGACGTGGAGCCGAACATCTTCGCCCGCGCCGTGCGCAGCTTCGACGTCGGATTCGCGCCGCGCTGAGGTTCCACTAGGTTCTCGTCATGGGGATCGACAGCGTTGCCGAAATCGTCCGAGTGCACGGGGCCGGGCGACCCGACCACGTTGCGCTCATCCTCGGCGAGCGGCGCCTGACTTGGGCCCAGCTCCTCGAGCGCAGCGCCCGGGTGGCCAACGGGCTGGAGGCCGAGGGGGTCGGCAGCGCCGGTCACGTCGTGTTCTTGGACAAGAACGGGATCGAGCACTTCGAGGTGTGCTTCGGCGCCGCGATGCTCAACGCGATCTGTGTCGACGTCAACTGGCGGCTGGCTGCACCGGAGGTCGAGTTCATCGTCAACGACGCCGAGGCCAAGGTGCTCGTGGTGGGACCGGACTTCGTGAAGGTCCTCGACGCGATCGCGCCGAACCTGACGACAGTCTCCAAGATCCTCGTCATCGGCGGGCACGCGGAGCACGAGTCCTACGAGGACTGGGTCGCACGTCACGAGCCGGTCGATCCGGGTGTGCAGGCCACCAGCGAGGACATCGCGTTCCAGCTCTACTCGTCGGGCACCACCGGTCGACCGAAGGGAGTGATGCTCAGCAACCGCAACTTGTTCTCGCTGTTGCCCATGGCCAAGGAGATGTGGGAGATCACCTCGGATTCGGTGAACCTCGTCGCGATGCCGTTGTTCCACATCGGCGGCGGCGGGTGGGCGGTGGCCGGGATGTATGAAGGCGCGACGAGTGTCGTCGTCCGCGATCTCGACCCGTCCGCGCTGATCCGCCAGATCGGTGAGCTCGGCATCACCAATGGCTTCGTCGTGCCGGCCGTGCTGCAGTTCATGCTCATGGCGCCGACGGTGGCGCAGGGCGACTACAGCAGCCTGCGATCGCTCGTCTACGGCGCGTCGCCGATCAGCGAGGACGTGCTGGCGCGCAGCATCGAAGTCTTCAAGTGCAAGTTCTGGCAGGCCTATGGCCTGACCGAGACGACGGGCGCGGTGGTGAACCTGCCGCCCGCTGATCACGACCTCGCCGGTCCGAACCGTCACCGGTTGCGGAGTTGCGGGCTTCCCGGACCCGGTGTCGAGGTCAAGATCGTCGACACCGATTCCGAAGCCGCAGACGAGGTGCCCACCGGAGAGGTCGGCGAGATCTGGATCCGCTCGCCACAGGTCATGACCGGCTATTGGAAGATGCCTGCGGAGACAGCCGAGGCCGTCACCTCGGACGGCTGGTTCAAGACCGGCGACGCCGGCTACCTCGATGCAGACGGCTACCTGTTCATTCACGACCGGGTCAAGGACATGATCGTGTCCGGTGGCGAGAACGTCTATCCGGCCGAGGTGGAGAACGTGCGGATGGGTCATCCCGGCATCGCCGACGTCGCGGTCATCGGCGTGCCGGACGAGCGGTGGGGCGAGACCGCCAAGGCGATGGTCGTCCGCGCGCCGGGAGTCGACGTCACCGAAGCAGCGATCATCGACTACGCCCGCGAGCACCTCGC
Organism: Acidimicrobiales bacterium; assembly: GCA_025463415.1. GTDB lineage: Bacteria > Actinomycetota > Acidimicrobiia > Acidimicrobiales > Ilumatobacteraceae > WLMZ01. Next base: position 1,216 of record JAOBWO010000254.1, on the reverse strand, counting down.
CAGGTTCAAGTGCCCGACCAGCGTCGACTGGGTCGACGATCTGCCGCGCAACCCCAGCGGCAAGGTGCTGAAGAAGGACCTGCGCGCGCCGTTCTGGGAGGGCCGCACCCGCAAGGTGAACTGACGCCCGCGGGGCTCGCTTGCGTCCCACGATCGCAAGCAGCAATTGTCATCCTGACGCTGACATCTGGAACCTGCGCCCGGACTCGGCACGCCACCACCTCAGCACGCCAGGCGGAGCACCCGGCCGTAGACTGAAAGCATGTCGGTGCAGGCGACGAGCGCAGAGGGACGGCGATTGCTGGAGGCGTGTGACATGCACGAGACCGGGTTGGCGATGCTCCGGCAGCGATTCCTCCGCGAGCAGCCGCAGGCGACCCTGGGCGAGATCGAGGCACGATTGCGAGCGTGCCTCATCGGGTCGGTGCCGTCGGTCGGTGACATCCATCCGTGAATCGGCTGTTGGAGTCAGTACGCAAAGCGCTCGCGCTGATCACGGCTGATGGCAGGGTGGCGGTGCTGATCGGTGGGTTGGCGGTCTCGGCCCGCTCGATGCCTCGCTTCACGTTCGACGCTGATCTGGCGGTGGCCGTTGACTCGGATGAGCAGGCGGAGTCCTTGGTCCGCTCGTTCGTGGCGCGCGGTTACGAGGTCGTTGCCACGATGGAGCAATCCGGCGTCGACCGCCTGGCGGGCATCCGATTCATCGATCCGGACGGGGTGGCTCTCGACGTCCTCACAGCATCATCGGGGATCGAGTCAGAGATCGTTGCTGCCGCCGAGGAGATCGACGTTGTCGAGGGCTTCCCGATGCGCGTCGCGACGGCCGGACATCTCATCGCGCTCAAGCTGCTGTCCGTCGGGCCCGGGCGCGAGACTGATGCGGCGGATCTCCGAGCTCTGGCATCGGTGGCCACCAAGTCTGATTGGCAGCAGGCGTCCGAGGCGGTCGAGCTCATCGTGCAGCGTGGCTTCAACCGCGACCGCGACCTCGCTGCATCACTGGCCACGCTTCGCCGCGAAGCCGGGCGCTGATAGGTTCGGCCGCCGAGGGACGGAAGAATGGGGTAGCTCGCGCGTGGCTGATGGGGTGATCAAGAACCATGCGGCGTTCATCTGGTCGGTCGCGATCCCGGGTTGTCACGTCCGAGGGCGGCACTGTGAGCCGCATCACGTGCAGTACTGGACACCCGACATGGGACCGACCGATCTTGCC
>JAOBWO010000235.1 GCA_025463415.1 Acidimicrobiales bacterium | reverse complement strand
GGTGATCAAGAACCATGCGGCGTTCATCTGGTCGGTCGCGATCCCGGGTTGTCACGTCCGAGGGCGGCACTGTGAGCCGCATCACGTGCAGTACTGGACACCCGACATGGGACCGACCGATCTTGCCAACTTGCTCCCGCTGTGCTCGCGACATCATCACGCCGTGCACGAGGGCCGCTGGCACCTCGTCCTGCACCCCGACCGATCGCTGACCAGCACGTTTCCGAACGGAAGCATCCAGACCACCGGGCCACCCGGCGACACGAGGGCGGCGTGATGCGAGGATGGCTGAGATGGTGAAGATGCGCGCCCTGACGCTGGCGTGGTTCGCCGTCGGGGTGAGCGTGGTCTCGTCAAGCTGCGCCAGCGAGTCGACGACGGGCGCCTCGACGACGGTCGGGTCGACGAAGCTGACCATCCCGGCGCCCGCGACCGCCGGGTCGACTTCGGCGAGCACTGCCGCCGGCTCGACCTCGACCTCGACCTCGACGCCGACCGCACCAACCACGACCTCGGTGCGCGCTGCGCCGACCTCGATCCCAGATTCGGTGCCGGCTGCGATGCCTGTTGATTGCGCCGAGATGGTGTCGGGCGACCATGACGTCGAGGTCGGCGGCGAAGCGCGCCGGTTCGTCGTGGCAGCGCCGGCGGGGCTCGACCGATCGGCGGCGGCGCAGCCGGCACCGGTGATCGTGTTGTTCCACGGGTTCAACAGCACGGCCGAGGAGATCCTCGTGACGACCGGCCTCGAGCGTCTCGGCCCGGATCACGGTGTGGTCGTCGTCGCGCCCCAGGGGATTGGTTCGCCCACGAGCTGGCACATCGGAGACGCATCGTTCGGTGACACCGAGTTCACCGATCGAGTGCTCGAGCTCGTCCGAGCCTCACCGTGCATCGACCCGGCCATGGTCTGGCTGGCCGGGTTCAGCGCCGGCTCGGCGTGGACCGGCGTCTATGGCTGCGCGCATACCGAGGGCATCGCCGGTCTGTTGATGCACTCCGGACTCGCACCACCGATCTGTCCCGCAGCCTCCACGCCGGACCTGATGATCGTGCACGGCACAGCCGACCCTGTGGTGCCGTTCGCCGGGGGCGCGCAGACCGTCGACTCCGATTCGGTCCAGCTCAGCTCCGTCCCGGAGTCCTCGGCGGGCTGGGCTGCGACGGCGGGGTGCGATGCCTCGCCGGTGATCACGTCAGCGGGCGCGCACGTCGAGATCGTCACGTGGAGCGGCTGCCTCGGCGGGCGTACCGTCAGCCTGCAGGCCGTCGACGGGCTCGGTCACACCTGGGCCGGTGGGACCGGTGCACCGGATGTGCTCAACCCCGGCTGCGTGCTCGTCCAGCGCCTGACGGGCGCTGCGGCTCCGGCGGCATCGTGCCTGCCGTGACGTTCCAACACTCCTCGAACTTTGCAAGGGTTCGGGCCCCGGAGGGGTCCGAGGGGTTCAACGAACGGGGCTCGCGGGCAGGTGTTGTCAGCCGACCAGAGCTAGTCCACGGACGGTGACCGGGCGGCGGCACCAGTCGGTGGCGACCATGTCGGCGATGAGGTCCGCATCCGATGTCATCGCGACGACCCGCCGTCCGCTCGGCGCGTTGCCGACGACGACACCGGCAGTGGGCGCGCCACGGTCGTAGGCGACCGTGTAGGTCACGACGCTGGCGGTTCCGTCGTGATCCGGGTCGACGGCGACAACACCGGTCGCGGCGGTTGCGGCCTCGGTGACGTCGATCGATCGGTATGGCGTGGCCGGCGGACGACAGGACCAGACGGACGCCCCGAACTTGGTCAGCATCCCGCTCACGTTGGTCACCAGGCCGTCGGAACCGGGATCCTCGCGCAGCACGCGCACCATCGCGACCAGCGACTGGAGCGAGTAGTTGTTCAGCGGGCCACCGCCGAACGTCATCCCACCGGTGATCGTCAGCGGGCTCGCCGGATCGATGCCCATCTCCCGCGCCTGCACCCGAACGGCCGCCGGGAAGCAGCTGTACAGGTCGACGTGTTCGATCTCCGGCGTGTCCCGATCGAGGTGCTCGCGCACGGCGGCCCGCACTGCGGCGACGGCGGGCGAACGGTGGATCTCGGCGCGCAACGTCATCGGCACCATCAGGTTCGACTCCACGCCGATGTGGGCGAAGACCCGGCGTTCGGCGGCAACACCGTGACGTGCGGCGGCCGCGGCGCTGCAGATGATGATGCCGGCGGCCTGGTCGACGTTCCATTGCGAGCAGTGCAGCTTCGTGTACGGCCAGGCCAGCATCGGCGCCGCGGAGATCGTGTCCGGATCGGCGAACGACCGGTTCCATGCGTCCGGGTTGTCGACGGCCACCGCGCTGAACCGGCTCCACAGCGCCGCGAGCTGATCGATGTGCTCGCTCGGCGTCAGCCCATCGTCATCACGCAGCGCGGTGTCGATCATCGCGTACTGACGTGCCGGCACCGGGAGGCCGCGGTCGATCTCCTCCCGGGTGAGGATCTCGTGCGCGGGCACCAGCCGCTCGTCCGGTGCACCCGTGGTGGGCGGATCGTCGACGGGAACCCCGAGGATCTGGCCGCGGAGCGCACGGTGCTTGGCCTCTGCACCGCAGACCAGCACGATGTCGGCATCGCCGGCCGCGACCATCGCGCACGCCCGGCTGAGCAGCGTCTGTTGCAGCACACCGATGTCGGCGACCACGCTGCGGATGCCCGGGTTCCACGGGGCGACCACCTGTGCCGGGTTGCTGGTGGCCCACATCCCCTGCGGCATCATCACGACGTCAGCCTCGGTCAGCAGGTTCCGTGAGCCCGCGTCGTCGGCCGCCTGCTCCAGCGCGCTGCGCATCAGGTTCAGCGCGTCGAGCGCGTCGACGGGATCGTCGCAACGCTGCTGGATCGCGGCGGCGCCGGCGATCACCGGCGCGAGCGGGGAGACGCTCGACTCGCGGTTCATCCGGTGCCACCGACCAAGATGTGGCTCGTTGTTGTCTGCAGGTGCACGAACAAGGAGATGAGCATGGCCCAGGTCGAGGTGTCAACCGAAGGCGCAGTGATGGTCGTGACGCTGAACCGTCCGAAGCGCTACAACGCGATGACCCTGACCATGTTCGCGCTGCTCGCCGATGTGTGGCAGGAGGTCAACGACAACGACGACATCCGCTGCGCGATCCTCACCGGGGCCGAAGGCAACTTCTGCTCGGGCATGGACCTCCGTTCGCTGGCCGGCGATGCCGACAACGAGGGCGCGATCGACGAGCAGCAGCGGATGAAAGACGACCCGGGCTTCATCTACCGCGGTCTGCTGAAGACCTACCGTCCGAACAAGCCGGTGCTGTGCGCGGTGGAAGGCGTGGCCATCGCCGGGGGAACCGAGATCCTGCAGGGCACGGACATCCGCGTCGCCGGCGAGAGCGCTCGCTTCGGGGTCTCCGAGGCGCGCTGGTCGCTCTATCCGATGGGCGGCTCCGCCGTGCGCCTACGCCGGCAGATCCCATATGCCGCCGCAGCAGAGATCCTGCTCACCGGCCGGCACATCACCGCGCAGGAGGCCAAGGAGCTCGGCTTGATCAGCCACGTCGTGCCGGACGGCGGTGCGGTCGACAAAGCACTGGAGCTGGCGGGCATGATCGCCGCCAACGGCCCGCTCGCGGTCGAGGCGATCCTGAAGACGCTGCGCGTCACCGAGACGATGTCGGAGGAGGATGCGTTCGCGTGGGAGAACGCACACGGCATGGCCGTGATGGCATCTGCGGACGCGAAGGAGGGCCCGAAGGCGTTCGCCGAGAAGCGCACACCGAACTTCCAACGCCGCTGAGTAGGGTGTCCCGATGCTCGCGAGTCGGTGGGGAGGCGTGGTCGGGGCCGCCGCGCTGATGCTCTGCACCGCCGCCTGCTCCAGCGGCGCCGCCGGTCCCAAGTCGGTCACGACGGCGGATGCGTACTCGGCGGCGATCCGCTGGTATCTCACGACCAGCGTCGCGACGGCCACCACCACGTCGGTGCCGGGAAGTCCGCTCGTGGTCTACGTGGCGCCGGAGAGCGGCAAGGCGATCAGCTCGCAGACCCAGGCGTCGGTGGTGAAGGACATGTCAGCGATGTCCGAGGTCGTCACCGTCCGCTTCGCCGACGCCCGTGACGAAGTCCTGCAGACCGAGGTCGACGACCTCCCCGTCAAGGACGGCGCAGTGCTGCTCCTCGTCGGCGAGGTCAAGGAGGCTGCGCCGCCGGTCGATGTCACGGTCGACATCTATCGCAGCGTCAACGACTCCCACGAGTACACGATGACGATCAGCGGATCCGGCGACCTGTTCGAGGCAACGCAGGTGAGCGAGGTTGCGCAAGGCTGAGCAGGGATCTGGCCAGCTCCACCGCGCGGCTGGCGTCACCGTCGATCACCTCGGCGTCAGGGTCCAGCGCAGCGCTGCGCAGCTCGTCGATGTCGGCGCACGCGAGCTGCTCGCCGACAGCGGGATCTGCCAGCCGGGCGAGGTCGACCGCCGCTGCGGCATCGACGATCGCGATGCGATCGAGCCGAGCGTCGAGCGCGCCCTCGGCTGAGACCAGTCGACGTTCGGCGAGGCCGAACACGTCGAGCGACTTCTCCTCGAAGATGGCCGCCGCGTTCGATGCCCGGAGGTAGACGACCAGCGCCGGGATGTAGAGCGCCGACAGCACCGCCATGCTGGCCTCTGGCGGCAGCGTGATGGGTGTCGCGATCACGGCGCCGAGCGCCCACACGAGCTGGAACCGGGTCTCGTAACGGGCCGCCGCGCGGCCCCGCATCGCGACCGGTGCCCTCGCCTGGAGCAGGCTGTCGAACGCGTGACGGCCGAGCGTGCCGGACACCCCGATCAGCCCGGCGATCGCCAGCAGCAGCGGCCGGGAGACGCCGAGGATCCCGATCACGGTCGGCACGGTGGGCGTCGCGATGGCCATCGCGATCAGCTGCGGGTCCTGGAACCGGCGTCGCAACCGGGGCGCGAGGATGCTGCCCACGTACGCCCCGCCGCCGTACGCCACGAGCGCCGCGCCGTACACCCACGCCGGCTCGCTGGCCCGGCGCAGCGTGAAGGCGAGCGTGAAGACGAAGAAGCCGACGGCGGCACGGATGGCCATCACGCCGACAGAGCCGACGACGACGGTGGGGAGGTGGAGCTCGGCGTACTCGACCTCGCTGAGCACCGTCTCGGGGACGGCCCTGGGTTTGATGCGCGACGCCGCGATCGTCGAGCCGACGTAGGCCAGCGCGGCGAGGCGGAGCAGACCGGTGGCGTGGATGTTGTGCAGCAGCGCGACGCCGATGCCGCCGCTGACGCCCCCGACGATGCTGCCGAGTCGGGAGATCCGCGCGTTCGCGCCGACCAGCTCGCTGGCGTCGTCGACGAGGATCGGGATGAGCGCCTGCTTGACGATGCCCGATGCCTTGCCGATGACGAGCAGCGCGAGCGCGAAGCCGTAGAACGAGAGCTGGAAGAGCGAGCCGGCAAGGGCGACGCAGAGGAGCGCGCGCAGCAAGAAGCAGGCCGCGGAGACGAGACGCAGCCGGTGCCGGAAGCGGTCGATGGTGGGCCCGATCAACGGGGCGAAGACGGCCAGCGGTGCGACGGTGACGATGAGGTACAGCAGCACCTGCTTGCGCGACGCATCCGGGCTGAGGTTGAAGAACAACGAGCCCGCCAGCGAGACCGTGACGAAGGCGTCAGCCATGCCGGCGAACGCGTGAGCCATCGACAGCGGCGCCAACTCGGTGCCGCCGACGCCCACCCGCCACACGCGAGAACGCAGCCTCGGCCGCGCCGACGTGGCGTCGGGCTCGGTGAGGTCAGGAGACGTCGACGTCGGGTCCGTGGACACAGGGCTCTTCCTCGTGGATGTCGACGAACGTGTTCGGCCCGACGCGGGTGGACGGCGCATCCCACACGAGCACGCCGATCCGGCAGCGCTCCACGTGGTTGTCGATGACGGCTGTGTCCGTGGCGCCGAACTCGACGACGGCGCCACTGTCGCCGTCGGCCACCCAGTTCCCCGTGATCACCGATCCGTTGCCGCCTTCGACGTCGACCGCGCGCATCGTGTGTTGCACCTGGTTGTCGGCGACTTCGACATGGTCGCAGCGGAGGAGGTGCACGGCCCACAACTGTGCCTCGATCCGGTTCTCGGTCACGGTGCTCGCGCTGACGTCCTCGCACCGGATCGCGCAGCGGTGCTCGACGATCTCGTTGCGAGTGATCCGATGCCCGGAGCCACCGTCGACGAGGATGCCGATCGCGTCCGGCACGACACCGCGCAGCGTGCAACGCTCGATCGTGGCCCGCTCGCCGCGGACCGTCACACTGCCGGCGATCACCGAGCGCACCGCGACGTCGTCTGCGGTGGCGACGATCACACCGTCGATGCGGCAACCGGTCACTGCGGCTGCGTCGCCGCGGCACTCGATCCGGTCGGTTTCGATGATCTGGACGTTCTCCAGGCTCGCTCGAGCGTCGAGGTGCGAGGCGCCGGCCACGTGGATCGTGGTGCGGTCCCACCCCATGCCGCGAACCGTCACGCCCCCAGGCACATGCAGTGATCCGGCGTAGGACCCGTCGTGCAGCTGCACGATGTCGCCGGCGACCGCAGCGTCCAGCAGCGGCTGCAGGGGCAGTGGCTCGGGTCGCGGATCGTCGAAGAGGCGGATCGTCTCCGCCGCTGGACGGAGCGACAGCCGGTACACGCCGGCGAGTCCGGTCGGCGAACGGTCGATCCGGCTGATCGTGACGCCGGCTCGATGCTGTTCCCAGTGCACGGCCGCCCCATCGTCGGCGGCAACGCCGTGCACCTCGTAGCGATCCGGCGTGAGCCCGGCCAGCACGACGTCGGATCCGGCGGCGAGGTCGATCGCGACGAGCTGCGTGGTGGACGGATCGCCACGGACCATGTCACCGCGGATCATCTCGCCTCGGACGGTGACATAGCGGATCTGGGCGTCGCCCCAGAGATCGAACGGGGTGCTGCCGTGCACCACATCGAGGTGATCCTCGACCCACCGACCGACGGCGCGGAGTGGCTGCTGCTGGAGCTCGCTGACGGTTCCGTCGACGCCCAGACCCACATCGATGTTGAGGCTGCCGCCCTTGGCGATCACCTCGGTCAGCAGGTCCAGCAGCTCGCCCGTCGACAGCAGGTGCTCGGCGCGCTCGGCGCGGTTGAAGCCGGGCGAGCGACCCAGCGCGCGGTGCAGCTCCCAGGGGCCGGTGACGACGTCCGGAGGCAGACGATCGAACGTCCGCGACGACGGATCGGGGATGCCCCACCCGTCGTTGACGGCCAGCTCGATGTCCTGCGCGTCGGCGAGATCGCGAGCACGTTCGATCATCGCCGCGGCATCGCCGCCGGGCTCGTCGGTCCACAGCATCTGGGCGCCGTAGCGCTCGACGAGGTCGAGGACCTGATCCTCGACGTCCGACGGGATCGCAGCGGGATCGCCGTCGCGCGAGCGGCTCCAGTCGAGCATCGAGTACGCCGCACCGAACAGCACGCCGTGTCGGCGACATGCGCTGCTGACCTCGGCCACCAGGTTCCGCGTCGGCCCGACGTCGGTGGAGCGGCGAAGGGTGCCCGGCGCGTCCCACCAGCAGAACCCGTCGCGGTGCTTGGCGACCTGGATCAACGAGCGCATCCCGGCTGCGACCGCCAGGTCGACGAGCTCGTCTGCGTCGAAGCGGTGGAAGGTGAGGAACGGGATGAACTCGTCGTAGTCGGCGACGTGCGCCCAGCGATCGCGGTGGTAGGCGAGCACCTCGGCGAGCGGCGGGTTGCCGTCGAGGTGGGCCCAGTACCAGTCGGCGCGTTGACCGATCGCGCTGAACGACGGGACCGTGGCGATGTTGGCGTGCACGATGAGGCCGTACCGCCGTTCGTTCCACCAACCCGGTCCAGTCACAGGGGGCAATCCTGCCACGGTGGGATGTCGGCGGGTTGGAACTGAGGTCGGCCGGTGCAAGCATGACGGGGTGACGCCTGTCCCAGACCTGAGCAGCAAGCTCGCTGCCCTGGACGCCGAGTTGCGCCGTCTCGGTCGGGTGGTCGTCGCGTTCAGCGGGGGAGCCGATTCGGCGTTCCTCGCGCACCGCGCCCACTCGGTGCTGGGGGCCTCCGCCAGCCATTCCGTCACCGCTGTCTCACCATCGTTGGCGGGCGACGAGGAGGCCGACTGTCGTGCCCTGGCGACGGAGTGGAACCTGCGGTGGACGCCCGTTGCCACCGACGAGATGGCGCGCGCTGCCTACCGAGCCAACGACATCGACCGCTGCTTCCACTGCAAGGCCGAGCTGATGGACGTCGTCGGCCCGATCGCCGCTGCCGAAGGCGCCACCGTCGTGCTCGGCGTGAACGTCGACGACCTCGGCGAGCATCGGCCCGGACAGGCCGCCGCCGAGCAGGGAGGTGCGCAGTTCCCGATGGTGACGGCCGGATTGACCAAGGCCGACATCCGCGCCCTGTCCATGGAAGCCGGCCTGCGCACCTGGGACAAGCCCGCGGCAGCGTGCCTGGCCAGCCGCGTTCCCTACGGCACCGCAGTCTCGGTGGGCATCCTCGGCCGCGTCGACCGAGCCGAGGCGGCCCTGCGCGCGCTCGGTTTCCGGCAGCTGCGCGTGCGTCACTACGACGACACCGCGCGGATCGAGGTGGACGTCGTCGAGCTCCCTGCAGTGATGGCGGCTCGTGAGGCGGTGGTGAGCGCCGTCAAGGCGTCCGGCTACCGGTACGTCACGCTCGACCTGGAGGGGTTCCGTTCAGGCAATCTCAATGACGGTCACCTAGTGTCGCGCCCATGAAGCTGTCCATGGGGATCAACTACGCCGGCGGGTTCCAGCAGGCGGTTCAACAGGTCATCGAACTCGAGAAGGTCGGCCTCGACCAGGTGATGATCGCCGAGGCGTACAGCTTCGACGCGGTCAGCCAGGTCGGGTACCTCGCGGCGAAGACGTCGAACGTCGAGATCGGCACCGGCATCCTCAACGTGTACAGCCGCACCGCGGCGCTGATGGCGATGACGGCCGCGGGCTGCGACTACATCAGCGACGGGCGTTTCGTCCTCGGCCTCGGTGCCAGCGGCCCGCAGGTCGTCGAAGGCTTCCACGGCGTGCCGTACGAGAAGCCGATGGTGCGCATCCGTGAGTACATCGAGGCCTGCCGGATGATCTGGAAGCGCGAGGCGCCGTTCGACTACCAGGGTCAGACCGTCAAGGCGCCGCTGCCGGCCGGACAGGGCACCGGGCTCGGCAAGGCGCTGAAGATCATCAACCATCCGGTGCGCAGCAACATCCCGATCTGGTGGGCGAGCCTGAAGGATCGCAGCGTCGAGGCCACCGCCGAGCTCGCCGATGGTTGGCTGCCGATCTTCTTCGTCCCCGATCGCTTCCAGCAGGTGTGGGGCAACGCGCTCAAGGCGGGCACGGCCAAGCGCGATCCGTCGTTGGCTCCACTGCAGATCGCAGCGGGCGGCATGCTGGCCATCGGCGAGGACCTCGTCGGTGAGCAGCAGAAGGCGATCCTCGACTTCGCCCGCCCGAACACCGCCCTGTACGTCGGTGGGATGGGTGCTCGGGGCAAGAACTTCTACAACGACATCTGCACCGCGTACGGCTACGAGAAGGAGGCGATCGAGGTGCAGGACCTGTACCTCGAAGGCAAGAAGCAGGAAGCTGCGGCCGCCGTCCCCGGTGAGCTGCTGGAGCTGTCCCACCTCGTCGGCCCGCGTAGCTACATCAAAGAACGCGTCGGCGCGTTCAAGGAAGCGGGAGTCACCATGCTCTCGATCAACCCCATCGGCCCGGACGCGGTGAAGACCGTCGAGATCCTGCGCGAGATCGTGGACGACGCATGAGGGTCCCGAGAACGAGTGGCACAGCATGATCGTCGTCGCCGGCAACTTCCCGATCGACGTCACTCGGGCCGACGAGCTGAGCGAGCTCTGCAACGCCGTGCGCGCCGCGACCCTGCAGGAGGACGGCTGCCACGAGTACCGCTTCTCGTTCGCCACGGACTCGCCCGGCACGCTGCTGATCTTCGAGGAATGGCGCGACCAGGAATCGCTCACCGCTCACCTCGGCGCGGCTCACCTCGCCGAGTTCGGCGCCAAGGTCGGTGCCTTCGTGCAGGGCGCGCCCAGCATCTCGCGCTTCGAGGTCACCGACAAGGGCCCGCTGCGCTGATGCCGGACACCGATGGGCAGAGACATGCAGCCGGTGGCGCGATCAGCGGAGGCGTCGCTGCGGGCTGGGAACCAGTTCGGGCGGCGTTCGAGGACAACTTCACGAACACCGACGAGGTGGGTGCCGGTGTTGCCGTGTACCACCGAGGCGCCAAGGTCGTCGATCTCTGGGGCGGGTCGTTCGACGAAGACGACAGTGCTGCCTACGCCGAGGACACGTTGCAGCTCGTCTTCAGCACCACCAAGGGCGTGGCCGCGATCGCGCTCGCGATCTGCGTCGACCGGGGTCTGATCGACTACGCCGCGCCGGTGGCCCAGTACTGGCCGGAGTTCGCTGCACACGGCAAGGCCGACGCCACCGTGGCCCAGCTGTTGTCGCACCAGTGCGGGCTGTACACGGTCGACGGCCCTATCACGCTGGCCGAGGCGCTCGACTGGCCGACGGTGACCGCTCGCCTGGCCGACACCGCGCCACGGTGGCCGATCGGCACCGGGCACGGCTATCACGCACTCACCTACGGCTGGCTGGCCGGCGAGCTCGTCCGACGCGTCGACCCGTCGCACCGCAGCATCGGCGCCTTCGTGCAGGAGGAGCTCGCCCGACCTCTCGGGCTCGACCTCTGGATCGGTCTGCCCGAAGAGCTCGAGTCGCGCGTCTCACCGATCATCCCGATGCCGCCGATCACGGACCCCGCGATCATCGAGATGGCTGCGAAGTTCATCGGCCCGGGCACTCCGGGCGGCGACGCGCTGACCCTGAACGGCGCGTTCGGCACGATGGGTGAGTTCGGCACCTCGTTCAACTCGCGTGCCGTCCACGCAGCAGAGATCCCTGCCGCGAACGGCATCTCCGATGCCCGCTCCCTGGCCAAGCTCTACGCAGCGACGCTGGCCCCGATCGACGGGGTCCAGCTGTTCAGTGCCGAGACCCGCGAGCGGGCGCGCACCACGGTGACACCGGTCGGCGAGAGCGACAACTGCCTCATCGTCCCGACAGCGTTCGGCATGGGCTTCATGACGTCCACCCCGTTCTCGGCGTTCGCCGGGCCGGAGTGCTTCGGCCATCCCGGTGCCGGTGGCTCGGTGGCGTTCGCGGATCCGTCACGCGACATGGCGTTCGGCTACGTGATGAACCGCATGGCCGGCGGCCTGGCCGGTGACCCGCGGGCGCAGCTGCTGATCGACGCCGGCGTGGCCTGCGCAGAGGTGTCGGACGGTCGTTGAACGCCCCGCGCCGATGATGGTGCGATGAGCAAGAACATCACCGTGGTGATCCGACTCCTGGTCGAGGTCCCGAACGAGGGACGGCTGGTCGGCCACGCCGAGGTCGTGAGCTCCGGGGAGGTGGTGTCGATCACGAGCACGCACGATCTCGAGCAGCTGGCGCGCCGGCTGGCGCTCACACCGTCTGCAGCACAGCTCGCAGGGCCGGGCCCGGGGTGAGGCCGAGCTCGTCCAGCATCGTGCTCGCCCGCTCGCCGACCTCACGTGCGGTGGCCCGTCGACCCTGCACGAGCAGCGCCTCGCACATCCGCACGTAGCGACCCTCCTCCAGCGGTTCGATGGCGATGGCCGCGTCCAAGGAGCGGACGGCATCGTCGAGATCGCCCCGCTCGAAGGCGTCGTCGACGACGATGTCGACCAGGCTGAGCTGCCGTCGTTTGATCCGTTCGCGTGCGCTGGCCGCCCAGTCCTCGTACGCGTCGGTGGGCAGCAGCTCGCGCGAGTGCGCGTCGAGCACGAGGCGGGCGAGCCCGGCGCGGCGCTGGCTGTCGGCCGCGAAGACCTCCGCTGCGCCACGCTCGAAGTCGTCCACGTCGACGTTGACCTCGTCGCTCAGTGCGAGCGCCTCGGCGCGTCGCTCGATGATCTCGCCGCACTGTGTCCGGATCCGGCTGAGCAGGTTGCGCAGCCGCGCCTTGCCGGTCACCAGATCGGCGTCGGGCCACAGGGTGTCGATCAGCTGCTCGGTCGGCGACGCGCCGCGCAGCGCGAGCAGCTTGACGAGGGTCGCGCCGTGGCCCTGGGTGGGGGTGCAGTCGGCGCCGCCGCGCCGCAGCGCGAAGTCGCCGAGCATCGTCAGGTGGGCGACGCTCTTCGTCGCCCGCTCCTCGGTGCGCGGCCAAACTGGTTCCAGCAGTCGCACGAGGCGGGCTTCGAAGCGCTCCGGGAGATCGTCGAGACCGAGCTGTTCGGTCGCGTACAGCGACTGTCGAACGAGTTCGGCGGCGCGGGCGGTGTTGCCAGCGCGCAGCTCGGCTGCAGCGAGCCAGAGCGAGCGCTGCCAGAGCTGGCCGGGATCGGCGTACGCCGTGCCCTCGAGCGCTTCGACCTGTTGGATGGCGCGGACCGGGTCACCCTCGACGACAGCCACGCGGGCCTCCAGCAACGCCATCAGATCTGCGTTGGTGTGTGGGTGGGCCGCAGCCCGCTGCATGTAGTGGTCGCGCAGGGCCAGATCGCCCAGCATCGTCATCATCAGCGCGCCGTCGACCAAGAGCTCGTGGCCTGCGGTCTGATCGAGCCACGGTCCCGGGTTGTCGTCGACGATCCTGAGCGCGTCCCGCGTGGCGGCGACATCTTCGCGGTAGGTGGCGATCCACGCCAGCGCCCAGGCCGAGAACCCGATCACGAGGGTGTCTCCCCATCGCCGGCCGACGGCAAGTGCCTCCTGAACGGCAGCCCGCGCCTCGTCGTCGCGCCCCAGTGCGCACAGCACCTCGGAGTACGACGAGATCGCCGTGAGCCGATCTCGCGTCTGGCCTCGGGGGAGGGTGATCGCGGCCTCGAGCTGCTCGGCGGCGCGGGCGTAGGCGCCCCGTTTCCAGGCCACGAGGTACGCGGTGCGCTCGAGCGCGTACGCCTGCCAACGGACCTCGCCGGCGAGGGCGAAGTTGGCGATCGCCTCGTCGAACGCGATCTCGGCGCGGTGCAGTTCGAGCGGCGTCGTGCGGAACGCGTGGGCCATGCCGAGCGCGATCAAGGCACGTCCACGCGTCACTCGTTCGCTCGACTCAGCCGCCTCGAGCACGGCTCGCGCGCCCGCCTCGGCGCCGTCGATCTCGCCCAGCCGGACGGCCTCGATCGCGATCTCGGCCTGCAGGCCTCGCCGCACCGGACCGTCGGAGCACATCGAGATCGCCCAGGTCGCCCAGCTCGACTTCAGCACCGGGTCGCGCCGATCAGCGGCCCGGACGGCGTTGAGCATGGCCTCTGGATGGTCGACGACGGTATCGCCGACGAGCTCGAGCAGGACCCGCACCGTGCCGAGGCCGAGCGCCTCCAGCTCGCTCCAGTGACGCGATGCCAGCAGCTCCGCCAGACCCTGGGTGTCACCCTCACCGGCCAGCAACGATGTCGCCGCAGCCAGCTCGCCCGAGTCGGCGTAGTGGAACGCGACCCAGCGCACCGCCAGCGGGTCGGCCGCACCAGCACCGGAACCGACCAGGCCCTCGCGGATCGCGTCGGGCAGCACCGACCAGCGCCCGAACTGCTGGGTGGGCAGACCGACATCGATCAGCGTCACGGCCGCCCCGACACCGCCGACGTGGTCGATCACGGCCGCGTCCAGCAACGGGAAGCGGGCCAGCTCGCGGAGGCGGCCTCGGGTCGAATCGGGCAGATCGGCCAGGAGCTGGTCGAGCAGCACCTCGACGATGCGCCGGCCACCGGTGCGGGTGTCAGGGTGCCAACCCGGGTCGCTGATGCGGTTCGCCGCAGCGAGCACCACCGCCGCCGGCCAGCCGTCGGTTGCGCGCACCACGGCGTCGACGATCGCATCCGACACCGCAACGCCGAGGACCTCGGCCACCTCCGCGGCGTCGAACGCGAGGTCGCCGGCGTCGAGCACGGCGACAGTGCCGGGCCGGCCGAACCGGCGCGTCGCGACACCTCGCCCCGCGACGACGAGCCGGCAGCGGTCGGGCAGGTCGGCCGCGAGGTCGGCCAGCAGCTGCACACCGTCCGCGCCGAGCAGCTGGGCTTCGTCGACCATCAACACCACAGGATCCGAACGCTGCGCCATCGCGCCGAGCAGCCGATCGATGCCGCCGTCGGCCGGACCGACGATGCTGTTGGCGAGGTCGTTGAGCCCGGCGCGACGGCACGCGCGGACGATCGCGTCGAGGAGCCCCGCCCCGTCGGTGGGCTGGGCGAGACGCACTCGCGCCGCCGCCATCTCGACGCCGGTCACCAGCTGTTCGCCGAAGGTGGTCTTGCCATACCCGCCGGGTCCGTCGAGCACGACGACCGGCTTGCCCTCGATCAGCCGTTCCAGGCGACGCCGCGACAGGAGCGCGTTCGTGGTTCGCTGTCCCGCCACACCCGGACCCTAGCCATCGGGCGGCACAGCACAGGACGACCGGTGCCCGCGTCGGCTCGGCTCGGACCGGTCAGATCGCGCCGGCGTCGCGCAGCGCGGCGATGTCGTCCCACGTGAAGCCGGCCTCGACAAGGACGTCCTCGGTGTGCTGGCCGAGCTCGGGAGCCACCTCACCGGTGCGCGCCGGCGTGTCGCTGAACCGCACGGCGGACGCCACGACCGGTTGGCCGTCGGCGCCGAGGCGCATGTATCCGTTGGCCCACACGTCGGGATCGTTGACGACCTCGGCGTGGGTGCGCACCGGGGCATGGCGGATCCGATGCTCGGCGAACAGCTCGCACCAGGCGGCGGTGCTGCGCGTCCGCGTGGTGATCTCGATCGCGGCGAAGAGCTCGCGCTTGGTGTCGCCGAAGTAGAGCGGGCCGGGGAACTGGGCCACCAGCTCCGGTCGCCCGACGAGGTCGAAGAAGCGGATGCGGTCGGCTCCGGCGACGCCGACCAGTGCGATCCAGCCGTCGTCGGTGGGGAACACACCGTAGATGCCGGGGATCAGCGGGTGGCCTCGGTTCGATCGCCCCGCAGAGGCACCGGACAGCGCTGCTGCGGTCAGCTCGGACGCCTGCGCCCAGACCTGTCCACCCAGCAGGGACACATCGATCCGCTGCCCGCGACCCGTTCGCTCCCGGGCGTAGAGCGCGGCGCTGACGCCCGCCGCGATGTTGAGGCTGGCGATGTGGTCGCAGATCGTCACCGCGATCGGTGACACCGGCTCGCCGTCGACACCAGTCGTGCTGATCAGCCCACCCGCGGCCTGCGCGCTCAGGTCGGCACCTTCGCGTCCCGCGCCCGGACCGTCGGTGCCGAAGCTCGTGCCCGCGGCGTAGATCAGCCGCGGGTTGCGTGCGGACACCGCTTCGTAGGACAGGCCCCAGTCATCGAGGGTGCCGGACTTGAAGTTCGAGATGAAGACGTCCGCCTGCTCGGCGAGGCCCAGGAACGTGTCCCGGCCCTCTGGGACACGCAGATCGATCGTGACGCTGCGCTTGCCGCGGTTGCAGCCGATGAAGAACGGGGCGCGTCCGTCGCCCGGCGCGATCGGCAGCCACCGGCTCTGGTCGCCGAAGACCGGCAGTTCGATCTTGACCACGTCGGCACCCCAGTCGCCCAGCAGCGCGGCCGCCTGCGGACCCTGCACCAGCAGCCCTGCCTCCAACACCTTGATCCCGTCGAGTGCCCCCATGCCGCCAGAACCTACGCGACCGGTGCGACCCCCCGGATCACAACAACCCGCGGAGCAGCCACAGGCCGAGGACCCAGCCGATCGCGAGGAGCACCATCGCGATCGCCGTGTACACCCAGGTGTGCTCGATCGTGACCTCCACCGGGTCCCCCGCGGTGGCGTTGAGGTTCTTGCTGATCTTGGCGTACGCCTGCTCCAGTGCGTCTGCGGTGGGGGCCTTGAAGAACTGACCGCCGGTGGTCTGCGCCGTCGCGGCGAGCTCGTCGTTGTTGACCGGGACGGGCACTATGTCGCCCGTGTTCGGGTCGGCGACGGTGCCGTTGGCCGTGCCGAACGCGATCGAATAGATCGGGATCTTGTCGTTCGCGACGACGGCTGTTCCGTCAGCCGTGGGTCGGCCCTGGGTGGTCTCGCCGTCGGACAGCAGCACGATCGCTCCGGCCGGTGCGTCCGGCGTGTCCTTGCTCGGCGGTCCGATGATCTCCGCGGCGGCCGCGAGCGCGTCGCCGATGGCCGTGCCCTCACCGAGCTGGAGGTTGCTGATCGCCTTCCTGACCGCGGCGTGGTCGAGCGTCGGTGAGAGGCGCACGGTGACGTTGCCGTTGAACGAGATCAGACCGACCTCGATGTTGCTGTCGACCTGGTCGACGAAGTCCTCGCCCGCCTTCTTGGCAGCGTCGAGCCGGTTCGGGTCGACGTCGGTGGCCTCCATGCTCAGCGATGTGTCGAAAGCCAGCAGGATCTCGCCGCCGGACCGGGTCTGCTGGATCGAGCGGTCGACAGGTCGAGCGATCGCGATGATGCCGAAGATCGCCGCGGCCAGGTAGCTGCCGGCGACGACGTGCCGTCGCCAACCGGGCCGCTTCGGGGCCAGCGAGTCGAGCAGGTCGATGTTGGTGAACGACACGACGTGCTTCTGCCGCGCGTACTGGCTGGCGATGTAGACCGCCGCGAGGATCGGCACCAGGACGAGCAACCACAGCCGGCCACCGTTCAGGAACGTGACGGCCGTCATCTGCGCAGCCCTCCGCCGACGCCGGCGACCTGCACCTTCCGGCGGCGCACGTGCTGGATCAGCGCGCCCACCCAGTCCTGATCCGTGCTGAGCAGGAGGTGGTCCGAACCAGCGCGGCGGATCGAGTCGCGGATCGCGCTGCGCTGCTCCGTCGCCGCCTTGCGGTAGCGATCACGGAGGGCTGCGGTCATCTGCACCTCGCGGATGCGGCCGGTCGCGGGATCGGTCAGCGCGATGTAGCCGACCGGCGGGATGTCGAGCTCACGTGGATCGACGATCTCGATGCACAGCACGTCGTTGCGCAGGGCGAGCATGCCGAGCGCGTCCTTCCAGTCGGGGGAGAGGAAGTCGCTGATCACGGTGACGAACCCACGTCGGCGCGAGACGGCGCCCACGCGTTGCAACGCCGCGGCGAGATCGGCACGGCCGCGCCCCGCAGAGTCGGGCGGCATGCTGATCGCGTGCAGGATCGCGCGCACCTGCGGTCGCCCCGGCCGTGGCGGGAACGTCTTCAGGTCTGGACCGGCCACGAGGACGGCACCGAGCCGGTTCTGGTTACGGGCGGTGAGGAAGCCCACCGACGCTGCGGCACCGAGCGCCAGCGACACCTTCTCCGGACCGACGGTCGAGAAGCGCATCGACGACGAGACGTCGACGACCAGCCAGCCTTCGAGGTCGCGGTCGGCGATCTGGTCGCGCACGTACAGCTCGCGCGTGCGTGCGGTGACGTTCCAGTCGATCCGGCGCACGTCGTCACCGACCTGGTACATCCGGCTCTCGCCGATCTCACTGCCCTGCCCGGGGGTGATCCCCTGGTGCTGGCCGTGCAAGAACCCGTCGAGCTTGCGAGTCACGGTCAGCTCCAGCGTGCGCAGCATCTCCGCGAGCGCGTCCGTTGGTGGTCCTGTCGGCCATTCGACCGGGGCGGCGTCGGAGGGATCCACGTTCAGCTCTCGAAGACGGAGCGCACCGAAGGAGTAGGCGTGCGCGGCGACACCCGCGTCGCGGGCACGGTGCTGAGCAGCCGGTGCAGGATGTGCTCGACGGTGATGTCGCGAGCCAGCGCGTCGTAGGTGAGCACGAGCCGATGGCGCAGGACCTCGGGGGCGAGGTCGAAGACGTCCTGGGGTGTGGCGTAGCTGCGGCCGCGGAGCAGGGCGAGCGACTTCGCGCCACGCACGAGCGCGATCGACGCACGTGGGCTGGCACCGAGCGCCACCATCGGGGTGAGATCGGCGAGGCCGGCGCGCTCGGGGTGCCGCGTGGCCTGGACGAGGTCGACCGCGTACTGCTGCACGCTGCGGTCGATGAACACCGCGTCGGCGGTGGCCTGCAGCGCCTGCAACCCGGCGAGGTCGATGATCTGCGCCGGCTGCGGCGGGTTCACCGTCATCCGGTCGAGGATCACCATCTCCTCGTCCGGCGTCGGGTGGGTCAGCAGGATCTTCATCATGAAGCGGTCGCGCTGTGCGTCGGGCAGCTGGTAGACGCCCTCGCTCTCGATCGGGTTCTGAGTGGCCACGACGAAGAACGGCTTGGGCACCTGATGGGTGACCCCGCCGATCGTGACCTGTTGCTCCGCCATCACCTCGAGCAACGCGGACTGCACCTTGGCAGGGGCCCGGTTGATCTCGTCGGTGAGGAGGAAGTTGACGAAGATCGGCCCGAGCTCGACGTCGAACTTCTCGCTCGACACGCGGTAGACGCGGGTGCCGACGATGTCGCTGGGGAGGAGGTCGGGGGTGAACTGGATCCGGGCGAAGGTGCCGCCGGTGACCTTCGCCAACGTCTCGGCGGCGAGTGTCTTGGCGAGCCCGGGCACGCTCTCGAGCAAGCAGTGCCCACGGGAGAGCAAGCCGACGATGATCCGCTCCAGCATCCGCGGTTGGCCGACGATGATCTTGCGCAGCTCGAAGAACACCTTCTCGACGGTGGCTGCCGTCGCTGCTGCCTGGTCCTGCGCCACAACCTGTTGATCCACGGCGCAGACTCTACGGGCCGGGCATTGCCGCTGGGCTTCGCCCTGACGTTGCTGTCGCAGCGAGGTTCAGCGCGGGTTCAGCGCTCCTCGGGGATCCGGAAGTACGTCATGTAGTCGGCGAAGCGTCGGCGCTCTGCTGACTCGTCGAGGCCGAGATCGTCGATGCTGTGCTGATGGCCGCCGCTCTTGGCCGCCGGCTCGCCACCGAGGTGTTCGGCGATGCGCTCACCGAGCCTCGCGTCTGCGGGGAGGCCGAAGTGGCGGGCGATCGAGCTGACGACCCCACTCTGGTCACGGACGAACTCGTCGAACCGCACGTCGACCACCTGCTCGTCGGTCAGCAGACCGCTGCGCCGCGCCGCCAGGACAGCGTCCAGGTTGCGACCGAACTGGGCCATGTTCTCGCGGGCGAGGGCGTGGTAGTCGACGGATTCCGCGTGCCCCCACCGCAACGTCGCCGTCAGGCTGGTGACCGAGCTGATCATCGCCAGTGGATCCCGGTGGCAGACGACGACGCGAGCATCCGGGTACAGATCCAGCAGGAGCGGGAGGTGGGCGAGGTGGCTCGGCGCCTTGAGCACCCACGTGCGGTCCGGCTGCAGACGCTGCAACAGCTGCAGCACGAGACGGTGGTACTCGTACGCGGGCCGCATGTCGCACATGGCCAGCCAGGCGCCGTAGCTGGGTGTCGGGTAGTGGGCGGCCAGGACGTCGGACCGGAACGTCATCAACATCGCCGAGGGATCCTCACGCGGCACTCGCGCACCCTGCACGTGCATGCCGTCGAAGGAGGGGTTGAGCGACGCCGACAGTCGCACGTCGCGATCAGCGAGCGGGATCCGGGGGTCGGCGATGGTCACCCCGTCGGCGTCCGGTCGCGGTGGTGGCGCCGGCCACCAGTACTCCCACGCCAGCGGTGCACGCGTCCCTGGCAGCAGGGCGAGCAGCTCGTGCATCACCGACGTGCCGGCCCTCGGGCTACCGGTGACGATGACCGGCGTGACGATTCGCTCATCGAGCACGCCCGGGTCCAGGGTGACGGCGTGGTGGATCCGCAGCCGGTTCTCCAGGGCGCGCAGGATCACCTCGCGCACCCGCCACCGGCCGACGATGTGGAGCCCCGCCTCGGCCTCCACCGAGTCCACGAACCGCCGCAGCGGCTCGAGCCACTCGTGAGCCTCGCCCCAGTCGTCCAGACCGGCACGCACCTGCGCCTCGGCCAGCAGCTCCTCGACGACCAGTGGCTGCGCGGCCAACGCGTACACCGGCCCGCCCTCGCCGTCGATCGCGTGCTGCACCCAGGCGGGCCGTCGACCCGGCTCCCAGCTCATCGGCGATGCCGTCGGGCGACGCTGGTGCGGCGGCGGCGCACGACGGCAGCGCGATCGATCGGCACCTCAGCGGTGAGGTCGGCGACCGGGACCACGACGCACTCGGGCGCCACCGACTCCGCTTCGTCGGCCCAGATCCAACGGAAGATCAGCTGCCCCTCGGCGTGGCCTGCGGTGTCGATCCAGTTGGGCGTGCCGGGGTCGATCGCCGACAGCACGATGCGGACCAGACCGTCGTCGTCGACGAGCGCCTGTGCGTTGTTGATCGTGGTCTGCCGGTTGCGGTAGTCGAGCACCTCGAACCAGCCGAGGCTGTACGGCTGCAGCGACCAGTAGCGCGCCCGCGGCGGCCGGAACGTGATCGAGAGGGCCTCGTCGGGGCCCAGCAGCCAGTGCCCGAACCCGTACCGGATGCTGAGCCCGCCACCCTCCTGCGCACTCGGGGCCTCGATCGTGTTCGGCGGCACGCGCCCGAGGATCTCGCGCTGGTATTCGTTCCAGTAGGTGGCGGACGTGGCCACCCACCGGCTGACCTCGCCGAGCATCTGGCCCATCTGCTCCGGCCCGAGCGGCGGCGGATACGGCTGGGCGCGGTCGAGCCGTTCGATGTCGAACCAGCCGGGCTCCTGCGCGGCCCAGTCGGAGAAGATCTGGCGGACCTGGATGCGACGTGTCTCCGGGGCCATCGGCAGCCAGTTGGCAGGACGCTCGCTGCCGCCGACGATCAGCTCGAACGAACCGTCCGCTTCCAGCGACAGCTCACTGGCCGAGACCTCGTGGCTGACGCTCGTCTGGCCGAGGGCCATGTCGCCGCCGGTAGCCGTGAAGAGCACGTCCAGGGCGCTGCCGACGCGCCCGGCGATGCGGTACGTGCCGGTGCCGTCGACCCGGGCGCGCAGGTTGCGGTTGTCGGCGCTGGGGCCGCCGAACATCACCGCGTCGTCGGTGGTGCGCACGAAGGCGGGGAAGTCGGGATCACCGAACTCCACCGACCACTGCGACGCGAAGGTGAGCATCCGCAGCAGGTGGCGGAAGCCCTCGGCGCGACCCCTGGGATCGCTGGGGAAGTCGGGTTCGCAGATCCGTTCCCCGACGGCCTCCAGCTCGCGGCACAGCGCGCGCCACGCGGCGAGATCGACGGAATCACTCATGGATGACTCGCCGGTGTGACCCATCGCGGCCCCTCATCGCGCGCCACTCGCCGGTGTGAGCCTTCGCTGTCAGGCACCGGTTCAGGCACGCCCGGCGTGGGCCGACAGGATCCGGGCCAGGCAGCCGGTGACCTTGCGCGCACAGGCCAGGTCGAGGAACTCGTTGGGACCGTGCGCGTTGCTGCCAGGCCCGAGGACTCCGGTGATCACGAACTGGGCATCCGGGAACATCTTGCCGAGCATGCCCATGAACGGGATCGTGCCGCCCTCGCCGAACGCTCGCGAGGGCTGGCCGAAGTGCTCGATCGAGGCGTTCTGCAATGCCTCGTCGAGCCAGGACGCGAACGGGGGAGCGTTCCAGCCGGGCGCCGTGTCGATCGACGTCGTGACGGTCGCGCCGTACGGTGGCGATGCCCCCAACACCGTGCGCAGTGCGGCTCCGGCAGCCTCGTGGTTGCACGTCGGCGGGAGACGGAAGCTGAGCTGCAGGCTGGTCGACGGGCGCAGGACGTTGCCGGCGATGCTGACGTCGGGGATGCCGGCGACGCCCGTGATGCTCAGGCTCGGCAGCCACGTGTGCGCGATCAGTTGCGCCGCTGCATCGTCGACCATCGGCCGCGCCCCGGGGACGAACGGAAAGTGGGTCGAGATCGGTGCGGGGAACTCGGCCGCGGTGGCTGCGGCCTGGGCGGTGCGATCCGCCGGGATCTCGACGTGCAACTCGGGAACGAGGACCCGGCCGGTGGTCGAGTCCTCGACGCGGTCGAGGAGCTCGCGGATGATGCGGAACGACGAGGGCACGATGCCACTGGCCTCGCCGGAGTGCACGCCTTCCGTGAGGATCTGCACGGTCAGGGTGCACGCTGCCATGCCGCGCAGCGATGTCGTGACCCACAGCCGCTCGTAGTCCAAGCAGCCGCTGTCCAGGCACAGCACCAATGAGGGCGTGCCGATGCGCTCGCGCAGCGCGACAAGGTGGGCGGGCAGATCGGGGCTGCCACTCTCCTCGCTGGCCTCGATCAGGACGATGCAGCGGTTGTGGGCCATGCCCGTCGCCTGAGCGACCTCGATGGCCGCCAGCGAGGCGAACGCCGAGTAGCCGTCGTCGGCACCACCGCGCCCGTACAGGCGACCGTCCTCTTCAACCGGTGTCCAGGGGCCGAGGCCCTCGCGCCAGCCGACCATCTCCGGTTGCTTGTCGAGGTGGCCGTATAGCAGCACCGGGTCGTCGTTCCAGCCGCCGTTCGCGGCGGGGATCTCGATCACGATCAACGGCGTACGGCTCTCGATCTCGTGCACATCGATGGTCAATCCGGCGATCGGCCGGGCCGCGCACCAGTCGCGAACCAGGTCCACTGCGCGCTGCATGTGACCGTGCTCGCGCCAGTCCGCATCGAACGCCTCGGACACGTTCGGGATGCGGATGTAGTCGTGCAGCGCGGGCTCGATGTGGTTGGCCCAGATCCGCTCGATCAGCAGTTGAGCCTCTGTCTGCCGCGCGCCTGCGGTCATCGCGTCACTGCCGTCAGGCGGCCGATGACGGCCTCCGCCTCGGCCACCATGGATCGCACGATGTCGCCGGCCGGTGTGATCTCGTTGATCGCGCCGACGCCCTGGCCGGCGGGCATGAACTCGCGTGCGGCGTCCACATCGGTGCCGCTCGGCCAGCCGAGGTGGTTCACCCCGGCGCGAGCGGCAGCGAACGCCTGCTGCGGAAACTTCTGCAGCTCAGCGGGGTTCTGCTCGAAGTGGTTGGTCCAGTCGTTGCGCACGACGCGACACGTCTTGCCGGTGTAGCTCTTGCTGATCACCGTGTCGTCCTCGAGCGCGGCGAGCAGCGCGTCCTTGTAGCCGTTGACGGCCTGTGCTTCCGGGGTGGCGATGAAACGGGTGCCGATCCACACGCCGTCTGCGCCGAGGGCCAGCGCGGCGGCCAGGCCGCGCCCGTCGAACAGGCCGCCGGCCGCCACCACGGGCACCTTGTCGCCAACAGCGTCGACCACCTGTGGCACGAGCGCCATCGTCGCCACGAGCCCGGTGTGCCCTCCGGCTTCGGTGCCTTGGGCGACGACGAAGTCACAGCCGCTCGTCACCGCGGCGACGGCGTGGCGGACCTTGCCGCACATGCTGCCGACGATGATGTTGTTCGCGTGCAACAGGTCGACGACCTCACGGGGCACGCCCAGGCCGGCGACGAAGATGCGCGCCCCGCCATCGATCACGTCCTGGATGCCCGACTCCACCTGGCCCTCGAACGCAGTGAGAAGGTCGACGCCGAACGGTTTGGTGGTCAGCGACCGGACGAGCTGCATCTCCTCGGGCAGCTGGCCCGGGCGCATCGTGCTGGCGCCCAGCGTGCCGATCCCGCCGGCCTCGCTGACCGCGGCGACGAGCGCGTGGTAGCTGACCCCGCCCATGCCCGCCAACATCACGGGGTGCTCGATCTCCAACAGCTCGGTGAGTCGGGTGTGCATGCGGGTCACCGTACCTCTGCGGCGTACGCCCCCTTGCGGCGGAACATCCCCCGGTGCCACCGCGACGGCGTGAGCGCGATGGCGCGCGGCTCGTCCTCGAACATCCACCGCGCGAAGTTGCGACGGGTCCAGCCGCTGACGGCGACGATCCGCACTGCGCCGCGAGCTCCGCGGTCGGTGGCGACCACCTTGCCGAGCGCGACCGACATCCGGTGGTCGGGGAACAGGTGGTGAGCGACGTCACGCCGGTACTGCGAACGGGTCGCTTCGGCATCGAGACCGCCGCCGGCCAACACGGCCTCGGCAGCCAGCCGCCCCGTCAGCAGCGCCTGGCCGATGCCCTCGCCGGTCAGCGGGTCGGTGGCCGTTGCTGCGTCCCCCACGAACAGCACGCGCCCGCTGGCCAGGGTCGTCGAATCGATCCGCGCGGGGATCGGCCAGGCGGTGTGCCGCCCCTCCATCTGCGCGTCCTGACCCAGCGCGGCGCGGATGTGGTCGCGCTGCAGCAGGTCCGGCCACGTGGTCTTCATGTCCTGCACCTTGCGCGTGCCGTCGCGCAGCACGCCGAAGCCGACGTTGGCCCGACCATCGGGGAGTGGGAACGACCACGCGTACCCGGGAAGGAGGTCGGGCTCGAACCACACGTAGAGCCGTTCGGCGGCGGGACCGGTCACGTTGGTCGCGTACTGGCGGAAGCCGTGCCACTCCCCGAGGTAGCCAGGGGTGCTCTCGCCGAGCGCCTTGCGCACCGGTGACCACATCCCGTCGGCGGCGATCACATAACGGGCGCGGATCGTGCCGACGCCGGCGACCTCGACGGCGATCGTCTCCTCAGCCGGATCGCTCTCGGCCAGGCCCGCGAACGCGTGCCCGTCCAGCAGCGTTGCACCCGCCGCGACGGCGTGCCGGACGAGCGCTGCATCGAGCTCGATCCGTGGCGTGACCGCAGCGAACTGGCCGTCACCGCGGAGCGGCACCTCGACCTCGTGGCCGCTCGGGGAGCGCAACCAGGCCGACTCGACCGTGGTCCAGCTCGGCACGTCGTGGGGGTCGAACCCGATCGTCTCCAGCTCGCGCAGCGCCAACGTGGTCAGCCCGTCGCCGCAGCACTTGTCGCGCGGGAACACGGCCTTGTCGACGATCACCACCTCGCGTCCGGCGGCGGCCAGCACGCGTGCGGCAGCCGATCCGGCCGGTCCGGCTCCGATGATGACGACGTCGGTGACACGTTCCGGGAGCACCCTGGCAGGCTACGGCGCCGTTGCAGGACGACCCGGATTGATCGGGGCCGATGGGGCGCACTTTATGATGTCGCCCATGAGCAATCGTCTGTGTGAGGGCCGGATCGCAATCGTCACCGGGGCGGGTCGTGGCATCGGCCGCGAGCACGCCCTGAGCCTGGCCAGCCAGGGTGCCAAGGTGGTCGTCAACGACCTCGGTGGCAACATCGACGGGTCCGGTGGCGACAAGTCCCCGGCCGAGCAGGTCGTCGCCGAGATCGAAGGCATGGGCGGCGAAGCCGTCGCGAACGGCGACAACGTCGCGTCCTGGGAAGGCGCTCAGCGGCTGATCAACACCGCCGTCGAGGCCTTCGGTGACCTCCACGTCGTCGTCAACAACGCGGGCATCCTGCGCGACCGGGTGCTGATCAACATGACCGAGGAGGAATGGGACGCCGTCATCGCGGTCCACCTCAAGGGCACGTTCGGCCCCAGCCGCTGGGCGGCTGCCTACTGGCGCGAGCGCAGCAAGGCCGGCAAGCCGACCGACGGCCGGATCATCAACACCACGTCGGTGTCGGGCATCTACGGCAACCCCGGCCAGACGAACTACGGAGCGGCCAAGGCCGGCATCGCCGCGTTCACGAACATCGCCGCACTGGAGCTGGTCCGCTACGGCGTCACGGTCAACGCCGTCGCGCCCGTCGCCCTGACCCGGATGACAGAAGGCCTCGGACCGGCGCCGGAGACCGACGAGGAGCGCGAGATGCGTTCTCCCCGCTGGATCGCTCCGATCGTCACCTGGCTCGCGTCGATGGAATCCGCCGGCGTCACCGGCCAGGTGTTCGAGGCCAGCGGGCAGACCCTGGCGATCGCGGAGGGCTGGCACCGTGGCCCGCGCGTGGCGCCCGAGGAAGATCCCACCAAGCTCGGCCCGATCGTCGCCGACCTCGTCAGCCGTGCCCGTCCTGCCGCCGGCATGGACGGCGAGGACGGCTCGTGGCCCCAACCTCGTCGATAGGTTCGCTCCGCTCCTAAGGTTGCGGCCATGCCATTGAACCCAGATGCAGTTGGTAGCCAGTCCGAGCCGACACCGGTCAGCTGGACCAGCAAGGACACGCTCCTCTACGCCGTCAGCCTCGGTGCCGGCACGGGCGAGCTGCAGTACACGACGGAGAACACCAAAGACGTCGCCCAACAGGTGCTCCCCACCTACCCGGTGGTGATCCCCGGCGGCACCGGCGCGATGGCCAACGTCGGCACCTTCAACC
Source organism: Acidimicrobiales bacterium (assembly GCA_025463415.1). Lineage (GTDB taxonomy): Bacteria > Actinomycetota > Acidimicrobiia > Acidimicrobiales > Ilumatobacteraceae > WLMZ01. The sequence continues at coordinate 199 of JAOBWO010000235.1, read as the reverse complement.
CGGCAATGCTCGTCCACGGCTCGCAGTCGGTCACCCTGCATCGCCCACTGCCGGTCGCGGGCAACGCCAGCGTCGTCGGCAAGCTGGCCGCGATGTACGACAAGGGCAAGGCCGCGGTGGTCGTGCTCGAGGGCCATGCCACCGACGACGACGGTCAGGCGCTGTACACCACGAGCTCGTCGCTGTTCATCCGCGGCGA
>JAOBWO010000169.1 GCA_025463415.1 Acidimicrobiales bacterium | reverse complement strand
GTGTCGCTGGAACAGGCCAACAACAGCAACGGGATTGCGGCGATTCCGGCGGCGCGCGTCACGTTGGTCCTCACTCGCATGCGGATGCTCTGCCCGCGAACCGGATGGCGCAAACGTAGATGTGGCGCAGCTGCGCGCAAGTTCAGGTGACGGCTACTTCCCGACTGTCGTTCGTGGACTTCGATGACTCGCCATGGCTGGCCGAGGGCGGCCAATGAAAATGGCTCGGCGATGTCGAGCGCACGAGGTGCCGCTCGAATTCCGACGGCGGTTGTGGCCTGGACATGAAGTAGCCCTGCGCGTCCTCGACGCCTTCGGCGCGCACGAACTCGAGCTGTTCGGCTGTTTCGATGCCTTCGGCGACGGTACGCAGACCGAGGTTCTGGCCGAGTTGTGCCATGGCGTGGACCATGCGGTCGCCGGCCGATGAGCGACCGATCGCGGCAGTGAAGCTGCGGTCGATCTTGATCCAGTCGACAGGGAAAAGGTGGAGGTAGGTCAGGGACGCGTAGCCGGTGCCGAAGTCATCGATCGCGATCTCGACGCCGAGATCTCTCAGCTGATGGAGCCGGCGCGCCGTGGTGTCGACATCGCGCATCAACGCAGTCTCGGTGACCTCGAGGACGAGCTTTCCGGGAGCGAGCCCGCTGTCCTGGAGTGCCTGGCGCACATCGTCGACGATGGAGTCGCGATCGAGTTGACGAGCGGACACGTTGACCGCGACGGTGAGGTCGTAGCCGAGATCGCGCCAGAGCATCGTCTGGGTGCAGGCTTCGCGGAGCACCCAGCATCCGACGGCGACGATGCTTCCGTTCGATTCGAGCAGTGGGATGAACTCGTCCGGTCCGATCAATCCCCTCGTCGGGTGCTGCCACCGGATCAGTGCCTCGGAGCCGATGATCGCGAGGTCATCCAGACGGTGCACGGATTGATAGTGAAGCTGGAACTCATTCGAGTCGAGCGCGCTCCGGAGATCGAACTGCAGGGTCTGCCGTGCGTCGATGCTCGCCTGACTTCGTTCGTCGAAGACTTCGAAGCGGTCCTTGCCGGCCACCTTCGCTTGTGACAGCGCGACATCGGCATCGCGGAGGAGATCGGCTGGGTTGTCTCGGTCGCCCACGGCGACGCCGATGCTCGTGGTCACCGAGATCGGAGATGGTGCCTCGTCGATGTCGAATGGTTCGTGCATGGCTTCCAGCACTCGGGCTGCGACGGCACTCGCAGCCTCTTGGTCATCGCCTCCCTCGACGAGAACGACGAATTCGTCCCCGCCCATTCGACCAACGGTGTCGGCTTCGCGCAGGTTCTCGGTCAACCGGGTCGCTACGGCTTGGAGCAGGTGGTCGCCTGCAGCGAGCCCGAGTGCATCGTTGACGTCCTTGAAGCCATCCACATCGACGTAGAGCGCGGCTCCCTCGGTGCCATTCCGGCGACCTCGCAAGAGCATCTGACGGAGGCGATCGCCGATCAGGTGACGGTTGGGAAGGTTCGTCAGCGAGTCGTGCATCACTTGCCACTGCAGCTCGTCGGACGTGGTGTTGGCGGCGGCCCATGCGCGTTTGCGACCTTCACCGAGGACGATGATGAGCACTGCCAACAGGGCACTGCCGAGGGTGCCGCCGAGGGCCAGGCCCAGCGACTTGCCGTTCGACAGGATGCCGTCGTCCGGCGTCGTGTTCTCGTGGACGGTGACCGTCCATCCGCCCTCGATCGGAGCGGACAGTTGGCGGGCCGCAGCCGCCGGCTCGCTGCGGCCGATGCTCACGACTGAGTATCCGTCGCTGTAACGCAGCTCCACCGAGAGCTCCTTGTGTCCGGTGGTGGCGCGTTCGAGCACGAGGTCGGGGACGATGCGCACCTGGATCCAGCCGACGAACTCGCTCTGGCGTTCGTTCGCGGTCGTCGGAACGGTGCCGTGTCGGTACACGGGCGTCACAACCGTCATCGTCGATCCCGGCGAATCGGCGGGAGAGGTGTAGCTCGCAAGACCGAAATCGCGTGCCCACATGATTCGGGGATCTTCATCGGCTGCGCACGGGTTGTGGTCCTGCGCGAGTGCCACTGCTCCGGTTCGCACGACATGTCCCCGGAGGATGCACCGCGCGAGCGAGTCCTGGTCGACGAGCACGAGGTAGTCGAGTGACAGCACCTCGGGATAGCGATCGAGCGCGTGGATGGACGCCGCCCACTCGACGAACGACGCGCCGGTGAGGTTCGGTTCGCCGGCCAGTCGGCCGGCGGTGTCGACGATCAGATCTGCCTCTCGCTGGAGTGTGAGGTCGAGCGTCGCGGCTACTTCCCGGGCTGAACTCGCGAACGCGCGATCGTGACGCAGGACATCCGCGCGGGAGATCGCCGAGGCGCCGCCGAACGCGGCCACTGTTCCGCCGAGGAACACGACGCCCGCGACGAGCGTCCAACGAGTCCATGGGCGCCGAGTACTCCGAGTCGCTCTCATGTCAATGTCCCAACGCTGATCCACCAAGAGGGCCGGGTGGCTCTCACTCCACATCGGCATCCGGGACTGGTTCTTGAATCTCGTCTCGTCGGATGAAGAGCAGGCAGACGTGACCCCGTACGTCCTTCACCGCATGGAGTCGGCTTCAGCGCGCGCTGTTGTGTTGCTCGATGATGCGTTCTGCGATCTGCAAGATGGTTTGCTCGTCGTCTGCCGCGGCGCGTTCCAGGAGGCTTTCGGCTTGTTCGCGTGTGCAGTCCTGGCTGCTGATCAGCAGACCGGTCGCGAGGGCGACCTGGGAGTGGTCATCGGCGTCGCGTTGGGCCTCTTCGACGACGGCCCGCGCCGCGACGAACTCGGGGGAGCGGCTGACGGCGATGGCGACTTGTGCCGCCAGCACCGCGGCGACCGTTTGGGCGGTCTCGTCGAACGGTCGGGTGCGGCTGTAGAGGTTGAGCGTGCCGATCGTTTCGCCGCCCCAGATGGCCGGGACCGAGAGCACGGCCCGGACGCCGACGCGCTGCGCGGCGATGGCGATGTGAGGGAACACGTCGCCCTGCTCGTAGAGGTCGAGGCGCAACGCGCTGGCACTTCGAAACGAGGTGAGGCATGGTCCGTCGTCGTTGTCGTATTGAACGAGGTCGAGCTCCAACGCGACGGTCCCAGTCATCGCGGCGGTCGCTGGTCTGCCCCCGATCGAGATCGCGATCGTGCCGGCGTCGCAGCCAGGCACCGAATGTGTCGCAGCTTCGACGATGTTCGCGAGCGCCACCCCGAGGGTGCGCTCGGTCTGCAGCACCTGAGCCAACTGCAGCAGTGTGGTCACCAATCGTTCGGACATCATTCACCTTTCTGTCGACTTCTCGACGAGGTCATCATCGTGGCCGTTGGGCGCGCGCGACGATGTCGGCGGCGACGTCGCGCAACTTGCGGTTCTCCGCTTGTGACTGCTTGACGAGCACGTCGAACGCCGTGTCGGGATCGCACCCCATCGAGTTGACGATGATCCCTTTGGCCATGTCGATGACCTCTCGACCGGCCAACGCTCGCTCCAGGTCCTCGCTCCTGAGGCGGGCTCCCCAGTAGGCCTGAGCGTTGACCAGCACAACCGACGCCTGAGCAGCGAACATCCTGCCGACGTCCACGTCGGATTCGCCGAACGCTCCGGCAGTGCTCGCGTAGAAGTTCAACGCGCCGATCGGCGCTCCGCCGGTGAGCATCGGCAACGACAACGTGCTGCGCACACCGTGTGCTGTTGCGGCAGCTGCGAACTCCGGCCAACGGTCATCACCCCGCAACGACTCGACCACGACCACGGCGCCGCCTCTGAACGCGTCCATGCACGGACCGCGACCGCTCTCGTACTGGGCATGATCGATCTCGGGGCACGTCGGGTCGGTGAACGCCCGAGTCGTGACTCGGCCGTCGACCATCATCGTGATCCCGGCGAACATGGCCGGAGCAAGCGCGTCGACGGCGAGGCTGGAGATCCTGGTGAGGCTGTCGGCGATGCTCTGCTCGCTCACCAAGAACGCCGAAAGCTCCGCGAGACTGCGCTGCAGCGGAGACTGCTCATGCTCAGACATCGAGACCTCCCGTCACTCATTGACACTGCGGGACGGACCCGGTTCGCCCGACCCGCGTCCGAATCTACCTCGGGATCGAAAATGGACGCGGTCGTGACCGAGGGTAAGGTCGGCAACCAAGCGGCCAAGGGAGATGAGATCAACGGTTCCGGCACGCCGAGCGAACACGACCTGGCACCGGATCTCGCACGGTTGCTCGACGCAGCGGCTCGTCTCACTCCAGGCGATGGGCCGACGCTCGTCGACGCGGTACGACACGTGTTGAACGCGCAAGACGCCCGACTGTTCGTCGCCGACTACTCGCTGCGCTGTCTGCAGGAGATCGACGTGAGCGGCCCCGTCGGCGGCCCGAACCTGATGGTCGGCACGATCGCAGGCCGGGCTTTCACGAGCGGTGAGGTCACCGTCACCGGCGATTCGCCGACTGTCGTGTCAATCCCGTTGGTGGACGGCACCGATCGGATCGGAATTCTCGAGCTGGACTACGAGCCATGGGCCGGGAACCTCCCAGATGGCTGGGAGCGGGTCGTGGCGGTGTTCGTCATGACGCTGATCGTCACCAGCCGCTACAGCGACCTCTGGGTTCGAGCACGCCGATCGGAGCCGCTCACGGCTGCGGCCGAAGTGCAGTGGGATCTGCTTCCCCCGCTGTCCTGTTCCACCGACGACGTCGCCGTCAGCGGGATCCTCGAGCCCGCCTACGAGATCGGCGGCGACTCGTTCGACTACGCGATCAACGGTGCCCAACTGCAGTTCGCGATCGTCGATGCGATCGGGCATGGGATGTCTGCGGTGCTGATGTCCGCGGCCGCCATCAACAGCCTTCGCAGCGCCCGCCGCACCGGCACCGACATCGTCGCCGCATTTCGTGGCGCTGACCAGCTGATCCAGACCAGGTTCGGTGACTCGTACTACGTCACCGGCCAGTTCGGCTCCCTCGACTTCGACACAGGGATCCTCACGTGGGTGAACGCAGGGCACGTGTTGCCGATGCTCGTCCGCAACGGCACCTACGCCGGCGAGCTCACCTGCACCCCGTCCATGCCGCTCGGACTTGGTGGCCCCGTCGTCGAAGTCGCGACGCACCAGCTGCAACGCGGCGATCGCCTGTTGTTCTACACCGACGGGATCACCGAGTCCCGATCGCCGGACGGCGAGCACTTCGGGCGCGAGCGGCTGTCCGACTTCCTCGTTCGCGCGGCCCTCGACGGCGTTCCCGTCGCGGAGACCGCCCGGCGGCTGTCGGCCAACGTCATCGACTACGTCGACGAAGGGCTCAACGACGACGCCACGCTGCTCCTGATCGAATATCGCGAGCGGGACTCGCAGACCCAGGCGATGGTCTGATTCGTGCGTTCAGGTCGGTTCAGGTCTCGACCCGAAACGTGCGCAGGGTCGAGTCCCCGGCGCCCACGGTGACACCGCCGGCCGCGGCGTGCTGATCGAGCGCGTCGACGATCTCCGCGGTCACGACCTCGCCGGGTACGAGCAGCGGTATGCCCGGTGGGTACGGCGTCACGGCTTCCGCACTGCAGCCTCCGACGGCCTCCTCCAGGGTCACCGCGACGGACTCGGCGAAGAACGCGTCTCGCGGGCGCGTCCTCTGTTCTGTTCGCAGCGCGGAAGGCGGCGGCAGCACAGGTCGGAACGCAGATCCTGTTGACCCACGATGGGGCCCGACGAGGGCGCCGAGCGCCACGGTCGCCTGATCGATGGACTCGTCTGTGTCTCCGATGGTCACGGGCAGCATGATCCGGCGGTGATCGGCCAGCTCCACGTCGAGCCCCCGAGTTCGTTCGTGCTCGCAGCGCGTCGAGCACCGGCACGGTCGCTTGATCGGCCGTGATCGGCCCCTGTTCGAAATCCGATTCCGCTCGCCGCTCGTTGCGCTGCCGGAACTGCTCACGCTCGCTCGTCGTCATGGGCGCCCGCTACCCACCGAGCGGCTGCCGCATGCATCGGTCGTCAGCGGCGGCCCAGCGGAGCCCCCGAGTGCAGCAGGGAATCCGACGGTTGCTCGGGACGCGGAACTGCTGGCGCCGATGGCGAGGCTGGACGATGATCGGCTCCATGCAGACGACGTTGCAACCCAGACCGTTGGCCGGCTCGGTCGACGAGCTCCTCGACGGTGCCATCCGCCGAGAGCCCTTCCATCCGGCGGACAGCCGCTCCGGGTCCCACTTCGAGCGGGTCTGGTTCGGCGACGAGCCGATGATCCTGAAGTACCTGCACGTCGACGACGACTTCGCGATGCGAGCCACCGGCGACGTCGAGTGCCGTTCGATCCGCGCCTGGGTCGCCGGGTTGTACGACGTGACGCCCTCCGTCATCGACCACGGGATCGTGGGCATGTCCGGCGGCGTCGGCCGCGACGGTCTCGGTGCCGCGATCCTGATGCGTGACCTGTCGACGGCGCTGGCGGCGCTCGGTGACGTCGCGTTCGGTGAGCAGCAGCACCTCGACTTCCTCGACCACCTCGCGGCGATGTCCGCGGCGACGTGGGGTTGGCAGGACGACATCGGCCTGATGCCGTACGGCGCCCGCTGGGAGTTCTTCGGCCATGCCGCGATCGACGGGGACAGAGCGCTCGGTTGGCCCGAACGAGTCCCTCAGATCGCCGACGAGGGCTGGCTGCGCTTCGCCGAACGCACACCCGGCACGGTCGCGGCTGCCATCGACGCGTTGCGCTACGACGTGACTCCGTTGGCCGCGGCGCTCGCAACGACACCGTCGTGCTTCCTGCACGGGGACTGGAAGGCGGGCAACCTCGGCAGCACCGCAGAACGGACGGTGCTCATCGACTGGGTGTACCTCGGTGCCGGTCCTGCGTGCCATGAGCTCGGGTGGTACCTGGCGCTGAACCGAGCGAAGCTGCCGGCGGGCCACACCAAGGAGCGGGTGATCGCCGACTTCCGCACCGCGCTGGAGCGCCACGGCATCGCGACCGAGGCGTGGTGGGACCGCCAGCTGTCCCTCGCGATGCTGGGCGCCGTGGTGCAGTTCGGTTGGGAGAAGGCCTTGGGCGACGAGGACGAGCTGGGCTGGTGGTGCGACCGCGCCGCGGAGGGTCTGGGCCGGCTCTGATCTCGGTGTCGCCTCCGCCTGCGGTGAGGCGTCTGCGCACCGTTGTTCGATGGCCCGCGATCGTTTCATGATCGGCTGGCCGGGTAGAGATCCGGCCATGCCGCGTCGAGGTAGCCACGGAGCAACGACAACGGTCGACGATGAGGATCGTCTGACCACCTACCGCCGCAAGCGCGACTTCGACGCGACACCCGAGCCATCGGGCACTCCCACAACGGATCGAGCCCTCGGGCATCCTCCGACACCCGACGGTCGACGCTTCGTGGTGCAGCGTCATCGGGCCAGCAGAAGCGAGCGGGAGCAGTGGTTGCTCATCCACAAGCACGACGAGCATGCGCTCACCGGCTGGCGGATCGACGATCACCCACTGTCGGTGAAGTCGGGACGCACGAACGACGAGGTGAAGGTGGCGCCGGCCGCGACCTGGAACAGCTCGGCGATCTGGGCAGCTCCGACACCCGGCGAGCTCGCTGAGCTCGACGCCATCCGCAAGGCGGGAGAGTGGGTGATCGGCGGGCGAACCGTTCGCTTGACGAACCTCGACAAGGTGCTGTTCCCCGCGAGCGACGGTCAGCCGGCGCGAACCAAACGCGACCTCGTCCGCCACTACGCGACGTTCGCGCCGTCGATCCTGCCGTACACGGCGGGACGCCCGATCAACCTGCATCGCTCTCCCGACGGCATCGCCAAGCCGGGCTTCTGGCACAAGGCCGCGCCCGCCCACGCTCCCGACTGGCTGACCCGCTGGGACAGCGACGAAGCCGATCCAGGCGAGACGCAGACCTACGCGATCTTGGACTCGCCTGCGTCGTTGGCGTGGGCTGCGAACTTCGGAGCGATCGAGCTCCATCCGTGGACATCGACCGCCGCCCATCCTCACCAACCGACGTGGGCGATGATCGACATCGACCCGGGCGAGCGGACCACGTTCGATGAGCTGTTGACGCTTGCCCGGCTGCACCGCACTGCGTTGGAACATCTGCAGATCGATGGATGCCCGAAGGTGACGGGCAAGCGCGGTATCCAGATCTGGATGCCCGTGCGCGACGGCTACTCGTTCACCGACACCCGGCGATGGGTCGAGCAGTTGTCACGCACGATCGGGAAGGTCGTCCCCGACACCGTCAGCTGGGAGTGGGAGACGGCCAACCGAGACGGGCTCTCCCGCCTCGACTTCTCTCAGAACGCGATCAACAAGACCCTCGTCGCCCCGTTCGCCGTTCGACCCGCGCCGGGAGCGCCTGTCTCGGTACCCATCACCTGGGACGAGCTCGACGATCCGGAACTGCGCAGTGACCGCTGGAACATCGACAACATCGGTGAACGCCTGCTGCGATGCGGCGATCCGCTCGCCGCGCTGATCGGCCGACAACAGAACCTGCCGACGCTCTGAGACAGTCGACGCGATTTCTGTTCTGAGGCTCCGCTTGAATCGATCAAAAGAGATTGATATGTTCGCGCGATGGAAGCGAACGGACCTCCAGCGATCCTCGGCCTGTTGAGCGATCCGTTGCGTTGGCAGCTGGTCCTCGAGCTGGGGTGCAGCGATCGCCGCACGGGTGAGTTGGTGGAGTTGGTGCGCAAGCCGCAGAACTTGGTGTCGTACCACCTCGGAGAGCTCCGTCGGGCGGGCATCGTGACGGCTCGGCGAAGCTCGGCAGACGGACGCGACGTCTACTACCGGGTCCACGTCGCGCGATGCAGCGACCTCCTCGCCGAGGTCGGTCTCTCCCTCCATCCGGGCCACTCGAACATCTCGCAGCAATCCAGGGCCACGGTGCGCCACCGGAGTCAGCCGCGGGTGCTCTTCCTGTGCACTGGCAACAGCGCTCGGTCGCAGATCGCGGAAGCGCTCGTCGAGCATCGATCCGGTGGCACGGTGGCTGCTCGTAGCGCCGGCAGCGACCCCAAGCCACTCCACCCGTTCGCCGTGCGCGTGCTGGCCGAACGAGCCATCGACATCGCCGACCGCTCCAGCAAGCCGCTCACCCGATTTGCGCGGAGCCGATTCGACCGGGTCATCACCCTGTGCGACAAGGTGCGCGAGATCTGTCCGGAGTTCCCCGGCTCGCCGACGGCATCGCACTGGAGCATTCCGGATCCCGCCGCAGCAGGGGATGAACGAGCGATCGAAGACGCATTCCAGCGCGTCGCCGACGACATCGAGGACCGGGTTGCGCTGCTGCTCGCCGAGCTCGGCGCCCGAACAACACAGGAGACACGCCATGACTGATCCAGAGACCGTCAACGTCCGCTACCTCGTCGACGACGTCGGCGCGAGCACGGACTTCTACACCCGACACTTCGGGTTCATCGCCGGGATCGCCAGCCCTGCGTTCGCGGAGGTCACGCTCGGCAACCTGCGACTGCTGCTCTCCGGACCACAGAGCTCGGCCGGCAAACCGATGAACGACGGAGAGCGACCCGCACCAGGAGGGTGGAACCGGATCCATCTCGTCGTCGACGACATCGAGGCCGAGATCAGCCGGCTGGCGACGGAAGGTGTTCGCTTCCGGAACGAGGTCGTCACCGGTCCGGGCGGCGCTCAGGTGCTCGTCATCGATCCGTCGGGCAACCTCGTCGAGCTGTTCCAACCCGCCCGCTGACTGGTCGCCACGTCGCCGAAGCCTGCCGCGCGCGGGCAGCTCGTCAGGTGTCGACGTGGAAGTCGTCGAAGCGGGTCACGCCGTCGTTGTCGGCGAAGATGCCGAAGCGATCGTTCGCAGCGGCTTTCAGCGCAGTGATGTCGCCGGCCGAGAGCGCGTATGACATCACCTGTGTGCCGTTGAACGAGATCTTGATCGTGTTGGTCGTCGCGTCCAGCTTGAACTCAGCGGTCGATGGTGTGCCGACGCCCGTCACCGTCGCGAGGTTCGTGGTCGTGCCGCTGAACTTGTTCAGCTGGATCGTGCCTCCGCTCGCGAGCGAGTAGGTCGCGAACAGCGCGACGTTGCTGTTGTTGCGCAGCGCGACGACGCCAGCGTTCGCGCTCGCCCCGATCGTGAGGGTCACGACGACCGTCGCGTTCTGGGTTCCGACGTGGATGTCGAGGTTGCCGAGGCTGCTGGTCGGGGTGCCGGCCCGGTTCGAGGAGATCGTCCACGTGCCGGAGTCCGAAGCCCAGGTGCCGGTGCCGTTCAGCGTCTGGCCGACCAGGCTCGTGCCGTCCGTGCCGGTGAACGGGGTCCAGGCGACGACGGTCGGCACGCTCGGTCCACCGGTCAGCACCCACGCCCCGAGTGATTTCGACGTCACCGACCCGAGTGACTTCGCGGCGACGGCCGCCGGCATCGCCAGCACGGCCGCGACGAGCAGCATCCCGAGCAATCGACGCCTGGGCATGAGCGGCCTCCGAGAGGTCAGCCCGTCACGAGCAGAGCTGCGCCGACGACGAGTTTGGCGCTGGCCGTGGGCGACATCGTCACGGCCTGGGAGGTGCTGGCGATCGTCGCCGAGCCGGTGCCGATCGACGCGTTCGAGGCGTCGGTCAGGGTCACGTTCAACGTCTTCGCGTTGCACGCGACGTTGAGGCCGCTCACGGTCACGGTGGTGATCCTGTACACGCCCGTCGTCGCGTCGTACGCGCTCGTGTACGCGAGGGTCACGCCGTCGGTGTCGCAGCTCGCGACGGCACCGTTGTCGGCGCCGATCTGTTGTGCCGTGAGCCCACCGAGGCTGGCAGCAGAGGCACCGGCGACGCCGAACGCGCCGACTCCCATCATGATCATTGACCCGCGTCGAAAGCGTCGCCCGAGACGTCTGCCGGGAACCGCCTCGGCGATCTCCTGTGTGGTGTGCATGTGCTGCATGGGCTCCGCCCCTGGTGTTGGTTGGTCGGTTGGTCGGGATTCCGTTGTGGCCGTCGATGATCGTCGGGGCACCGCTCGCCGCCTCATCGCTGCACCGATTCGGACTCGTGCTCGAACAGTCGCTGCAGGAACCCATCGAATTCGACCGAGTCGATCGGCTCGCCCACGCGGTCCTCCGGGTTCGGGGCCGCCCAGCGGACCAGCGACGGCTCGGTCTCTGCGTCCTCGGTCTCAGGATCGCGAGGGCTCCAGAAGTACAGGATCAACCCGAGCCCGAGCACCGCGCCGAACAGCCACGGAAGCGCGCTCCAGAAGCGGTCGCCGAGCAGCGGCACATGGACCACGACTCGGCCGACGATGTCGTGTGCGGAGGGGAACCACGCGTCGCTCGTGGAGCGGTGATCGCCGCGCATCACGAACCCGCGGGCCGAGACGCCCACAATGCGGTGGATGATCAGGTTGCCCGCACCGGCGTTGCCCGCAGGGATCCGGTAGGCGACGATGTCGCCGACGTGGTAGTCCGACGCGATGCGCAGCACGACGACGTCGCCGCTGTCCAACGTCGGTTCCATCGACACGCCGTGGACGATGATGACTGATGACGATCCACCCAACTGCACCGGCCACAACACGGCGGCCGCGAGCACGAGTGCGACGATCCCGGCGATCTCGAGCGCCAGCACGGCTCGCCGTCGGCGAGTGCGCCCGTGAGCCTTCCCGACGCTCGACACGGTCAGCCCGTGACCAGAAGTGCGGCGCCGACGACGAGCTTGGCGTTGGCTGTCGGTGAGATCGTCACCGCTTGCGATGTTCCGGCGATCGTCGCCGAGCCGGACCCGAGCGATGCGTTCGAGCTGTCGGCGAGGGTGACGTTCAAGGTCTTCGCGTTGCACGAAGCGTTGATGCCACTGACGGTGACGCTGGTGACCTTGTACAGGCCGGCCGTCGAGTCGTATGCCGTCGTGTAGGCGATCGTCACGCCATCGGTGTCACAACTGGACACCGTGCCGTTGTCGGCTCCCACTCCCTGCGACGTGAGCCCACCAAGGCTCGCCGCAGAGGCACCGGCAACGCCGAAGGCGCCGACGCCGATCATGATCAGCGCGCCGCGTCGGAATCGTCGCCTGACCTTTCTCCCGTGTGCTTGCCCAGCCCTGGCAGCCATTGTGTTCTCCTTTCGCCTTGCCGATTTCTAGAGGTTCATCGACGCCTCAGTCGGCTGCATGGCGGCTCGTTCAAGGGGGCTGATCGAGTATTTCTGCGCTGGTCCGACTGAGCGCGGCGCGTGCCGCGGAGAGCCGTCGCTCGGCTTCGTTGCCGGCGAGGTCCGCAGCGAGGTCGAATTCGACGGTTGCCTCGGCGTGTCGACCGAGCTTGGCGAGCAGATCACCGCGCACGCTGTGGAGGAGGTGGTAGCCGTCGAGCAATCGGGTTTCGCGGAGCTGGTCGACGAGGTCGAGTCCTGCTGCAGGGCCGTAGGCCATCGACAACGCGACGGCTCGGTTGAGCTCGACGATCGGCGACGGCATGGCTGCGGCCAGCACGCCGTAGAGGCGGGCGACCTCCTCCCAATCGGTGTCCGCCGCGCGCACGGCGCGGGCGTGGCAGGCAGCGATCGCCGCCTGCAGGGCGTACGGGCCGGGTGTGGCAGCGAGCGCCATCGAACGGTCCAGCGCGGCGAGGCCGCGACCGATCAGCAACCGGTCCCACTGCCGACGATCCTGATCGAGCAACAGGATCGGCTCGCCGTCCGCACCGACACGTGCGGCGAGGCGCGACGACTGGATCTCCATCAGCGAGAGCAAGCCGTGGGCCTCAGATTCGCCGGGCGCCAGAGCGGCCAGCAACCGCCCGAGGCGCACCGCCTCGCCGCAAAGATCGGCGCGGAGCCAGTCCTCACCTGCGGTGGCGGAGTAGCCCTCGTTGAAGATCACGTAGATGACCTCGAGGACGGAGCCGAGCCGAATCGCCAGTTCGGCACCCGCCGGCACCTCGAACTTCACACCCGCATCGGCGATCGTCTTCTTCGCCCGCACGATGCGCTGCGCGATCGTGGGTTCGGCCTGGAGGTAGGCGCGTGCGATCTCCGACGTGGTCAGTCCGCCGATGACCCGGAGCGTCAATGCCGCCCGTGCCTGGACCGACAACACGGGATGGCACGCCACGAACATCAGCCGCAGACGGTCGTCCTCCATCGGGCCGACCGCCGTCGCCGAGTCATCGTCGGAGTCGAGCGTGGACACGTCGACGCCGACCAGTGCGTACTTGGCTGCCAGCGACCTGTCGCGGCGGAAGCGGTCGATGGCCTTGCGTTTGGCGACCGTCATCAACCATGCGCCGGGGTTGCGCGGGGTGCCTTCCACGGGCCACTGCCGGAGCGCGTCGACGAGCGCATCCTGGGCCAGCTCCTCGGCCAGTCCGAGATCGCCCACCGTCCGAGTCAGCCCGCCGACGAGGCGGGCGGACTCGATGCGGAACACCGCTTCGACGGCGGCTCGCGGGTCGACTGCGCTCACCGGCCCGATTCAAGCACAGGCCCGAAACCGTGGCCCGTCGAGCGAGATCGGCTCAGGCGGGGCCGAACACCGGTCGGACGCGGACTTCGCCCTCGCCGAGGACGCCGATGAAGCGCTTCGACCACTCGATGGCCTCTTCGAGGTCGCGGCACTCCATCAACGCCCAGCCCCCGATCAGCTCCTTCGCTTCGGTGAACGGGCCGTCGATGACGGTGTAGTTCCCGTCGCTGAGCGTGATCCGTGCACCCATGGACGTCGGGGCGATGCCGCCTGTGGCGACGATCACGCCGGCCGTCGTGGCCTCCTCCATGAACCGACCCATCGCCTCCATCAACTCTGGCGTGGGGGCGGGCATCGGGGCTGCTTCGTCACCGAGGGTGTATCCGAGGAATCGCATCGTGTGCTCCATTCTGTGTGGCCGAGGCGACGATCGCCCCGTTCGAACACTGCGTCGAACGGATCCACGCCGGATCGACAGCGAGCGCGAGAGATCTTCGCAGAGCGCCACCCTTGGTCAATCCTTGACAATGCCGGGGTCCCGCACCGCTGCCCGCTTACCATCGTCTGCATGGTGGCTGGCGCGCTCGACGGTGTTCCGGCAGAGCTGGAGGATTTCGCTCGTGCCCGCACTGCCTCGCGCGCCGTCAAGCTCGAACTGCCGCTCCTGACGAGTCGAGTCGACCGGCGCGATGGACCGGGCCGGATCGAGGCCATCCAGGATCTGATCCGCGCCGCGGTGGTGGTCAGCCCCGACACCGCCCTGCCCAGGGCGGCCGCGGAGTACTTCTACCCGCACGATGGACGCGAGCGCACCTACGCGGCGCGGCGGCTCGAGGCCGCGAAGGTGTACGGCCTGGAGACGCTCAGCGACTGGGACCGTTCCACCGATGGCAGTCCCAGTCGGCACCAGCTCTTCCTGATCGACGTCGCCCGACTGGTCGACGCGCTGTCGGCGCTGCGACCGAATGCGACCGTCACCGACGTCGGGCCCGAGGCCGACGCTTCCGTCGTGGCGCAGCCCGCCAGGACACGCAAGGTCAGCGGCCGCGTGGCGACCGCAGCGGTTGCCGCTGTGGCACTGACCGGAGCGTTGGTCGTCGCGCAACCGTCGCCGACGGCGCCGTCGGCCGCCGTGTGGACCACCGACCCGGCGGTCGTCGTGATCGATGCGCCGACGGACACCACGATCAAACAGGCTTCGTTGGCGCCCCTCCCCGCGGCAACACCGGCGACCACCACGACGAGCGCGTCTGCGGCGACCAGCAGCACCGCACAGACCGTGCCCCCACCGCCGGTCGTCAACGGTCCGAACGGCACCTCCGTCGCGCTCGGCGACGCCGCGTGGCACGACTTGCTCGCGCTCGGACTCTCGGCGACGCCCACGGTGCTGACGTCCACCGCCTGGGCGACGACGATCGAGCTCTCCGACGGCGGCGCACTGGTCGGCGCCTCCGCACAGGGGCCGTTCTTCTGGATCCCCTCGACCGGCAACGCCTACCGGACGTGGCTGGACACGGGGGGCGCCGAGGGGTCACTCGGGCTGCCGACCTCGAACCCGTTCGTCGTCGGCGCCGACCACCTGGAACCGTGGTACCAGCCGGGGACCTACCTCGAGTTCCGCCACGGCTCGCTGTACGCCGCATCCACCTTCGCCGACAGCGACCCCGAGGTCGTGCTCGTCAGCAACCCACTCGGCCCGCTGGACGGCATCGGCGACGTGCACGGCCACATCCTCCGCCAGGTCGGCGGCCAGGCCTGGATGGTCGACGAGAACGACATCGCCCACTTCGTGCCCGACGCGGCGACGTTCACCTGCTTGAACGGTACGCAGACGACCGTGCCAGACGACATCCCCGGGTACACGATCGCCGCGTTCACACGCGGCGACGACGCGACATGCGTTCTCGTCGCCGACTGACTCCGCGGGAGCTCCCCTGAACCGGCGGGCGGCTCAGGACGTGCGCAGCGTGCCCGACTCGGTGATCGGGCCGGGGTTCTTCTTCGTGCCGGCGCCGTACGTCACCGGCATGTGCTTGACGCCGCCGATGAAGTTGGAGCGCAGCATGTCGACCTCGCCCGCGAGCTGCATGTCGGGGATGCGCTCGAGGATCTCCTGGAAGATCAGCTTCAGCTCCATGCGGGCCAGGTTGGCGCCCAGGCAGTAGTGCGCCCCACCGCCGCCGAACGCGATGTGCTTGTTCGGCCAACGGTCGATGTCGAACGTGAACGGATCGTCGAAGACGGCCTCGTCGCGGTTGGCCGAGGTGTGCCACATCACGACCTTGTCGCCCGCAGCGATCGCCTGACCATGGATCTCGGTGTCCTCGGCGGCGGTGCGCCGGAAGTGGTACACCGGCGTCGCCCAGCGCAGGATCTCCTCGATCGCACGGTCGAGCTTGCCATCCGGATCCTCGACGAGCGCCTTGTACTGCTCGGGGTTCTGCATCAGCGCCCACATGCCCCAGGACGTGGTGTTGCGGGTGGTCTCGTTGCCCGCGACCGTCAGCAACAGCATGAACATGTCGAACTCGAGCTCGCTGAGGGTGTCGCCGTCGATCTCGGCGTTGATCAGTCGTGTGACGATGTCGTCGCGCGGGTCCGCGCGCCGCTGCTGGGCGAGCGAGTTGACGTACATGTACAGCTCGCCGGAAGCCGCCGCGCCGTCGTTGGAGTCGCCCGCATACTCCGGGTCGTCGAGGCCGATCATCCGGTTCGACCAGTCGAACAGCATCCTGCGCTCTTCCTGCGGCACGCCCATGATCTCGGCGATGGCCTGCAGGGGCAGCTCCGCGGCGAGATCGGTGACGAAGTCGCACGAACCCGTCTCGATGATGTTGTCGACGATGAGGATCGCCCGATGGGTGAGGTACTGCTCGAGCAGACCGATCATCCGCGGGGTGAAACCCTTTTGGACCAGCGTGCGGTACCGGGTGTGCTTGGGCGGATCGGTGTAGAGCATCATCAGCCCCCTGGGGTCGAGCCCGCTGCCACCCTGCTCGTACTCGTTCGGGTCGGGGATGCTGATCCCGCCGATCTCCGAGGAGAACATCGTCGCGTTGCGGTTCACCGTGACCAGATCGGCGTGCTGGACGACGTTCCAGAAGCCCTTGCCGGCCGGGTTGTCGTGCCAGTAGATCGGCGCCTCGGCGCGGAGACGCCGGAACATCTCGTGGTGTTCGAGGCGCTGGAAGCGATCGAGGTCGAGCAGGTTGATGTCGTCGAGACTCATGTCATTCCCC
This sequence comes from Acidimicrobiales bacterium, assembly GCA_025463415.1. Taxonomy (GTDB): domain Bacteria; phylum Actinomycetota; class Acidimicrobiia; order Acidimicrobiales; family Ilumatobacteraceae; genus WLMZ01. Next base: position 61,852 of record JAOBWO010000169.1, on the reverse strand, counting down.
CGTGCAGTCTGAGTGCTGCGGACGTTAGGCGAACTCGGTGCAGCGACACGAGCGCTGCCGCGGATCGTCGTGCGCCACCGCTACGGTGGCGGTCATGCGGCGGGTGTGGTTGATCAGAGCGGGTGAGCAGGCCGAGGTCATCGACCCCATGCGGATCGCTGGGCTGATCGGACTCCGCCTGGAGACCTTGACCGACGTCCGCCAGATGTCGCCGGAGGAGATCGAGAAGCTGATCACGGTCGAAGGGCATCCCGGGCAGGTCGCGTCACTGCGGGCGATCGCGCAGTGGTTCGCGAACGACATCACGCTCGGCGACCTCGTGGTGTCGCCGAATCCGGCCCGTCACGAGGTGTGGCTCGGCCTGGTGAGCGGCGGTTACGAGTACTCGGCCGAGGCGCAGATCGCTCACTACCAGCACACCCGCAGGGTCGACTGGCTGGGCTGGTTGGACCGCGACGCGGTCTGGATGCGCGACCAGCTCAAGTCGATCGAGCGGCCGGTTCGCATGGTCGAGCTGTACAACCGCGACTGGTGGTGGAACCACGTCGGCACCGCCGCCCTGTCGCTGACACCGCGAGCCGGCACCGTGCGGGCGTCCAGAGCCGCGTCCACCCGCACTCCGTCAGCGCCCAGGGCGCCGCGAGCACCACGGCCGTCCGCCAACCCACGCCCCAAGGTGATCCCCCCGGTGCTCTGCGCCGGGAGCTGCGGCCTGGTCTGGTCGCCGTACGTGCTGGTCGACGGGCTCTGCGCGGACTGCCGCAACAACTGAGAGGTTTCCGTGAAGACCGAGCTGCTCTACCTCGCTGATGCGTACCTGCAGACGTTCAGCGCGACGGTCGTCGACCTGCGTTCGGATGCCATCGCGCTGGATCGCACCGCGTTCTACCCCACCGGCGGCGGGCAACCGCACGATGTCGGCACGCTCGCCGGCATGGACGTCGTCGACGTGCGCAAGGATGCCGAGGGCGATCTCGTCTGGCACACCGTCGCCGGCGAGGGCATCGCGGGCCTCAGCGTCGGGGGAACCGTCGAGGGCACGATCGAGTGGACCCGACGACACGCTCTGATGCGCACGCACACCGCACTGCACGTCCTGTGCGGCGTCATCTGGAACGAGTGGCGGGTGCCGGTGACCGGCGGAAACATGGAGCCGCTGAGCGCACGCATGGACTTCGAGTTCGACCCGTTGCCGCCGGACTTCGGCCCGACGGTGGAGGCGCTCGTCAACGCTGCGCTGGCGGCCGACCACCCGATCGCGGTGGAGTTCCTGCCCCGCGACACCGCCGCGCAGGACGAGGACCTGATCCGCACCAAGGTCAGCCTGATCCCCGAGTCCGTGCCGGAGATCCGCGTGGTCGACATCGTCGGGCTCGACAAGCAGGCCGACGGCGGCACCCACGTGCGCCGCACCTCCGAGGTCGGCCGGATCCGGGTCCTCAAGACCGAGAGCAAGGGCAAGGGCAACAAGCGGATCCGGCTCGAGGTCGTCGACGCCTGATCAGTCGAGATCGTCCGTCTCGTCCAGATCGTCCGTCCCGAGCGCCTCGTCCCCGTCACCGGACAGACCGGCCGTGCGGGCCTCGTTCAGCAGATCGACCAACGACTCGGTGGACACGCCGTAGCTCTCGTGGAGCGAGCGCGAACCGCCCATCAACCTGCGATTGGTGCGGCTCACCTCGGTGTCCGGGTCGCCCGCGTAATCGAACACGACGTGGGTGCTGCCTCGGCTCGGGTTGCGCCACGTCGAGAATCGGCTGCACTCGGCCAGCGCGAAGGTGGTGAGTCGACCGCGGCTGACGATGTTCATCTGGTGACGGCTCAGCATCAGCGACCCTGGCGCGCGCATCTCACGCAGCGCGACGACGGCGCAGAACCCGAACAGCGCGAGCAGGACGACACCGATGCCCTTGGCCACCGCACCCGTGCGCCCGCTGAGGATCATCGCCCCGCCGAACATCGCGAACGCGAGGCTTCCGATGAGGGTCCAGACCCATCGCCCCGCGCTCGCGCGGAGGACGATCAACCCGTCGCGATCCTCGTCGTCGCTCATCGCGCGTCCTCGGGCACGCGAGCCATGAGGTAGGCGCGCCGAGCGGACTCCTGCGCTCCCGGATCGCGGACCATCTGCATCGTCACGTGCAGCCCGGCGTCCACGAGGCGTTCGGCGATGTGCTCGGGTGACCAGCGATAGGCGTCGATGTCCACTGCTTGGTCGAAGGCCCGGGTGAGATGCGTGTGGTCGTCGTCGCCGGCCTGGAACGCCAGCAGCAGGTGCCCGCCGGGGGCCAGCACCCGAGCGAACTCGGCGAAGACTGTTGGCAGTCGGTCCGCCGGCATGTGGATGATCGAGTACAGCGCGACGATGCCCGCGAGGTGAGCATCGGCGAGCGGGAGGTCGAGCATCGAGCCCTGCTCGAACCGCAGCTGGGGATGGCTCGCTCGGGCGACCGCCAACATGCCGGGGGAGAGGTCGATCCCGAAGGCATCCATGCCGAGCCCGGCGAGGTGGGCGGTGACGTGGCCCGGTCCGCAACCGATGTCGGCCACGCGGCCGCCGCCGCCCTCGGCGACCAGATCCGCGAACGCCTGGAGCAGACCACGGTCCAGCGGCTTGTCCGCCAGCTCGCCGCCGATTCGTTCTGCGTACACCTCCGCGACGGCGTCGTACGTGGCCTGGGTCCGGCTCAGGTGCGTCGCATCACTCACGCCCACGACGGTAGCGGTCCGGGTGCGACGGGAGTCCGACGGTCGGGTTCCGCCCCTGTCCACGACGACGCGGTCCGGTCCAGGCCCCGATCCAACGGGGTTAGCATCGCCGCGCGTGGAGCGACCCTTTCGATCCTGGCCACCTCCGGTCGCGCCGCGAGCCTTCATCCGGCCTCGACTCCACGGGCGTCTCGCGGCCCGGTTCGATCGACGCCTCATCGTGGTGAGCGCCGGCGCAGGATTCGGGAAGACGACGCTCGTCGCGCAGGCGATCGCCGAGAACGCGCTGGACCCACGCGGCCGCGATGTCTACCTCGGCTGCCAGCCCGAGGACGCGTCGGCCTCCACGCTCCTGGCCGGGCTGCTGGCGGGGCTGGGTGTGCCGGTCGGTGAGACGGAGGGCTCGATCGACACGCTCTGCGCGGCGGTGTGGTCGGCCGCACCCGTCCAGGTGTGCTTCACCGTCGATGACGCGCACGCGCTCAGCGCAGGCTCGGCCGGCGAACACGTGCTGGCCGAGTTGGTCGAGCGGTTGCCGGCGAACGGTCATCTCGTCGTCACCTCGCGCCGCGCAGTGGCGATGCCCACGTCGCGGCTCCGTGCGGTCGGACGATGCGACTCCATCGACGAGGACGATCTCCGCCTGGATGACGGCGAGCTCGCCTTGCTCGCATCGGAACACGGGATCGATGCCGGAGGCCTGGGCGGCATCGGTGGGTGGCCGGCGCTGGTCGAGCTGACTGCAGTTGCAGGGGAGGGTGTCGCAGCTGCCTTCGTGTCGGAGGAGGTGCTCGCCGCGTTGCCTCCCGAAGCGCAGCGTCAGTTCGCGCTGATCGTCGCGATCGGCGGCGGGAGCGCGGCGACGATCGCCACGGTCTGCGGGGGCACTGTGGACAGCGAGCAGCTCTCGGCGCTGCCTCTCGTGTCGGTCGATCGGAGCGGGACGATCAGGCCGCACTCGCTGTGGAGTGATCTGCTGCGCGGGCGATTGACGGATGAGGAGGTCGCGTCGGCACGACGCGCCGCGGCACGTGCGCTCCGCGAGCAGGGCGCCAACGTCGCGGCCTTCGAGCTGCTCGCGGCTGCGCAGGACTGGGACGCAGCGCTTCCCGTGCTCTTCGACGCGTGCAACGATCAGGCCACGCCCCCGTGGGCGGACGTGATGGAGCGCTGGCGTGGTCTGCTGCCCGCCGGTGTCGATCAGGCTCCGGAGGTGGCCTACCTGCGCGCGATGATCGACCGCTCGCGAGACACGTGGATGCCGTCGGTGGTCGAGGAGTTCTCGAGCGCCTGCACCGGGTTCGCGGCACGTGGCGACATCGCCAGCGAGGTCGCCGCGTTGGTCCGCGCCTGCTCGGTGGCCGTGGTCTGCGATGACCGTGACTGGATGGTGATGGCGCGGGCGAGGGGGGTCACGCTGATCGACGCCGGCGTTCCGGTCCATGCGACGGTGTTGCTCAACGACGTCTGGCGGGCCTATGCGGAGGGTCGGTTCGAAGATGTGCTGGAGATGACCGACATCGAGCCCGAGTTGGAGCCGCGGCTGCGTCACTTCCCCGCCTTCTATCGGTTCGCCGCGCTCTTGGGCCTCGGTCGCGCGGATGCTGCGCGCGAGGTCGCAGTTCGTCTCGCCGAGCTGGGTGGCCCCGTCGTGCCCGCCTTCGCGACCGGCTGGGCCACCTGCGCGCCGGCGTTCGTGGCTCTCGCGTGTGGAGATCTCCCAGCGGTCACGGCGGCGCCGATCAACGACCTCGGACCGCGCTTCGGGCTGTCCGAACGTGTGCCGCACCTCGCCGTCGGTGCGATCGGCGCGGCCAACCGCGGCCACGTCGCGACTGCGGCGGCGGCCCTCGGCGCGATCGACGAGCTGCGGAGGCCATCGGCGCGGCGCGGGATGATCGACGGGTTCCGTGCCCTCGCGGCTGCGGCGATTGCCCTCGCCGACCACGACGAGGACGCCGCAACGATGGCGTTGGCCGATGCCTTGGACGACGATCTGACGCCCGTCGGTGCCGGGATGGCGGTCCGGTGGTACCCGGCTCATCCGTACCTGTTCCACGGCCCCAGTCGGGCGCTCCTCGACGCTGTGCCCAGCGGGATCTCTCGGCAGCGCGTCCTCGATCTCGCCCGCGCCCTGCTGGCGAGCCGCGCCGGAACCATCGACACGATCCCGCGCCCGGCGCTGCTCGACGAGATCCCGGTCGTGATCGCCGCGTTCGGTGTGCCGCTCGCCGTCGAGTGCGTCGTCCGGCTCGGCCGGCCCGGGGCCGACTCCGACCGGTGCATCGCGGCCTTGATCGACTGCGCCCCGGAGGCGACGCGTCGTGCGCTGCGCGATCTCGTTCGATCGAAGCAGCCTGCATTGGCGTCCACCGCGACGACCTTGTTGTCGAAGCTGCCGATCCCACCCGCCCACCTCGTTCGGATCGAGGTCCTCGGCCCGCCGCGGCTCCTGCGCGACGGAGTGGTGATCGAGGACGTGAACTGGCGGCGGGTGCGCGTCCGCCAGTTGCTCGCATCGCTGGCGGTCTTCCGTCGCGTCCGCCGCCAGCGTGCGGGCCTGATGATGTGGCCGGATGGCGACGAAGCCTCCGTCTCGGCGAACTTGCGGATGACGCTGAGCTACGTCCAGGCGCTGCTGGAGCCGCAACGTTCGAAGGGCGACGCGCCCTGGTTCGTGCGCCAGGAATCGGGAGCCCTCGTGCTCGAGGGCGGTGAGCACCTCGCGGTCGACATGTGGGAGTTCGACGACGCGATCGACCGTGCCGCTGACGCGCGGCAGGCCGCCATCCCATCGGTCGAGCTGGAGCACCTGCTGGTCGCGATCGACCTGTGGCGGGGCGAGCCGCTGGCCGATCTCGCCGAGCTCGACTGGGCCGGCACGCAGATCCGTCGGCTGGAGGAGCGCTACGTCGTCGCGGTCGTGCGCGCCGCCGAGCTGCTCGCTGCCGCCGGGCACGACGCCCGCGCGTTGGAGATCGCCGAACGCGGATTGCAGCTGGAGCCCTGGTCCGAAGGGCTGCATCGCGTCGTCATCGCAACGCTCGTCGGCCTCGACGACCTCGACGCGGCCCGTCGTGCGCTGAACCGGTGTCGCTCCGCGCTGGCCGAGTTGGACCTGCCGCTCGCGCCCGGTTTGGCCCAACTGGTGGAGCGGGTCGAAGCCCGCTGACGCTTCGCTTGCAGGCCGAGTTCACGCTCATGCCGTGGACAACAGCACCGAACCCGGCACGCGCGGCGAGGCAACTCTCGCGGAAGCACTCGCCTCGTGCCACGAAGCCCTCGCCGATCACCAGGCGGGGTTGCTCTCCGACGACGAGCTCCGGCACGCGCTCTTCCACTTCGGGCTCGTGTGCAGGCACGGAGAGGCACTGCTGCTCGACCTCGACGCGGGCCGGTGGGTGCGGTACGACGGGATCACGCTCAGCGAGTGCCCTGGTGCGGTCCGCGGCACGGATGTGGCGCGATGGAAGCAGGCCGTGCGTTCGTTGCTCGCCGATTCGGTCGAGCCGTGAGGCGGCGCGCCACGTCGATCGCAGTCGCGACGATCGCTGCAGTCGCCTTTGCCCTGCCCGGCGCGGCGCCGGCCGCCGCCACCTCGTCGGGTCCCTGCACGGGGTCGGCCAACGGCATCGACGTGTCCACCCGGTCGGCGTCGGACCCGGACGATGCGATCCGCGTCGGCCCGCATGACGTGCTCGACATCGCCGTCACATCGGCGGAGCCCATCGGCCACTACGAGATCCAGCTCGGGTTCGCCGGCATCAACTGGACGGTGAGCGAGGGCGACGCAGACGGCACGAGCTGGACCAAGGAGGTCTCTGTCGGTGACTACTCGCGGTTCGGGGTCGGGCTGTACGCCGTTCACGTCGTCAGCGGCGGGTCCTCGCCGTGCACCGGCAGCGCGCTGATCCAGATCACCGGCAGTCCGTTCTCGTCGGTCGCAGGATGGGTCCTGCTCGCCGCGACCGGTGCCGGCCTCGGCGCCGTCGCGATGACCGCCAGCCGGAGAGGGCACGGGTTCCCGAAGGCGCCCACCGCGCTCGGTGCGCTCGGTGGTCTCGGAGCCGTCGGACTCGTCCAGCAGTTCGCGGTCGCGGCGCCGACGAGACCCGTCGTGCTGATTGGTGTCGCCGCGGGTGCCGCGCTGCCGTTCATCGCCCAACAGGTCGGATCCCTTCTCACGAGAGGCCCACGATGAGCGACTTCCCACCACCGGAACTTCCATCGGAGCCTGCCGCTGCGCCGGTGCCCGACAACCCAGCCGTGCGGAGCAAGGGCGCGAAGCGCTGGCTGCCGGCGATCGTGGGTGCCGTGCTCGTCGTTGTCGCGGTGGGCGTCGTCGTCACGAGCGGTGACGACAAGAAGGCCAATGCCGGGGAGGTCTTCACCGAGCCCGCGGACGAGGTCGGACCGACGCCGTTCACCCCGCCCGTCGTGACCACCAACCCGGCTGCGGCCACGACTTCGACGAGCTCACCGCCGAGCAGCTCCACGACGACCACCGTGCTCCCGACGTCGAAGAGCGGATCGTCGACGAGCGGAGGGTCGACCACGGTGGTCGATCCGTCCTCGACATCCAGCAACTCGACCGTGCTCGGCTCGACGACCGTCCCATTGGCGACGCTCCCGCTGACGACGTTGCCGCTCGCGACGTCCTCCCCGCTGACCACGTTCGGGTCGGGCGGGGGACTGGGTGGTCCGGTCGGCGGCGGAGGCGGTCAGCCGCCCGCGGTCGAGACCGTTCCCGGCAACCGACCGGGTCTGTACGGCGGCACCCGCGACGACAAGGTCTGCAACGCCGAGCAGCTGATCTCCTACCTCGAAGAGACACCTGCGAAGGCCAAGGCGTGGGCCGGAGCACAAGGCATCGAGGTCGGCCAGATCCGTGATTACGTCGGTCAGCTCACACCCGTGCTGCTGCGCGCCGACACCCGTTTGACGAACTTCGGGTTCAAGGACGGCAACGCGACCAGCCGTCAGGTCGTGCTCCAGGCCGGCACGGCGGTGTTCGTCGATCAGTTCGGCGTGCCGAGAGCTCGTTGCAAGTGTGGCAACCCACTCGCGCCGGCGAAGCCGGTTGACGGACCGCCCGTCTACACGGGGACCCAGTGGCCGGCCTTCGATCCCGCCAACACCCAAACGGTGACACCCGCGCCCGCACCGGTGGACACGCTCGTGCTGACCGATCCCAACGGCGGCACCATCGACCGACCGACGGGAGCCACCGGCGGTCCCGACGTCCAAGTGCCGGGGTCGAGCGTGCCCGATTCCACCGTCCCTGCGACCACGGTCGAGACGACAGCGGTGCCCCCGACCGCCGTGGCGACGACCATCGCCGAGCCGACTACGACCGTCGCTGCGACGACGAGCATCGCGACCACCGTGCCGGCGACCACGGTGCCGGAGACGACCGTGCCCGTGACGACAGCACCCGTGGACACGGTGCCGACGAACACCGTCACCACCGGATCGATTGGGGCGGCGCCCACCGTGCTCCCACCCATCCCCGCAGGGCTCGTCGACATCGCGGCACAGGGCAACGAGATCGCATCCACCGAGTACCCCGGTGGTCAGTTTCCCGTTGCGCTCGCCTTCGACGGCGATCCCGCCACGTCTTGGTTCTCCGCCGGTGACAGCGACACCGTCTGCTCGAGCGATCAAGCGACCCCGTGCTCGTCCTTGCTGTGGGGGTTGCCTCCCGACGCGGCGGACCGCCTGATCAGTGGAGTCCGCATCGTCGGCAACCAGCAGAACGCCGACCGCTCGGTGCGCTCGGGGTACGGGTTCGGCTCGGTGATCATCCGGATCGGCGACGCCAACTACGCACCGATCTTCGAGCAGCGGTTCACCCTCGACGGTGACGAGGTCGGCGTGCTGTCCTTGCCGAACATCGTCGGCCACTACGTCGAGATCATCTTCCTCGGCCACGACTCTCCGGACTGCGGTGGCGTCGCCGAGGTCGAGGTGTTGGCAACACCGTGAGGCCACGCCCGCTGCACACCTGGATCGTGATCGGTGCGCTTGCGGCGGTCGTCGTGTCACCCACCACCTCGCTCGCCACCTCGGGCACCGTCGATCCCGATCGACCGTTCCCGAGCCCGCAGTACCTGATCCACATCACCGGGCACGGCACGACGTCTGGCGGCGTGAAGGACGATGCGTTGATCATCTTCAACAACCCGCCCGACGCGAACGGCGGCATCTTGGTGTCCGACGGAACAGGCGGAACGTTCGGGTACTCAACCGACTTCTCGGCCGGTCCCTTCGAGAAGCCCTCCGAGGTGTGCGCCGCGGCAGGCGCCAGGCTCGCCGCCCAGGGCGGATCGATCAGCTCGTTCGGCAACGCCCAATCGGTGGATTGCACCGTGTTCGAACCCGGTGGCGGATCCGGCGGGTCCGGCGGCTCGACCGGTGGCGCGACCAGTGGATCGAGCAGCTCGACCGACTCGACGCTGGACGCCCACGCACCCGCCTGCAGCATCATGGGCAACGTCATCGATGCCTTCGGTGACCCCGTTGCCGACATCCACATCCACGTGACGGCGGGTGGGCTGGAGCTGGACACCTCCACGTTGGCCGACGGGTCGTACTCGTTCGCCCAGATCGGGGACGATCCCGCCGGTGGCGTCTTCGACCCACGGACCGACAAGGTGCGGGTCTCACTGTTCAGTGAGGAGCAGACGCACTCACCGCAGCGATTCATCGTCGGCTACCGGCAGAAGGGCCCGATCCTGAACACCGAGCCGTTCCTGATCCCCGACGACGGCGACTGCCGGTTCGACTTCGACATGCGTGGGATCCCGGGGAGCTACACCAGCAAGGTTGCTCCGATCACGGACTGGCCGGCCGTGGTGCAGATCTACCAGGGCATTCATCAAGCGTGGGAGCTGGCGGACCAGCTCGGGATCTCGATCGGCTACGGGCTGCCGCTGCAGGTCGACGCGTGGTGCGATTCGGCGGCGTTGGGATGCACCGCGACGTCGGGCACCTTCTTCCAGGGCAGTCGGTCCGACGGTGCCGTCACCGTCGACCGTCCCTACATCGCGATCCCGCCGAGGGACAGCGGGCTCAACAGCGCCAACCGGCCGGACAACCGCGAGTTCCACGAGTTCGGCCACTTCGTGCTGGCGAGCGCGTTCAATGGTCTGCCCGATCGGGTTGCTGACGTCAACCACGCCGGGTACGCGAACGCGTCGAGCAGTGACTCGTGGACGGAGGGCTTCGCCGAGTTCTGGTCCTCGATGGTCAACAAGTACGTCGTCGATCGTGAGGATCCCGAGCTCTACCGCTGGCAGGGCGGCAGGTTGGATCTGTCCGAACCGCACCAGGCGTGGGTGCAGGAGGAGCTCTCCGTGGCCAGCCTGCTCGTCCGGTTGGATCGGCTGAGCATCACTCCTGCGCCCGTCGAGCCGAGAGCGCCGCGCACGTTCAAGGTCACCGGCTACACGGAGGTGACCGATCCGACGCTGGGACGGTTGATCGTCGGCCACTTCCGCAACACGACTGCCGAGGGCGCCAGCTACGGCACCGTCGCCGGCGCAGCGTTCTACGGCACAGGCGGCCAGATCCTCGATGGCAGCTACGGCACGACGATCCCTGCCGATGTCGGATCCGGCGGTGAGGGGCTGTTCGTCCTCGTCGTGCCGAAGGGCCTCTCCTACAAGGATCTCTCGATCACGATCCGCGAGGGTCGACCGAAGAAGCCCGACCCGGCGGGACAACCGTTCGATGTCACGCTGCCGGAGATCTGGGCGGCGATCTCCGGCTTCCACAGCGTCAAAGAGCTGTCCGCCGGTCACGTGTTCGACGTCGATGACCTGTATCAGGCGCTGAAGGCCGCATTCGGGGGCCGCGGCGAGATCGTGGAGGGCTACGACACGATCGACCAGCTCTTCATCACCTCCGGGTTCTTCGACAACGCCGACGGCAACTTCGACCTCGACCCCGGCGAGACGGTCGGCACCACCGCCCACCCGGGTTACGGCGATCAGGAGCAGTGCCTGAAGAAGCCGAGGTTCGGGTGCAGCCTGCCCCGCCGGCCGCGCACCGACTACACCGGCCCGCCGGCGTTCACGGCGACGATCGACCTGCACGACGCCGACAACGTCCAGATCCCCGACGCTCAGGTCTACGCCCAGGTGATCTACCCGGCGCCCGACCAGGATCAGTCGTACGGCTACACGGTGACGCCCGGCGCGGACGGAACGGTCGAGCTGACGGTGCCGCCGCCGACCTCGCTGGCGACCGTCGTGCTGATCGGCATCGCCGATGGGCATGCCCCGCGTGTCATCGGCACGATCCAACCCGCCGAGTTCTGGGCCCAGGCTTCCGCGACCGACGCCCCGTTCCTGTCGTTCTCCACGACCCTGCCCGCCGGCGACCTGACGATCCCGGACGGAACCAGTGCGTCCCGATCATCAGCCCCCGACGATGGTGTCGGCCTGCAGAGCATCATCATCCTCGCGGCCGGTCTCGTGATCGCGGCAGCGGCTGGAGTGCTGCTCGGTCGGCGGCGCCGCAGTGGGCCGGCGCAACCGCGATGATGGGGTGATGACCAACCCGTCGACAGAGACCACGCCAGAGCGCGTGGGTGTGCCTGCTGCGCAAGATGAAGCAACGGCGCGAATGCCGTACCAACTGCCGCCCTCACCGGATGTGTCCACCGACGTCATCGTGCCCGGCTTGCTCGACGACGTCGACGAGCGGTTGTGGGTGCCGCAATCCGAGCACGTCTCGTTCCGGCCGCTGCTGCTGTCGGCGTCGCAGGGTTACTACGTCAACCTGCTCAGGGTCCGGCGCTCCGGCGTGCTCAGCAGGCACCGCCACGCGGGTCCCGTGCATGCGCATGTCTTGCGCGGACGGTGGTTCTACCTCGAGCACGACTGGGTGGCCGAGACCGGCACCTACGCCTACGAGTCGCCCGGCGAGGTGCACACGCTGATCGTGCCCGATGACGTGAGCGAGATGATCACGCTCTTCCACGTCACCGGCGGGCTCGTCTACGTCGACCCGTACGGCGTGCCGATCGGCTACGAGGATGCGCACACCAAGCTGGCTCTGGCTCGCCGGCACTACACCGACGTCGGCCTCGGCGCCGACCACGTGGACCAGTTCGTCCGCTGAGCGTCGCGCTGCCGGTCACTCCGAGCGGAGGATGAGCGCCGGTTCGAGCTTGGCGGCGCGATGGCCGGGCAGCACCGCCAGCGCGTTTGCGACGACGATCGCGATCGGCAGGATCAGCAGGATCGCGACGAACGTGATCGGCGAGCGGAACGTGAGCGGCACGCGATCGGTGATCGCCTGCCAACCGGCTCGGCCGGCCAGCAACCCGAGCGGAACGCCGAACAGCAGCCCGACCACCGCGACCGTCGATCCCTGCACGGCCAGCACGATGCGCGATCCGGTTCTGGTGACGCCCAGCGCGCTCATCACGGCGAAGTCCTTGCGCCGCCGGCGGACCGTGGTGAACAGGGCATGGCCGACGGCGACGACGCCGAGCGCGGTCAGGAAGATCGCGAGCAGTGTGGGCAGGCGACGCACGTTGTGCAGGTTGCTCAGCTCGTACGGCACCTCGGCCGGCGCGATGTCGGAGGCGACCGGCGCGAGCGCGGTCGCGAGCGTCTGGGTCTGCTCGGCGATGTGGTCGCGGTCGGCGAAGCGCACCGCGATCGCGAACGCCGCACCCTCCTGGGCGTCCTGTCGGCTCAGCAGCTCGAACCATCGGCTGTTGGACAGCCAGGCGCCCTCGTCGAACTGGGCGTGAACGTCCGACGGGAAGAGGCCGAGGCCCACGACGCGCGCGGCGCGGCCGTCCTCGAGCTGGATGGTGTCGCCGATGCCGACGCCGAGGTCACGTGCCGTCGACGGTCCGAGTTCGATCTGGTCATCAGCCTCGGGTGGCCGGCCCTGCAGGGTGACGAGCTGGATCTGTGGACCCGTGCCCCTCGGGATGACTGTGAAGGTCGGCACGCCCGCGTCGCCGATCTGCGCGGTCACGCGTCCGATCGTGCCCGTCGCGGCAAGGCCGGGCTGGTCGATGACAGCGTCGACCACCTTCGGATCGACGCCCTCGAGGCTCGTGTCCGTGGCGTCGGGCGTGACGGTGACGTCCCACGCCACGCCCGCTACCTGTGGGTGGCTGAGCGAGTCGTCGAGCCCATGGTTGAGCGTGATGATCGCGACGATGCCTGCGATGGCGGCGACCGCTCCGACCAGGGCCGAGCGAGAGCCACCCCGCCCGGTGCGGCGGTTCCCCTCCAACGCCATCCGCACACCGACGCCCACGGCGAGGGGCCGCACCAGCCCCACCCGGGTCAGCAGCGAGACGCGTGTCGGGCGGTTCGCATCCGTCGGTGCCGCAGCGAGCCAGCTGGACAGCGCGGCTTGAGCCGTGATCAACACGGCGAGCGCGACCATTGCCACCAGGATCAGTCCGACGTTGATCCGGATGCCGCGCGCCGGGTCGACCTGGGCGGCCAGCCCGACGGGGAACCATCGAGATGCGATGCCGGTCGTGAGTGCCAGCACGAGTGCAGCGACGCACGCCGTGAGCGCGTGCGGGCGAAGCGCTGCAGCCAGCATCTCGCGTCGTGTCATCCCGAGCGCGCGCAGCGTCGGCACATCGGATCCGATCGTCGCTGCGGAGCGGGCGATGGCCTGGCCGACGAAGACGAGTCCGGCCAACGCCACGATCGCCGCCAGGAGCAGCAGCATCGCCTTCTCGACGTCGGTCGTCGCCGTGACGCGGCGCGCCGTCGTGCGCAGATCGAGCACGGGCACGCCGGCGAAGAGGTCGCGGCTGGCATCACGACGCAGGGCCGTCATGTCCGCGCCGCCGTTGCGCAGTTGCACGAACCCGTTCTCGGCGAACTCGATCTGTTCGCCGTACTCGGCGAAGAACCCCGGCGACACGAACGCGCCGCTGGTGAACTCCCAGCTGAGCGACGTGTGGACCACGCCGACGACCGTCAGTTGCACGGATGGTCCCGATCCGGGAACGTCACCGACCGACGGGTCGTACGGACCGAACGTGTCGAACTGCACGGTGGATCCCAGCGGCGGAGCGTCCGCGCCCGCCTGGTCGTCAACCACCACCTCGTTCGGCTTGGTCGGATCGAACATCCTCCCGGCGACGACGATCGGCTTGTCGACCTGTTGCAACCACACGTCGTCACTCGGCCCGAACATCACCGTGTACGAATCACCGATGAGCCCGAACGCCAACCGCCACCGGGCGATCCGAGCCACCTCTGGTCGATTGGCCAGCGTGGTCCAGGACGGCCTGTCGGTGGATGTCTGCGAGGCGAACACCACAGCGTCGCTGGCGTTGTTGCGTGCTTCGAGTCGATGCAACGCGGTCGCCGTGCGCTGTGCGCCATCGAACGCTGCCGTCGCCAGCCCTGCCGTCAAACCGGCCAGGATGCCGAGCACGACCAACGACTTCCATCGGGCGCGCAGATCGGTTCGGCTCCACAGATCGACGGGAGACTGCGCGGGCACCTCTGCATCTTGGCCGTGGCGAATCGCCACCACAATGGTGACGGCGCGGTCGCGAGGGTGGTGACAGCCACACTTCGCGAAGCCAGGCTTCACCCTGTCGAGTTCGCCCCACTCGGTCGATCATTGGCTGCATGCGCCGCACTGCATCGATCACCGCACTCTCGTGGATCCCGTCGGAAGCCATCGCCGGGCTGGCCAAGCTGCCCTTCAGATCGGGCCTGGCCCACTTCGACGTCGCGCCGCCGGACCGGATCGACACCCCGGGTGCGACGTTGGAGGAACTGCGTGTCGCCGATCGGTTCCGGTTCGCCAACCAACTCCATGCATGGATCGACGTCGACGACGACGGCAGGATCACCGATGCTGGATACGCCGGCGGCGGGCTGCTCGGCTCGACGACGCTGAGCCTCGGTCGGGACATCTCGATCGCCGCGGTGCCGCTTCCCGACAAGCAGGCCGACCCCGAGTTCGGGCCGGGATGGGTGCGCTTCCTGCAGACTGCCGGTGGACGGACCGGCGTCCCGGCACCGCGCACCGTGCGCCGCCCACCGTTCATCCAGTACCACGCGCCGATCGCGTGGTCGACGCTGGCGTTGACCATCCGCGCCGACGGCACCGCCGAGGGCAAGCTCGTCGGTGCCAGTCCATTCCCTCGCCACTGGGTGTACGACACGGACGGACAACTGCTGGCCAAGACCGGGCTGATCGATTTCAAGACCTGGTACAAGGATGCGTTCGGTGATCACACGCCCTGGGGCGACCTCGATTCGCCGGCACTGGTGACGGCCGTCGAGACCGCATTGGAACGAGAGCTGTCCACCGCGATCATGCGAGGGAGCGCCAAGCCGACGGTGCGCAGGATCAGAGCCGGCGAGACGTTGGTCGACCAGGGTGACGAGGGCGACGAGATGTTCGTCCTCCTCGACGGAGTGCTCGGTCTCGAGGTGGACGGACGCGAGCTGGCCGAGCTCGGACCCGGCACGGTGGCCGGAGAGCGGGCGATCCTCGAAGGTGGCCGGCGAACGGCGACGCTGCGAGCCGTCACTGCCTGCAAGGTCGCCGTGGCGTCAGCCGCCGCGGTGGATCTCGAGGCTCTGCGTCGGCTGTCGGCCGATCACCGTCGTGAGCACGCGAACGTGATCGACCGGTGAACCAGTCCAGCGGCGGCATCACGGTCTTCCTCGCCGACGACAACATCATCGTGCGCGAAGGCGTGCGCGCGATGTTGGCCCGCAACCCCGACATCGAGATCGTCGGTGTGGCCGACGACTACGACACCCTCGTGGCCGGTGCGTCCACCCTGGCGCCGAACGTCGTTGTGTCCGACATCCGCATGCCGCCCTCGTTCCAGTCGGAGGGCATCGACGGCTGCAAGGAGATCCGCAAGCGACATCCCGGCACCGGCATCGTGATCCTCTCCCAGTTCGATGATCCCGACTACGCGATCGCGCTGCTCAGCGAAGGCGCCGCGGGGTACGCCTATCTGCTCAAGGACCACATCGCCGAAGGCGACCAACTCGTCGCCGCGATCCGGGCGGTGGCGACGGGCGGGTCGGTGCTCGACCCCTCGATCGTCGACGCGATGGTGCGGCCGGCCGTCCGCAAGGGCGACCTGTCCGCGGACGAAGAGGCACTGTTGGCCATGCTCGCCCAGGGCAAGCCGATCAAGGCGATCGCCGTGGCGCGCAAGGCCACGCCGGCCGCGGTGAACCACGAGGTGGAGCTGCTGTTCGCGAGCCTGGCCACCAGCGCGTCGGCCGGGGCGCAGGGAGCCCTACGGCGACTGCGCATGCTGCACGACGCGATCGTCAGCCGTGAGGAGCAGGGTGAGTCGTTGTCCCGCCTGCTGCCGGGTGGACTGGCGGAGAAGCTGTTGGCGTCCGGCCGCGAGCTGGGCGAGTCCGAGATGCTGACCGTCACCGTGGTGATGAGCGACATCCGCGGGTACTCGACGATCTCGGAGCACGCCGACCTGTCGTCGCTCGCCCGTCAGTTGAACACGCACCGCGCGGAGATGAACGGGGCGATCATCGGCGAGGGCGGCACCGTGATGCAGTACGTCGGCGATGCGGTGATGGCCGTGTTCGGTGCGCCGGTGCCCAGCCTCGACCATGCTGATCGCGCGGTCGCCGCGATCGCGGCGATGCATCGTGCCCAGAGCGCGGTGAACGCTTCGTGGATCGAGGCCGGGTTGCCACCGTTCCCGATCGGGATCGGAGTGTCGACGGGGGAGGTGGCCGCCGCCCTGCTGGGGTCCGAGGAGCGTGCCGAGTACACCGTGGTCGGCGACGTCGTGAACCTCTGCCAACGTCTGCAGCAGTTCGCGGCCAGTGGTCAGTCGGTGCTGAGCGAGGCGACGTGGGACGCGTTGTCGGTGAAGCCGGACGCGTACGAGCGGCTCGACGCGCAGATGGTGAAGGGCCGCGACACCGCGGTGCAGCCGTACCGCATCGGACCGCTGGAGTGACCAGGTGGATGATCCGGGCCCTGAGTGGTGCCAGCCTCCCTCAGCGGAGCGGGAAACGCCCTTGTCGAGACGGTGCAGAGAGGGTGAGATGATCGTGACCGGACGTGCGTGCGATGAGGAGACTGCCGTGGAGCAATCGATGAAGGAGACAGCGGTCGAGGTGCGCGCTGTGTATCGCACGTTCGAGGCCGAGGTGGCGCCGGTGCGTGCGCTGCGCGGCGCCGATCTGACGGTCACAGCCGGCGAGTTCGTCGCGGTGATGGGTCCGTCCGGATGTGGCAAGAGCACGCTGCTCAACCTGATCGCAGGGCTGGACGTGCCCGACGAGGGCGAGGTCTTCGTGGCCGGTGAGTCGCTGCGCGGCAAGGACGCCAACGATCTCGCCCGGATGCGCCGCACCCACATCGGGATCGTCTTCCAGTTCTTCAACCTGCTCGAGGGGATGACCGTTCAGGAGAACGTGGTCATGCCTGCGCTCATCGCCGGTGTGAAGCGCAAGGCAGCCGAGACCCGCGCACGCGACCTGCTCGACCTGCTCGGCCTTCCCGACAAGGCCAAGGCCGCGCCGACCACGCTGTCGGGTGGGCAGCGTCAGCGCCTCGCGATCGCGCGTGCGCTCGCCAACCGTCCGACGGTGCTGCTGGCCGATGAACCGACCGGTGCGCTGGACTCGGACGGCGGCGACGAGATCCTCGAGCTGTTCCGTCGACTCCACGACGACAGCGGTCAGACGATCGTGTTGATCACGCACGACCAGCCGGTCGCCGATGCAGCGTCGCGCCTCGTGCGGATGCGCGACGGACGCGTCGTGGACGATGGGTCTGCCGGGGCCACCGGCATCGCGGTGTCGGTGAACGCGAGCGAATGAGTTGGCATCGGAACTGCGCCCGGCGTACTGCCTGCTGACCGCGCCGCTGGCGTCGATCGCCGCAGTCGTCGCGATCATCCACCTCGACACCGCTCGGTCCACCGACGTCGTGCGCGTCGCACTCGTGATGGCGTGGGCCGCCGGCGGCACGCTCGTCGGCATCCGGCGGCGCAGCGACCGACTCGGCCCGATCGCGCTCGGGGGCGCCGGTCTCGGTGCCATCGCGATGTTGGCCGATGCGTGGGACCATCCGACGGTCGCACGCCTCGTCCTCGGCCTGCTGCCGGCCGTCGGGCTGCACCTCGTGGTCACGCTGCCGGACGGACGGATCGGGACCACGGCGCGTCAGATGTGGATCCTCGTCGCCTACGTCGTCGGCGGGACTTGCGGCCTGATCACTCCGCATGACGGGAGCGGTCCGGACATCTGGGTGTTCGTGCTGCTGTGGGCCGCCGCCGTGGGCATCGGTCTCCCCGCCTCGAACGGGCGCTACCGCGCCACCGACGCCATCGATCGACGGCGGATGCACTGGGTCGCGTGGGCGATCGCGGTCGTCGCCGAGCTGTCGTTGGCCGTCGTCGCGCTCCGGTTGCTCGTCGACTGGCCCCCGCACCCGGCGACCGTCGTGCTCGCTGCCACCGTGCTCATCCCGGCCGCGCTGGCAGCCGGCACCCACGGGAGGATGGTGGCGCGCGTCGATCGGCTGCTGGCCCAGACGGTGGCCTTGGCGGGACTCACCGCACTGGTGATCGCTGTGTACGTCGCCGTCGTCGTCGCTCACGGCCACTCCTTGCGCGGCAGTGAGCGTTCCCTCCTGCTCCTCTCGATGGTGGCCGCGCTCATCGCCGCGCTGGTCTTCCTGCCCCTGCGCACCCGCCTCGCCGACGCCGCCAACCAGCTCGTGTACGGCGAGAACACCGCGCCCGACGATGCGCTTCGCACGTGGGGCAGTCGATTGACGCGCGCGATCCCACTGGACGAGCTGTTGCTCCAGCTGACGGAGTCCCTGCGCAAATCGATGTCGCTCGTGTCCGCTGAGATCTACACCGGCGCGGACGGGCGCTACGAGCTCGCGGCCGGCGTTCCCCACCGGACCGCCGAGCCGGTCGTCCTCGGCGTGAAGGAGCGGCAGGTGGTTGCACGGGCCGGGGTCTCGGGTGGCACATGGCTCGACGTCTGGATCCCGAAGCTGGCGCCGCACAACAGTGCGAACACCAGGGTGGCACCCATCGTGCACGGCGGCGCGTTGCTCGGGCTGGTCGTGCTGACCCGCGATGCGTCGAGCGGTGTCGTCAACGACGAGGACGACCGTGTCCTCACCGAGCTCGCCCGCCAGGTCGCCCTCGCGCTGCACAACGTGCAGCTCGACTCCGCGCTGCAGGCGTCGCTCGAGGCGCTGCAACAGACCAACCTCGAGCTCGAGCAATCACGGCTGCGCATCGTCAGCGCGGGCG
Source organism: Acidimicrobiales bacterium (assembly GCA_025463415.1). GTDB lineage: Bacteria > Actinomycetota > Acidimicrobiia > Acidimicrobiales > Ilumatobacteraceae > WLMZ01. The sequence continues at coordinate 42,852 of JAOBWO010000169.1, read as the reverse complement.
ACGCCGAGCGGCGGCGGCTGGAGCGGAACCTGCACGACGGCGCCCAGCAGCACCTCGTTGCGATGGCAGTCAAGCTCCGTCTCGCCGAAGAGCTCGTCGAGGACGATCCCGGTGAGGCCACGAAGGTGATCGAGGAGCTCCGCGACAACCTCAAGGACGCGATCGCGGAGCTGCGCGCTTTGGCCCACGGCATCTTCCCGCCACTGCTCTCGTCGGGAGGCCTGCGCGAGGCGTTGCCGGCGGCGGCCGGACGCTCCGCGCTGTACACCTCGGTCGAGACCGACGGTGTCGGCCGCTACACGCCCGAGATCGAATCGACCGTCTACTTCTGCTGCCTCGAGGCGATGCAGAACGCCGGCAAGCACGCCGGCGACGATGCCGAGATCGTGATCGTCGTCAGCGAGATCGGGAACGTGCTCACTTTCGACGTCTCCGACGACGGCGCCGGTTTCACGCCCGGGCCGCTCGATGCCGGCGGCCACGGCTTCGTCAACATGGCCGACCGCCTGGGTGCGGTGCACGGTCACCTGACCGTCCGCTCGGCCCCTGGAGCGGGCACCAGCATCCACGGCGAGATCCCGCTGTCGTGAGCGGTCGCGTCATGAACCCTGGCGCCAACCCTGCGGCGGTGCTGTGGGCGCGCTCGATCCTGCGCCGATCGCGCCTGGCAACGATCTTCCTCGCGGTGTTCGCCGGGCTGGTCGGCACGGCGGTGCTCACGTCGTGGGAGTACTCGCGGCGCGCCGACACCGTGATCCCGCGTCGAATCGCGGCACTGCCGCTGCCGGACAGCACCCTGCAGACATGCCCTCCGGGCGTCGATCCGGAGGTGGACCCGACCGATTGCTTCGCGCCGGCGAACAACCTGACGGCCTTCGCCGCACTGAAGACCTCTCCGCATCAGGTCTCGGGACGCGTCTACGCGTCAGCCACGGTCGCGGTCACCGGAGCCAAGGGGGGCACGCGCACGACCGATGCGGGAACACTCCTCGACACGGATGGCGTCATCGGCAACGGCTACTTCATCAGCGGCCACGTTCCCGATCCCGAAGATCCCGGAGCCGTGTCGATGTCCGAACGGGCGGCCGAGATCCTCGGCGTCCGCACCGGTGACTCGCTCGAGGTCGATGCCTGTGCGCCGAGCCCCACGGGTGACGACCGGTGCGACGTCCACACGACCGTTCGGGTGGTGGGCATCACGCGGAGTGAGTCCGACCTCGTGCCGCAGCTCGACCGGCCTCCCGGCGTCGAGCTGACGTTGCCCGCGTTCGGGATCATGGTCAGCAGGGCCTGGTACGTCGCGCACGGCGCCGGGACGAGCTCGTTCGTCACGACCAACTTCACACTGGCGGCCGGATCCACGCTCGACGACGTGCGCGCGGATCTCGCTCGATCGTTGCCGGGTTGGGCCGTGCTGCTGACCGCCTACGAGGACTCGCCACGGTTCACGGCGCTGCGGCGCTCCACGTCCCTCCAGGGCTACTCGTTCGAACTGGTCGCGGTGATCCTGCTGCTGGCCGGCCTGCTCTTCGTCGGCCAGACGCTCCTCCGCCAGATCCGCCGCGAGCTCAGCGACCGGGCGATCGTGGTGGCGATGGGCTCGGGGCGGCGGCTCCCGTTCGTCGTGGCCGCGATCCGGTTCTCGCCCGTCGTGATCGGAGCCACGGTGATGTCGGTCGTCGGCGCGCTCGTGCTGTCGTCGAGCGGCCCGACCGGGATCGCGGGCCGGGCCGAGGTCCAGCCAGGCTTCCGATTCGATGCGACCGTGGTGCTCGGTGGTGCCGCCCTCCTGGTGATTGCCCTGTCGGCGATGGTGGCGCTGGCAACTGCCTTCACGGTTCGCGACCGCCCGAGAGTGGGCCGACGTCCTCGATCGGGCGCGCTCAGCGCGAGCATCGGCTCCGCGTCGTTGCGGGTCGGGATCCGTGGTTACGTGCGCGGCCTGGTCATCGCCGTGGTCGGCATCACCGTCGGCGTCGCAAGCGTCGTGACGGCGGCGATCATGGTCGGCAGCCTGGAGCGCGTCGAGGCGGACTCGGCGCGATACGGCGCGCCGTGGGATTACGCCGTTGCCACCGTCGGGGATCCTGCCTCTGTCGTCGAAGGAGTGGCGGCGGCGAAGCGGGATCCGTACCTGACCGATCTCGCCCTCGTCACCGCCAGCGGGCCATTCCAGCTGACCGGCGTTCCCACGTTCTGGGCGGTGAGCCTGCAGCCCCAACGTGGGTCGATGGCACCGACGATCGTCAGCGGCCGGATTCCGACCGCCGACGACGAGGTCGCGATGGGCCCACTCACCATGCGCGCTATGGGCCTGCACATCGGTGCCACGCTGTCCGACTTGCCCACGCTCCTGGGCGACGATTCGAACGGCAGCGCGCCTGGCTCCGTCGGTCCGTTCACCGTGGTCGGCGAGGTGCTCGTCGGCGCAGTCGATCCCAGCGTCGGACCCGGCAACGGCGTGATCGTCACCGAAGCGGTTCGCAGCCGGATCGACACAGCCGGGTCGCCGTACCTCGTTGTGCGCACGAACCGGTCGATGTCGCAAACCGAGGTGATCGATCACCTCGTCAAGACCTACGGCTCGGCAGTGGTGCTGCCCGGGCGGCAGGACGATCTGCGCAACCTCGATCACGTGGCCTCGTCGCCGTGGATCGTCGCCTGGCTGATCGTTGCCCTCGCCCTTGCCGCAGTCGGCCATGCACTGGTGACGAGCGTCCGTCGTCGACGACGAGAGCTCGCCGTGCTGCGCAGCCTCGGCTTCACGAGCACGCAGGTCATCGGTTCGATCGTGTGTCGCTCGATGCTCGTCGCCATCACCGCCGTGGCGATCGGCGTGCCGATCGGGATCGTGGCCGGGCGCGGGTCGTGGGGCCTCCTCGTCCGCGATGTCGGTCTCGCCTCCGGTCCCGCGCTGCCAGGACGGTGGATCGCTGCGGCCGTCGTTGGTGTGCTCGTGATCGTGCCAGCGATGTCGTTGTGGCCGGGGTTCCGCGCCGCGAGGACTCCACTCGTCGAGGCCTTGCGCGCCGAGTAGGGGTCCAGCTCCCTCGGTTCAGCCGGGGCGGAAGGTGGGATCGCCTGCGTTCTCCCACAGCGTGCGCAGGATCCGCCCGCCGAACTCGTCCTTGTTGACGTAGGCCGACGCGCCGGACGTGCGCGCGCTGGGCGGGAGATCACCGAGCTCGTACGTCGACAGCAGCACGATCATGGTCTGCGGGTGCTTGCCGGCGATCCGCGTGGTGGCCTCGATGCCGTCGATGCCGCCCATGTTGATGTCCATCAGGATCACCTGGGGATGCAGGGCGTCGACCATCTCGATCGCCGACTCTCCGGACTCCGCTTCGGCGACGATCTCGAACCCCGCCAGGCGATCGACCACGGCCCGAGCAGCCGCGCGGAACGGCGCCTGATCATCGACCACGAGCACGGTGACGTTTCCGGACACGGTGTTCGGCGACTCACTCATCTCGGAGCACCTCGCTCGGCGGCGAGGTAGAGCAGCACGGCTTTGACGCGACGGTTGAGATCGGGTTCCTCCGAGAGGCCGAGCTTGGAGAAGATCGAGTTCGAGTGCTTCTCGATCGCGCGTGCCGAGAGGAACAGCGTGTTGGCGATCGCGATGTTCGACTTGCCCGAAGCGATCTCCGCCAGGATCTCGCGTTCGCGGTTCGTCAGCTGATCGATCGGAGAGCGCGGCTTCCGTGCCCGAGCCGACACCAGCTCCTCGACGATCTTCGGGTCCACCACCGAGCCACCGTTGGCGACCGCTTCGATCGCGAACAGGACCTCGTCGACATCGGCCACACGGTCCTTCAGCAGGTAGGCGCGTCCGTCGGAGCCATCCTCGAACAGCGCATGCGCGTAGCCGGGCGTCGCGTACTGCGACAGCACCACCACGCCGATTCGCGGGTGGTGCTCGCGCATCCACCGTGCCGCCTGGATGCCCTCGTCGGTGAAGGTCGGTGGCATGCGGATGTCGGTCAGCACCACATCGGGTGACTCGGCGTCGACGAGGGCGATGAGATCGTCGTACGAACCGCACGTTCCGATCAGGTCGATGTCCTCTGCCTGGGCGAACAGACGGGCCAACCCCTCGCGCAACAGCACGTTGTCTTCTGCCAACAGCAGACGGATCGCCACGCCGTGATGGTACCGAACGTGTTCCGTGCCGCCAGGGTGGGTAGCCACACTTCGTGGATGCCGCAATCGGCCGTTGACAATCTAAGCCGATCGTCTTACGATCACGGCGTGGCACGTTCGGGCGAACCAGCGCGACAAGCGCTCATCGAGCACGCCGAGCGGCTGTTCGCTGAGCGAGGGATCGAAGGCGTGTCCCTGCGCGACGTCAGCGCGGCCGCCGGACAGCGCAACCACTCGGCGGCGCAGTACCACTTCGGCGACCGCAGGGGTCTGGTCATCGCGGTCTACGAAGCCCGCATGCGCCTGGTCGACGAGCGCCGTCGCTTGCGTCTCGCCGGGCTCGATGCCGAGGGCCGGCCCCACGACCTCCGCGCGCTCGTCGCGGCCGTCGTCGCACCACTGGTCGAGATCGTCGCCGAAGCCGACGGGTGGTACGGCCGGTTCCTCGCCCGCACCCGGTGGGACACGATGGCGTGGGACGTCGTTGCCCACCTGCCCGCGGCGCACAGCATCCTCGAGACCGAGCAGCGCATCGTCGCGCTGCTCCAGGATCTGCCCGACGGCGTTCGCCGCAGCCGCATCGACCAGTTGCTCACGTTGGTGGTCGGCACCATCGCCGGCTGGGAGTGGTCCCGCCACCGCGGCACGCCGCGCCTGTCGCAACAGGACCTCACCGCTGATCTCGTCTCGACTGCCGTCGCGCTGCTCGGCGCGCCGGTTCGCACATCACCACTCAGAGGAGTGCACGCATGAGCATCACGATCGCCGAACCGTCCACGGTCTTCCACCCCGGCCCGCATCAGCTCGTCCGTACGCCGGCCGACTGGCAGGACCTTCCGTACACGCGGTTCACGCTGCAGCCGATGTCGCCGACGATCGGCGCGGTGGTCAGTGGAGTGTCGATGGCTGAGGCAGTCGACGCGGAGCTGTTCGGCGAGCTCAACCGGGCGCTGCTCGAGTGGAAGGTGCTCTTCTTCCGCGACCAGCACGTCACCCCGGCCGAGCACGCGACCTTCGCGTCGAACTGGGGCGCGCTGGAGAGCCATCCGTTCATCAAGCACCGCAGCGATCAACCGGAGGACATGCCCGAAGTCGTCCGTCTGGCCAAGGGCCCGAAGATGGGCGGCTTCGAGAACACCTGGCACAGCGACGTCACCTGGCGTCTCACCCCGTCGCTCGGCTCGATCCTGCGCGCGATCGAGGTGCCCGCGGTCGGCGGCGACACGCTCTGGGCAGACATGGGGGCTGCGTACGACGGGCTCAGCGATGCCACGAAGGAGCGGATCGACGGCCTCGTCGCCGAGCACGACTGGATCAACAGCTTCGGTCGGGGCATGGACGCAGCCACCCGAGACGCGCTGCGGCCCGACTTCCCGGCGGTCCACCACCCGGTCGTGCGCACCCATCCCGAGACCGGCCGCAAGACGCTGTACGTCAACCAGGCGTTCACCCAGCACATCGTCGGCATGGACCCGGAGGAGAGCCGCGATCTGCTCGACCACCTCTACCTGCGCGCCGCGTACCCGGAGTTCCAGTGCCGGTTCCACTGGCAGACGGGCGACGTCGCGTTCTGGGACAACCGCTCGACGCAGCACTATGCGACGTCGGACTACTTCCCGCAGACCCGCGTGATGGAGCGGATCACCATCGTCGGCGACCGGCCGGTCTGATCAGGTCGTGCGGCGCCCTCCGGCGACGCCGACGTCGCTGCCGGCGAGCACGCTGTCGACCACTGCGGCGATGAGCTCGTTCGTCAGCGGCAGGCGCCGGACGAGCTTGGTGTAGACGAGGGGTCCGGACAGCAGGGTGACCGTGAGATCGACGTCGAGATCGGCCGGCACCTCGCCGCGTGCGATCGCTCGCTCCAGCACCTCGGTCGCGAAGCGTCGCTTCTGATCGGTCTGGGCGCGGACCAGACGGTTGAGCTCCGGGTCGCGCTGCGCGGCGTCCATCAGCGACAGCATCATGTCGCCCAGGCGGCCTTCGTAGGACGCCTTGGTCATCCCGCTGAAGCAGGAGATCAGGTCCTCTCGCAACGAGCCGCTGTCGGTCACCATCGGGATGGACGTGCAGGCGTGCACGGCCTCGACGACGAGGACCTGCTTGCTCGGGAAGTGGCGGTAGATCGTGGACTTGGCGACGCCGGACCGATTGGCCACCTCGTCGATCGACAGCCGCTCGACCCCGACCGCGGCAACGAGCTCGACTGTGGCGTCGAGCACCTGCTCGCGGACTCGCTCCGCACGGGACACAGCTGGGGCCGTCATCGCTCCACCAGCGTAGCGATTTCTTAGCGGTCCGACGGCGCGGGCAGCAAATCAGCGGGAATGTGGTTGTGCAGGTTCCGATCGATCGCTACGGTACCGTAGCGATTCGCAAGGAGGCGCCCACATGAACACCCCCCGAGAGACTGATTCCGAGCACGCCGAGATCGGCATCGACCCCGTGGTCTTCGGTCGGCGGTGGAAGATCCTGGCCGTGCTCTGCACGAGCCTGATGGTCGTCATCGTCGGCAACACCGCGCTGAACGTCGCCCTGCCCACGCTGGCGCGAGACCTCAACGCGTCGACGTCTGCGCAGCAGTGGATGGTCGATGCATACGGTCTCGTGTTCGCCGGGCTGCTGCTGACGGCCGGCACGATCGGCGACCGCTACGGCCGCAAGGGAGCGCTGCAGGTCGGGCTCACGATCTTCCTGTTCGGCTCGTTGCTCGCCGCGTTCATGGACAGCGCAAACGCGATCATCGTCGGTCGTGCGGTGATGGGCTTCGGCGCCGCGTTCGTCATGCCGGCCACGCTGTCGATCCTCACCAACGTCTTCCCCCCGAGCGAACGCGGCAAGGCCATCGCGATCTGGGCCGGCGTGTCGGGTGGCGGAGCGGCCATCGGCCCGGTCGCCAGCGGCTTCCTCCTCGAGCACTTCTCGTGGGGTTCGGTGTTCCTCGTCAACGTGCCGATCATCGCCATCGCGCTCGCCGCCGGCTACATGCTGCTGCCGAAGTCCAAGGACCCCGATCCGGACCGTCTCGATCCGACGGGCGCCCTCCTGTCCATCGCCGGTCTGAGCGCACTCGTCTACGCGATCATCGAAGCGCCACACAACGGCTGGGCGAGTGGCACCAGCCTGACCCTCTTCGGGGTCGCCATCGTCCTCATCGGTCTGTTCCTGTGGTGGGAGATGCGCACCGAGTTCCCGATGCTGAACCTGCGCTTCTTCCTGGATCCGCGCTTCGGCGTGGCATCAGGCGTCATCACGTTGACGTTCTTCGCGATGTTCGGCTTCTTCTTCCTGATGACCCAGTACTTCCAGCTGGTGCTCGGCTACGGGACACTCGAAGCCGGCGCCAAGCAGCTGCCGTTCGCCGCGATCCTGATGACGTGCGCGCCACGGGCCCCCGGCCTCGCGGCGAAGTTCGGTGCCAACAAGGTGGTCGCCTTCGGCCTGTCCGGCGTGACGATCGCGATGTTCCTCTTCGCCGTCGTCGGCAAGGACACGTCGTACGCAGAGATCCTGCCGATCACGATGATCATGGCGTTCGGCATGGCGATGATCATCCCGTCGATGACCGGCTCGATCATGTCTGCGGTGCCGATGGGCAAGGCCGGTGTGGGGTCGGCGATGAACGACACCACGCGCGAGTTGGGCGGTGCCCTCGGTGTCGCTGTGCTCGGCAGCCTCGTCGCCAGCCGGTACGGCAACAAGCTGGTCCCTGCGCTCACCTCACTGACGGGTCCGCTGCGGGCCAAGGCCGAAGAGAGCCTGGCCGGTGCGTTGCAATCGGCGCAGCAGGTCGGCGGCGCCGACGGACTGCGAGTGTCCACCATCGCGCGAGACGCGTACGTCTCGGGGATGCACCTGGCCGGCGTCGTCGCCGGATGCGTCGCACTGATCGCCGCCGTGGTGGTGTACAAGTTCCTGCCCGCCGTCAACTCGCACAGCGGTCCGGCCGCCAGCAGCGCCCGCCCGGGCGTCGTGGCACCGGTCGCGGAGGTCGATCCCGTCGGCTGATGCTCGCCCGGCCAGTCCTCCGCGAGAACTCCTAAGGTGCAGACATGAAGTACATCAAGCTCGGTTCCACTGGCCTCGACGTGTCCGCGATCTGCCTCGGCTGCATGAGCTACGGCGTGCCCGAGCGCGGTGGCCATCCGTGGTCGCTTCCTGAGGAAGCCAGCAGGCCGTTCATCCAGCGTGCGGTGGAGGCGGGCATCAACTTCTTCGATACTGCCAACGTGTACTCCGACGGCACCAGCGAGGAGATCGTCGGCCGCGCTCTGAACGACTTCGCCAAGCGCGACGAGCTCGTCCTGGCCACGAAGGTGCACGGACAGATGAACGCCGGGCCGAACGGCCAGGGCCTGTCCCGCAAGGCGATCATGGCCGAGATCGACCACAGCTTGCGCCGGCTCGGCACCGACTACGTCGACCTCTACCAGATCCATCGCTGGGACCGCAGGGTGCCGGTCGAGGAGACCATGGAGGCGCTCCACGACGTGGTGAAGGCCGGCAAGGCGTTGTACATCGGTGCCTCGTCGATGTGGGCATGGCAGTTCGCGAAGGCCCAGCACGTTGCGGAAGTCAACGGCTGGACGAAGTTCGTCACGATGCAGAACCACTACAACCTGCTGTACCGCGAGGAAGAGCGGGAGATGATGCCGCTGTTGCTCGACCAGGGCGTCGGCTCCATCCCGTGGAGTCCGCTCGCGCGCGGCGTGCTGACCCGAGTCGACGGTTCCACCGCGCGCAGCGAGACCGACGAGTTCGGCAAGCGGATGTACGCGTCAGCGGAACACGCGATCGTGTCGGCGGTTGCCGACATCGCCGAGGCACGCGGCGTGCCGATGGCGCAGGTCGCGCTGGCATGGGTCTCGGGCCACAAGGCCGTGTCGTCGCCGATCGTCGGCGCCACGAAGCCGCATCACCTCGACGACGCGATCGCGTCGATCGAGCTGACCCTCACCGCAGAGGAGCGAGCAGCGCTCGAGGCTCCGTATGTGCCGCAGGCGGTGCAAGGCTTCTAGCCAGGGACGTGGTCCACGACTCGCCGCACCATCACTGGGGCGTGGCGATCTGCACGTACAGGACGCTGCCCGTGATCATGTTCGCGCCCTTGGCCGGCTGCTGGGTCAGCACGATGTTCTGCTGCTGCGTCGGATCCAGCAAGTGCTGTTCGACCAGGTTCCACCCGTTGTTCTTGGCAAGGTCGCGCACCTTGGCGATGTCCATGCCGACGAGGTTGTCGAGCACCTGAACGTCGAGCTGATCGAGCGTCGCCTTCGCTTTGGCGAGGTCGTCCTGCGTCGTCTTCAGGGAGGCGTTGGCCTTGGCGAGGTCGTCCTGCGTGGACTTGAGCGACGCGTTGGCGGTGTCGAGCTTGGTCTTGGAGTCGGCCAGCTGGTTCTGCAGGTCGGTGATCATCGCCTGGTTCGCCGCGGTCTGGGAGTTGGCGACATCGACCGTGTCCAGGGTGGCCTGCAACTCGATGCGGTTGTTCTCCGACTCGGTCAACTGGGTCTGTAGATCCATCGATTGCTGCTGCAGGGTGGCCACCTGAGCCGTCAGGTCGTCGCGCGCCTTGGTCAGCGTTGCGATCTGCTGGTTGGTGTCACCGGCGACCGTTGCTCCGGTGTCGGCCGAGCTGGCTGAGAGCGACAGCAGTTGGTCGAGCTTCGGGTACGGGGTCGGCAACACCACGTGTCCCTGCTGCTGCGCCTGTGCGATCAACAGCGACAAGATGTCGTTCACCCGCGCGTCGAACGCAGCCTGGTCCTGCGAGGAGATCGACGTGGCCGTCCCGCCGGTGCTCAGATCGGTCGGCAGCACCGACGGTGATGTCGTGGACAGGTCCTGGTTGTTGCTCTTCGACGAGTGACCGACGAGGTAGCCGAGCACGGCTCCGATCACCAGTGCGACGAACGCGCCGATGAACACCGCGCCCCAGTCACGTTGCGGTGCCGGTGCGAGCGGGATCAGCGGTGGCTCGACCGCGGGGATCGGTACCAACCTCTGCGCCGCCGCAGCGGGGGCAGCCACCTGCGCGGCCGTCGCGGCGTACGGTGCCTGTGCGGCCGTTGCGGCGTACGGTGCATGCGCTTCCGGCATGGCCTGCGTCGGCAGACCACCGTTGACGTCGGTGTAGTCGGGAGTGGCCGGAACGATCTTGATCGGTTCGGTCGAGTCTCCCATCGCGTTCAGGCGGTCCCAGGAGCTTCCGGATTGATCAGGCATGGGAACCAGTTTCCCTCATCCGCACCCGCGAAACCTTCGCGGGCCGATCTCGGACGGTCGGCACCGATCGCCTCAATGCCAACTCGTGCTCAGACGAGCCGCGGTGTGGATCACGTCGATCTGTGCCGCGTTGATCGCGATCGGCAGTGTCGTCAGCCACGCGCGCATCCGGCGACGCGTGGTGACGTCGACATCGGCCGGCTGTCGGGCGACCGTGAAGTCGTCGAGTCCGACGAACACGATCGCCGGCCGCACAGGCACCGAGAAGCCACACGACTTCGAAAGCAGCCGGCTGGCGCGCTCTGCTTCGAACCGCGAGTTGCGCAGGTATCGCGTCGGATGCCCGTTGACGCGCACCGCGTGCTCGCCGACCCAGACCCGCCCACCTGGGTGAGCCTTGGAGTTCAGCGTGAAGACCCCAGGTGGCCCGATGACGACGTGGTCGATGTCGCTCCCGCGATCGCCGACCTCCACCGCGTGCACGACCCGCCATTCGCTGGGCAACGTCGCCAGTTCCTCGCCGACCTCACGCTCGCCGGCGGCGCCGATCCGCCACGCGCGCTCGTCGGTCTTCATCCCGAGCACGCGAGCGATGAGGTTGAGCACTGGCGCTGCGGAGTTCACCTCGTCCCGCTTTGCCCGTGCGGCCGCGCCGGCGACGTTGGCGGCGAGGTCACGCACGGGCGCTGCGGTCCCGTCTGGTTGGATCGATCTCACCGGCTGCAGCCATCGCGTCGCGCAGTGGGCCATCGCCTCGGCGTGTTCGGGCGCCACCGCGACGACGGTCTCCGAGCGCAGATCGATGTGCCCGATCTGCGTCCCGTCAGCGGTGTTCACGTACACGCGGTCCTGCCCGTAGCGCTTCCAGCGAACTTCGGTGAGCTGATCCACGATTGATCTATCGGGCGCGTCCGCGGATGTATGAGGAGAATCTTGCCGAGATCTTGCTGGGATCTTGCGGGGATCCCGCCGCTACCTCACGCTCCGTCAACACCTCCGTGCGGGCCGGCGCACCCCGTGCTCACGTGCGCGACACCGGCCGCACTGCGAACTCGTCGACCAGCCACGGCAGCGATCCACGGAGACGCAACCCGCCCTCGGTGGTCTCGCTCGCTGCGAAGCTGCCACCGACGAGCTCGAGACGCTCACGCAGACCCGCCAACCCGGGGCCGGATCGTGTCAGGAGCACCGCGGCACCGACGGGAGCGAGGGTGACGATCTCGATGTCCAACCCACCGCGCGGCGCCCCGTCGATCCGCACCGAGGTCGCGGCGTCGGGGGCGTGCTCGTGCACGTGGGCGAGCGCCTCCTGGACGAACCGGAACGTGGCGCGCCCGATCAGTTCCGCCGTCGGCCGAGCGAGGTCGGCGGATCCGTCGAGCGTCACCGTGACGCCAGCCACACGTGACGAAGCGACGAGCGTCGGGATGTCGGCGAGGGTGCCTTCGCCAGCTGATCCGGGGCGCGGTACGTGCCGTTCGGCGCCGGCCAACTGCCTCGGGATCCGCTGCACCGCCTCACCCTATGGCCCGCTCGCGACCGGCCGTGCGCGGCGAGCCGTCACGTGATCCGACGTCGTGTCGACTACCTTGCACGGGGTGCGGAGAGCTCGTATCACACTGATCGTCCTGGCCCTCGGGCTCGTCGGCTGCTCCAGCTCGACGCAGCTCGCGCAGCAGCCGGCCGCCTCCGGCGACGATTGCGTGGTAGCGATCGGCACGGCCGGTGCGTCCGTGTGCCCCGGGACCGGCGAGCCGTTGCCAACCGTGCTGGCGACGACGACCACCGTCGAGATCGCGGAGTCGTCGCCCGCCGAGCCGCCGCAATTGGGTCCCCAATCCGTGAGCGATTGCGTGGAGTACGTCCCGATCGGCGCGTACCTGGGCGACCAGAAGGCGACCGACCTGTGGAACTTCATCGGGCAGGACGCGTCACGCTTGCAGCAGGTGTGCGCGGGACTGGCCCAATCGGACCCGGCGACGCTGCTGGCGATGTCGACGGCGCTCGCCACCTACAAGGACACGCCGTAGGCGCAGCGAGCCGTCCTCTGGCGACCTCCACGAGGATTACTGTTCGATCCCGTGAGCAACCTCCCGCCTCCCGGGTCCTTCGGCGGCCCGTTCCCACCACAGCAGCCGCAGCCCGGGGTCCCGCAGCCGGGCGCGCCGTTCCCCGCCCCGGGTGTGCCCGTGGCACCTGGCTATCCGCCTGCTCCGGGCGGGCCGGCCGGCAACCCGCCGTGGCTTTCGACCATCCCGCAAGGCATCGGCGAGGTGCCGCCGAAGAAGTCGAACAGCGGCAAGATCCTCGCCGCGATCATCGTCGTGGTCGCGCTGATCGGTGTCGGCGTGTACTTCGTCACGAAGCCCGACGACAAGAAGTCGGTCACGGACGCGACGGAGCTCACCGTGGACACGACCGAGGCCACGGATGCCGCCGACACCACGGACGTACCGGCGACTGTGGAGACCGCAGCACCCACCACAGAGGCCGCGCCGGACACCACGTCCGCACCCGTCACGACCGTCGCTCAGACCAGCCCGCCGATCACGCTGACCGTTCCCACGGTGGTCGCGACCACCGTGCCGACGCCATCGACGGTGGCGACGCCGCCCAACGCCGTGCAGCTCGGCCAGGGCGTGTACGTCCCGCTGCCGGACGGTTGGACCGATTCGGTCTCCGGCAGCGTGCACACCCTCCAGGGAGCCGATGGCACCACGGACAAGGTCGGTGTGCAGATCGTCACCCGCAGCCCGGGTGAGTCCCCGGTCGATCCGTTCAACGACTACATCGGTGGCTTCGTCAACGACGCCCCGGCGATCAGCTTCACCCCGTCGTTCCGGTTCAGCGTGCCCAGTCCCATCAAGACCTTCGAGTACGGCACCTACTACACCGAGTACGACGACACGGCCGACAACGGCGTGGGGCTGATCGGCGGGGTGTACGTCTTCCAGCGAGCCGACGGCCTGACCGCGATCTACGACACCTATGGGACCGACACGACGATGGGCCTGCCGAACGCCGAGTTCAACGCGTTCGTCAGCAGCTTCGCCAATGCGCCGAAGATCGACACGCCCATCGATCTCCAACCGGTCGACACCTTCCGTCTCACCACACCGACTCAGACGGTGCTCGTCGGTGCGAACATCGGCTTCGCGCTCGCGCCGGGGTTCACGGTCGTGACATCCGACGGTGGGACAGCTCGGGTGACGTCGGGGAAGCTGACGTTCACTGTCGAGTACCTGCCCACGCAGGCCAGCATCGACGAGGCGTTGCTGTCGGCAGAGGGCAGCCTCGGCGGCGACAACCAGAACCTCGTCTTCAACACGGTCGACACCTTCGACGACTACAGCGGCAACAAGCACCAAGGCGTCAGCTGGAACGGCAACGCCGCCGACGGATCGCCGACGACCGGCACCATCGACGTGTACCTGGACCCGAACAGCACCAACGCGTTGGCCGTCATCCGTTCGTGGGCCCCCACCGCCGACGGCAACGAGCCGGATTCGATCCCCGAGGGCTTCATGTACCGCAGCGTGGAGGACGAGCTCGCCGCGATTGGCATCCCGTGACGCGGGATGAGGGTGCGTTGACGGCATGATCCGGCTGCGGGATCGGACAGAATCGGCGGATGGAAGCTGAACCGACGCTCCGTGCGGCGCTGATCGAGATCGTGGGCTCCTCGGTGATGCGCCGCGACGCGATCGTCGAGGAACTGATCGCGCGTGGTGCGGTGACGGGTTCGGCGGCCACCGTTCGCAAGACCGTCGATGCCGCGCTGCAACTGGACACGTCGTTCAGCGATGGTGCCGACGGTGTCGTGCACGTGCCGACGCTGCTGGAGGGCACGTCGTGGACGGTGTGGATCGATGCGATCGACGCGAGCGACGGCTTCGTGCGCGGGGAGCCTCATCTCGGGCCGTTCACCTGGTGGCTGATCGCCGGGGACGTCGACATGATCGACGAGTCGGGTCAGCGGATCGGCCCGATCGAGACGGACGGCGTCATGCTCGGCGGCGTGGACACCGACGTGATCCGAGTGCCCGATGGCTCGCTCGACGGGCTGGCCGACGGCTGGGCCACGGTGAGCGTGACGAGTGGATCGCTGCGGTGGACGCGTTGCGCGGAGCCGCCCGAGCCGCACGAGCGGATCGCTGCGGCGATCCGCGCCGGCTTCGCGCGCCGCGCGGACGTGAACATCGGCGTCGACGTGCCGTCCGGGCTGCGGTTCGCCGTGAGTGAATCGGTTGTCCTCGAGGCGCTGATGGTCGATCGCGAGGCGTTCGTCGAGCATCCCGTGGCACCGCTGCCGGAGCTGTTCCGTGCGGCGGGCCTCGAGGTGCGCCGGCAGGTCGTCGTCGAGGCCGGCTTCGACTGGGATGCCTACGACGCCTGGACCCTCGGCAACCGCGTCCGTCTCGACTATGACCTCTCGTCGGCGCAGGTCGAGCAGCTGTCGTTCGCGGTGGGCGCGCTCGCCGCTCACGTGGCCGACGAGACCGAGGGCCTCGGAGCGGATGCGGACGCACGACAGTTGGTCGCGCGGCGTGTTGCCGCCACGCTCGACGACGCCGACGTGGCGTTGGCGTTCTGGGAGACCAGCCTCGACGGTGACACCGAGCTGCCAGCGCTGGCCAGCTTCGCGATGGCGGTCGCCGACGAGGTGCAGGACACGCCGACCCCCGGCCCCGGGTGGTTGCTGGCGCGTGCACTGGACTGGTCCGGAGACGCCGCGCTCGCCGATCGGTTGCTGACCGATCTGCTGCCGGGCGCCGCGGGCCATGCCTTGGTGCTGGAGGACGCCGCCGGGTTCGCCGCGGATCGTGGCGATGCCGTGACCGCGTTCCGCCTGCTGAGCGCGGCCGGCGTGGAACCGCCGGCGTTCGACGACGACGACGACGAGTTCGACGCCGATCCCGATCCCGCGCAGATGCTGCTGCTGGAGATCGCGGGGTGGGCCACCCACCGTCCACGCGAGACGGCGCGCCGCAACGACCCGTGCCCGTGCGGCTCGGGTCGCAAGTACAAGGCATGTCACCTCGGTCGTGAGGGTTTCCCGCTGGCAGACCGCGCCGTGTGGCTGTACGACAAGGCCAAGCGGTTCATGCGCGCTCGCGGTGCGGACACGGCGATGGCCCTCGCCGAGCTGCTGGCCGACGACGACGATCAGCTGTACGACGAGCTGCTCGAGTCAGAGCTGGTCTCCGATCTGGTGCTGCACGAGGGTGATTGGTTCGACGAGTTCCTCGACAGTCGCAGCGAACTGCTGCCCGACGACGAGGCGGTCCTGGCGGCGCAATGGCTGCTGGCCGAGCGAAGTGTGTTCGAGGTCGTCGGCATCGGCAAGGAGCAGCTCGAGCTCCGCGACATCGGCAGCGGCGAACGGCTGATGGTGGTCAACGTCACCCCGAACCACCAGACGCGCATCGGTGCGACGGTGGTCGCGCGGCCGCTGCCGGTCGGCGACACCTACCGTGCGCTGGGTGGCGTCGTCCCTATCTCGGCGACCTGGATCACACCGTTCCTCGACGCCATCGCGTCCGAGGACCCCGAGGAGCTCGTGGCCACCTACGCCGCGCTGTTCCGTCCGCCGGGATCCGAGAGCCTCGCCGACGTCGACGGGTGAGCCGTCAGGACCACGGGGTGACGGGCCTGGGTTGGCTGACGCCGTCGACGACGATCTCGTCGACGCGCTCGTCGAAGAAGCACAGCAACCCCTTGATCGTCGGCGTCTGCGGAACGGGTTCGGCGTAGCTCCACACTGCATCGGCGATGGTGCGATCGCCGACGGTGAGCGTCCAGTAGCCCGCCGTGCCCTTGTACGGGCAGACGCTCGCAGTCTCGGTGCTGGTCATCAGATCGGTGCGAACGTCGTCAGGCGGGATGTAGTAGCGGGTGGGGAGCCCGGTCTCGAAGAGCAGGACCGGACGAGTGGTGTCGGCGACGATCTCACCGTCCACGACGACCTGCACGTGACGTGAGCTCTGCAGTGCATCGACTCGGTGATAGGGATCGCGGGCGTGCTTGAAGACCTCTTCGTCCTCTTCGAACCAGTGGTCGACGCGGTCCCAGTAGAACGAGACCAGTCCGGCCAGCTCCGGAAGCTGCTCGAGCGGCTCGGGGTAGTACCAGACCGCGTTCTCGGCGAGCCGCTCGCCCACTTGCACGTGGAAGTAGGACGCTGTCCCTTTGCGCGGGCAGAACGTGTGCAGATCGCTGGCGACGAGGAGCTCGTCGCGCACGGCGGCGCGCGGGAAGTAGTACGCGGGCAGGTGATCGCGTTCGAACAGCACGAACGCATCGATCGTGTCGACGATGGCTTCACCTGCGATCACGGCACGGATGCGTCGAGCCGTGGGCTCGATGCGGACGTCGGGCAGGAGGTCCTTCGCGTACTGGATCGCAGTTGGCATCAACGGGGACGGTATCCGTGCCGAACGGATGTGAGGCGCTCGCGTCCTGAACTTGCATTCGGATCCATGGTTTGTTCCACTCATCGCGGGCACGAGGAGGATGGGCGAATGACGGACCGTTTGCGATATGAACTGCAAGGCTCGGTGGCGAGGATCACGCTCGACGACGGCAAGGCGAACGCGCTGTCGCCGGCGATGCTGGCCGAGATCGGAGCGGCGGTCGATCGCGCGCTGGCGGACGACGCGATGATCGTGCTGCGCGGCCGGGACGGCCTGTTCTCGGCCGGCTTCGACTTGAAGGTGATCCGCAGCGGCGGACTGGAGATGGTCGACATGTTGCGCGCCGGTTTCGAACTCGCGGAACGGCTGCTGTCCTTTCCGAAGCCGGTGGTCATCGTCTCGACCGGCCATGCGCTCGCGATGGGTTCCTTCCTCCTGCTGTCGGGCGACTACCGCATCGGGATCACCGGTGCATACAAGTACGCGGCGAACGAGGTGGCGATCGGCTTGACGATGCCGCGGGCGGCTGTCGAGATGCTGCACCAACGGCTGACCCCCGCCGCGTTCAACCGGGCCTGCATCCTGGCCGAGACGTTCACGCCCGAGGGCGCGGTGACGGCCGGCTTCCTCGACCACGCCGTGGCTGCGGACGGCTTGGACGAAGCAATCGACGCACTCCTCGCGACGCTGGGTGCGCTCGACATGCGCGCCCACGCAGCGACGAAGTTGCGCGCCCGGGAGCCGTCGTTGGCCAGGCTGCGCGCCGGCATCGAAGCCGACGACGCGGAGCTGCGCGACTTCATCTGAACCTGAAAAGGTACGATGCCCTCAGTCACGACGATCGGGAGTTGCACCATGGACGACAAGCAGATCCTCAGCGACATCGAGGCACTCGTTCACGAAGAGCGCGAGCTGGAATCGAAGGCGATCGCCGAGTCCTCGCAAGAGCACGCCGCGCGCATCCGTGAGATCGAGGTCGCCCTCGACCAGTGCTGGGACCTCCTCCGCCAGCGCCGGGCGCGCAAGTCGGCCGGGCTCGATCCCGACGGGGCGGCAGTCCGCCCGGCGAACATGGTGGAGGGCTACCAGCAGTAGTCGCCCCACGCTGCCGGTTGCTGCCCTCGATGTCCATCACCCTGCGCGTGATCGCGCCGACCGAGATCGATGCCGCGATCCCGAAGATGGATGCAGTGATGCGGCGCGCCTACAAAGGGCCGTCGTTCCGCGCCCAGATCGGTTGGTACGCCGCCGTGCAGCCTGATGCGCTGGTGGTGGTCGAGGACGCCGGCGAGATCGTCGGCACCGGCTGCGGCATCGCGTACGCAGATGCCGGCTTCGGCTGGATCGGGCTGATCGGCACGGAGCCGACGTACGAGCGGCGTGGCATCGGCGCTCTGGTCACCGAGCGCGTGGCCGAGATCCTGGCCGGGCACGGGTGCGCCTCGGTGCTGGATGCGTCGGCGGCGGGTGGGCCGCTGTACGAGCGGCTCGGCTTCACCGACCACGGGCCGACACGCATCGTGAGCGTGCCCCAGCGCGGCACGCCGCACCCGCGGGTCGAGCTCGTCGGCGTCGACGATCTGGCGGCGTTCGCCGCCTATGACGCTGCGGTGTTCGGCGCTGACCGCTCGGCGTTGCTGGCTGTGCTGTTGGCCGATCATCCCGGCCGATGTGGTCTTGTGCGAGGTGCCGATGGTGCGGTCGTCGGCGTCGTCCTCGCCCAGCACACGACGGTCGGTCCGCTTGCCGCCGACGACCCCGACACGCTGGCCGAGCTCGTCGCCTTTGCCGCTGAGCTGCCATGGAACGACGACGCGCGGATCTGCGTGCCGCCGGAGAGCGCACACCTCGACACGCTGCTCGCGTTGGGCGGCGTGCACAGCCGCGACCTGCGCCACATGCGCCGTGGCGTCCCCCTGCTGCCGGGCCGCACGGCGGCCTACGCCGGCAGGATCAGCCTCGGCATCGGCTGACCGGTCCCGGCTGAGACCTGGCTACGGCGTGCGCGTCGCGACGATGATGACGGCGTCGAGGACGTAGAGCGGGTTGTGGCGGTCGCCGCCGGAGAGGTACGGGGCGCGAGTGATCGCTTCGATGCGGAGCCCGTGGTGTTCGAGGGTCTCGGCCAGTTCGGCAGCGCTGTGCTCCCAGTCGGTGGCGCGGAGGCCGAGACGTTCGACAGGGTCGCGAGACACCGGGCCGTCGTACCAGCAGGGTTGGTAGGGGAGCGGCATCGAGACGACGAGGGTGCCACGGGGAGCGAGGGCGTCGATGGCGGCGCGCAGCATCGTCTGCGGACGTGCGCACCGGTCGAGCACGTTCATCAGTGCGACGGTGTCGTAGGGCGCGTTCGGTGCGGGTTGGGTGGCGAGATCGTGCACCGTCGCACGCATGCCTCGCGCGCGCAGCCGGCGGACCATCGCACGGGAGACGTCGGTGGTGGTGACGTCCTCGTACAGCGGGGCGAGGCGGGACGTGACGTGACCGGCCGCGGCACCGACGTCGAGCAGCCGGCCACCGCCGTACGGTGCCAGCAACGTCGACCACTGCGCCTGGCTGAGCATGAACAGCGGGTAGATGTCGAGCAGCGCGTTGGCGGAGAAGGCGCCGAGGACGGGACGGACCATCGCACGTGCCGCCCAGCGGAGCCGGCCGTGGCGGCGGACGCGCTCCTCGGCGACGAAGGTCATCGTGTCCTGATCGGCGTCGAGCATTACGAACAGCGGGGCGAGGCGACTGCCGATGCGATCCTCGTCGATCGCGTAGTGCAGCTTCGTCACGGGCGCGACCGTGCGGGCCATGACCGACCGTCGGCCCGAACGGACCTCGTCGGCAACGGCCCGCGAGCCGGCGAGAACCCCCGACTACAGCTTCGCGAACCGGCGCGAGGCCAGGGTTGCGAACAACCCTCCGATGACCACCGACCAGACGATCGAATGGCTCACCAGCCAGGTCGTGCTGTGGCCCAGCAGGGCCTGGGTGTCGCCGCCCAGCACCAGTGCACGCACGGCTCCGACCATCGCGGTGACCGGTTGGTTGTCGGCGATCGGCTGCATCCATCCCGGCATCGACTTGACGGGCACGTAGGCACTGGACACGAAGATCAGCGGGAACACCGCGAACGAGATGCCCTGAGCCGCCTGGGCGGTGCCGCTGACGAGCCCGAGGAAGATCATCACCCAGCTGAGCGCCGCCGCGAACAGCACGCAGAGCGCCAGTGCCGCGAGCGCCGTTCCGATGCCGGTGTGGACCCGGAACCCGACGATGAAGCCGACCGCGATGCTGACGAAGGTGCCCCACATGATCAGCGCGGTGTCGGCCATGGATCGCCCGAGCAGCACCGCCGAGCGGGGGATCGGCAGCGATCGCAACCGGTCGAACATGCCACTGTCGGCGTCCTCGGCCACTCCGACCGCGCCGCCGGCGAACAGGCCGCTCACTGCCGCCAGTGCTGGGATCAAGAAGTCCACGTAGGCGATCCCACCGGTCTGGATGGCCCCGCCGAACACGTAGCGGAAGATGAGCAGGAACATGATCGAGGTCAACGAGCTGACCACCAGCAACTGGGGTGTGCGCATGAACTTGCGCACCGTGCGCGCGGCGTAGGTGTTGGCCGTGGCGAACACCGTCGGCGGGTTGACGGGGGCGGTGATGATCGTGCGCCGGGGCGCTGTGCCGGGTGACGGCTCGAGATCGCTCGTGGGTACGGCGGTGTGATGGTCGGTGATCGTGTTCATGCTGCTGCTCCAGTGAGGGTGAGGAAGACTTCGTCGAGGGTGGGACGGCGCAGACCGATGTCATCGAGCTCGATGCCACGGTCGCTGATGCTGCGCACGGCGTCGGCCAGGCGGCCGGTGCCGTCGATGACGGGTACCGCGACGCGTCGGCCCGGCTCGTCGATGCGTGGCTCCTCGGAGCCGAGCGGGGCGAGGATCGCGGTGACCGTGGCGAGGTCGGCGCCGTTGGCGACGCGCACCTCGACCATGTCGCGCCCGGCACGCGCTTTCAGCTCGGTCGGCGTGCCGTTGGCGATGGTGCGACCGTGATCGATGATCACGACGTGGTCGGCCAGTTGATCGGCCTCCTCGAGGTACTGCGTGGTCAGCAGCACGTCGGTACCGCGACTGACGAGCGCGCGGATCGAGTCCCAGAGCTCCATGCGGGTCCGTGGGTCGAGGCCCGTCGTGGGCTCGTCGAGCAGGAGGATCTTCGGCGCTCCGACGAGGCTCGCACCGAGATCCAGCCGGCGGCGCATCCCGCCGGAGTAGCCCTTCACCGGCCGGTCGGCGTCGGCCGTCAGATCGATCTCGTCCAGCACGCTGACTGCGGCTTCCTGTGCTGCCGTGCGATCGTGGCCGAAGAAGCGGGCGACCATGACGAGGTTCTCGCGCCCGGTCAGCGCAGGCTCCACCGCGGCGTTCTGGCCGGCCAGGCCGATCGAACGACGCACCCGGCCCGGGTCAGCGAGCGCGTCGATCCCGGCCACCCGCAATTGGCCCGAGTCCGGGCTGAGCAGGGTGGCGACGGCCTTCACGAACGTCGTCTTGCCGGCGCCGTTCGGCCCGAGGACCGCGGTCACCTTGCCGGCGGGGGCGATCAGGTCGAGGCCGGCCAGGGCATGGGTGCCGCCGTAGCGTTTGGTCAGGCCGAGGGCCTCGATGGCCGGGGCTCCGGAGGGTGGTTGGTGGGTTGTCCGTGTGGATCTCATGGCCCCATGGGACCATCCCAAACCGGACAGGATGTGTCCGGTTTGGGAGGATCTTCCAGCGCTGGCCGCTCAGGCGACGAGCGTCAGATCTTGCGGCGATTGGCCAACGCGTAACCAGTGAGCAGCACAACCAGGCCCTCGGCGACCAGAGACCAGATCGCGATCGTCTCGCCCCAGTTGCCGATGTCGTCCTTCGATCCGGGAAGCCCGGTCGTGCGGGTGAGGACGAAGCCGACGAGGGTGGCCAGGCACGTCAGCCCGCCGAGGTACCAACCGCGCACGTCGCGGTGGGACAGCATCACGATCGACACGAGCGAGGCCGCGATCAGCAGCACGTAGCCGAAGCCGAGGTACGCGACCTCGTCGACCTTGCCCGACAGCTCGGACGTGTGGATCGCGATGACAGCGCCGAGGCCGGCGATGCCGAGGAGGTCGAGCACGGGCAGCGGCGTGATGCGCGTCGCCTCGTCGACCCGTGGTTCACGCGCGGTGGCGGGGCGGTTCAGGGTGGATTGCATGGTTGCTCCCGGGGGTGGAGGGACGCCGACGCGTCCGTTGTGGAGAGCGTGCGCCGATGCGGCTGAGGCCTTCCTGAAGGCGGCTGAAGATTGCTTCAGGTTGGTCGAAGTGGATGTGGTCTCCTGCGAGACTCCCGCTGTGAGAGTGCTCGTGGTCGAGGATGAGGTGCGTCTGTCCGCAGCGCTCAAACGAGGGCTGGAGGCTGAGGGCTTCTCCGTCGACGTCGCGTCGAACGGCAGCGACGGGCTGTGGATGGCGACCGAACAGCCCTACGACGTCGTCGTGCTCGACATCATGCTCCCGGGGATCAACGGGCTGAAGGTGTGCGAGACGATGCGCGCCAAGCAGATCTGGACGCCTGTGCTGATGCTGACCGCCAAGGACGGCGAGCTCGACGAGACAGAGGCGTTGGAGATCGGCGCCGACGACTTCCTGTCGAAGCCGTTCTCGTACCTCGTGCTGGTCGCCAGGCTCCGCGCGTTGGTCCGCCGTGGTGCGGGACCTCGGCCGATCGCGCTGTCGGTCGGTTCGATCACCCTCGATCCTGTGCGTCGCGTCTGCTCGTCGCGCGGTGTCCCGGTGGAGTTGACGCCGCGCGAGTTCGCGGTCCTGGAGTATCTGATGCGGCGCGCCGACGAGGTCGTGCCGAAGGGCGACATCCTCACGAACGTCTGGGACTTCGCCTACGACGGTGGTGACAACGTCGTCGAGGTCCATGTATCTGCTTTGCGCCGCAAGCTCGATCCGGCCGCGATCGAGACCATCCGCGGCGGCGGCTACCGCATGTCGACCGCGAGGACCTGAGATGGCCCGCCGTCGTCGCTCGCTGCGACTCCGCGTGACGGTCGCCGCTGGTGGCCTGATCGCAATCGTGCTGGTGGTCGGCGCAATCGCAGTGGCGGGGCTGTTGCGGCACGCGCTGGAGGAGGACACCCAGGCGTTGCTCAACCAGCAGATCGATGAAGTCTCCGCACTCGCTCAGTCGGGTGAGCTGCCGGCGGATCTGCAGGCCAAGGGCCGCGAGATCGGCCAGATCCAGGTCTACGACGCGAGCAACCATCTCGTCGCCGCCACGAACGGGTTCGCGGAGACGTCCCACCTCGACATCATCGATGCTCCGCCGGGCGTTGGCTCGCGCGTCTCGACCGTGTCGGGCGGCCGGATCGACAGTGATCCTGACGAGCGCTACCGGATCGAGGCTCGCTCGATCGAGACCCCGGCGGGACGCTATGTGATCTACGGGGTGTCGTCGTTGAAGGCGGCCGACAATGCGGTGCGCACGCTGGCGCTGGCATTGTTGGCAGGCGTTCCCCTGTTCGTCGGCGTAGCGACGTGCGTGCTGTGGCGCAGCGTCGGACGCGCGCTCGGCCCTGTCGACGCGATGCGCGCCGAGGTCGACGACATCGAGGCCTCGTCGATGGAGCGGAGGGTCACGGCGCCGGACACCGATGACGAGCTCGGCCGACTGGGCAGGACGCTCAACCACCTCCTCGATCGGCTCGATGCCGACGCGCAACGCCAGCGTCAGTTCGCAGCCGATGCCTCGCACGAGCTGCGCAGCCCTCTTGCCGCAGCGCGCACGCAGCTCGAGGTCGGGCTCGCGTACCCAGACCGGGCTGACTGGACGACGACGGCGAACGATGTCCTGCTCGAGATCGATCGCCTCGAGCGGCTCTCCGGCGAACTGCTGGACTTCGCCCGCACCGACGCCCGTGGACGGCCTCCGGCTCTCCACGCGCTCGATCTCGCCGCGCTGATCGACCGGGCTGTCACCTCGATCCCGCCCGGCGATGTGCCGATCACCTGGAGGATGCCGAGTCGCCCCATGCCTGTGCTCGGTGACGACGACCTCCTCACCCGCGTGCTGCGCAACCTGCTCAACAACGCGCAACGGCATGCGCGCACGCGGATCACGGTCACCAACGCGACGGATCGGATCGGCTACCGGGTGATCTTCACCAACGACGGCGCACCGATCGACGCCGAAGACAGCGAGCGGATCTTCGAGCCGTTCACTCGGCTCGATGCTGCACGAGCGAGCGACGCGGGCGGCGCGGGGCTCGGTCTGGCAATCTCGCGTCGAATTGCTCGCAACCACGGTGGCGACCTCGTGTGTGCAGCAGTGGGCGACGATGTCGCATTCGTGCTCTCGATCCCTATGGCGACGTTGGCGCTGGGCTAGAATAACTCAGGATCGAGGTGGGCCGGCACCCCGAAGTCCTCGAACACCTTGGTGTCGAGGAAGTTGTGGTGCCCGACGATGCGATCGCCGTCGATGTCGATCAGCTGGATGCACCACGGCTTGTAGCCGCCCGCGGGATCCACTCGGTACGAACCGAATGCCACGACCCCGTTGGCCTGCGTCGCGACGAGGCGCGAGCCCTTGCACTCGGACCCGGTGCCGAGGAACCACGCGCCGATCTCGTGCGCTCCTTGCAACCACATCGGGAACGGCGGCATCGACATGATCGCGTCGTCGCGCAGCAGGCTGACCAGGCGGGGGATGTCGTACTGCTCGAAGGCATCGACGTACTCGGCCAGCAGCCTGGCCTGGTGGGCGCTGGTCGACACGGGCTCGCTGAAGTCGAGGTCGTCGATGTGTCGGGTCGCCAGCGTCGCCCGGGCCCGTTGCAGCGCGCTGTTCACCGACGCGACCGTGCTGTCCAGCAGCGCGGCGACTTCGGTGGCCTCCCAGCGCAGCACCTCGCACAGGATCAGCACGGCCCGTTGCCGCGGCGGCAGGTACTGGAGCGCGGCGACGAACGCGAACCGGATCGTGGACCGTCGAACGGCCAGCTCGGCGGGATCGCCCGTGTCGTCGAACAGTCGGCGGTCGGGGAAGGGCTCGACCCAGGCGTTCTCGGGCAGCATGTCCGGCAGGGCGCTGTCCGCTTTGATCGACGGGCCCATGTCCATCGGTCGGGCCCGGCGTCCGCGGGCGCGCAGCATGTCGAGGCACGCGTTGGTGGCGATGCGGTACAACCAGGAGCGCAGCGACGAGCGCCCCTCGAAGCGATCAGCGGCGCGCCAGGCACGCACCATCGTGTCCTGCACCGCATCTTCGGCCTCGAACACGGAGCCGAGCATCCGGTAGCAGTAGCCGGTCAGCTCACGGCGGTGCCGTTCGAGATCCTCCGGCTGGATCCCGAACGCAGAGATGGGCAGCTCGGTCTGGGTCACCGCGCCAATCTAGCCAACGGGTCGCGCAGCCTGTCCCGCGACCCCGGTGCTACACATGGGTGATGGACAAACGTCGTTCCGTCGCGGCACGTGACTACGTGATGCGGCGGCTCTCCACGGTGGACGTGGAGGTCGTCGCGAAGGCGCTGCTGGCCGGCGTCGAGAAGACGACGACAGCGCGTTGGGAGGCCGCCGTCGCGCGGGCGGAGGCGTTGCCCGGCGACGTGCGGCCGGAGAAGATCAAGTCGCTGTCCGATTCGTTCGCTCGAGAGCTCGGCGCAGTCGGCGCTGCCGCCGGGATGGCCGCCGCGACACCGCTGGTCGGCACGGGCGCGACCTTGATGGCCGCCACAGCCGAGCTGGCGTGGTTCACCGCTCGCTCGGGCGACCTGATCCTGACGATCGCTGCGTTGCACGGTCGTCCGACGCCGTCCGTCGACGAGCGCCGGGCGTGGGTCCTGGCCGTGCTGATCTTCGGCAGCACCGCACGCCAAGGGTTCTCGAAGATCGCCAACCAGATGGGGGCGAACATCGAGGAGAACTCCAAGGCCGGGCTCTCGCTCGCCACCTTGCGCGCGGTCAACGGGGCTCTGAGCCGGATGCTCGTCAAGCGCTACGGCACGCGTCGTGGCGCGATCGCACTGGGAACGGCACTGCCGCTCGGCGTCGGCGCGCTCGTCGGCGGGGGGTCGAACTACGTCGCGATCCGCAAGCTGGTCAAGCAGGCCGACTCGTTCTTCGCCCACCTGCCGTACTCGTCGATCGAGACGACCGGGATCGAGCTCGCCGGATCGGTCTAGCGCAGCACGCCGGCCAGCGCCGTGTGCGCAGCACGCCGGCCGGCCATGCCGTGCACTCCGCCACCCGGTGGCGTGGATGCCGAGCAGAGCAGGATGCGCGGGTTCGGCGTGACGTACGAACGGAGGCCGAAGGTCGGCCGGAACACGAGCTGGGCGCCGCTGTGCGCACCGCCGCCGATGTCGCCGCCGACGTAGTTCGGGTTGTACTCCTGGAGCGCCAGGGGTGCCATCACGTGCTTGGCCAGGATCAGGTCGCGGAAGCCCGGTGCGAACCGTTCGATCTGCGCCTCCAGCGCGTCGGTGGCGTCGACCGGCGATGCGTGTGGAACGTGTGCGTAGGCCCACAGGGTGTGCTTGCCGGCCGGCGCGCGGCTCGGGTCGAACAGGCTCTGTTGGGCAACGAGCACGAACGGTCGCGCCGGCATCCGGCCCGCGGCGCAGTCGGCCTCCGCGTCGCGGATCTCGGCGAACGTGCCGCCGACGTGCACGGTGCCGGCGGTCCGGCATGCCTCGTTCGTCCACGGCACCGGACCGTCGAGTGCGTAGTCGATCTTGAACGCAGCGGGCCCGTGGCGGAAGTTGCGCAGCCGCCGGCGGTAGCCGTCGGGCAAGGTGCTGCCGGCGATCCGCTCGAGCTGGGCGGGATTGGTGTCGAAGAAGGCGACGCGGTGGGGAGGGAGGTCGCGTAGCGAGGCGACAGCGCGACCGGTCTCGATCACTCCGCCGAGCTCGCGCAGCCGCGCAGCCATCGCATCGGCGACCGCCTGCGAGCCACCCTTTGCGACGGGCCAGCCGGTGGCCTGCGCGATGAGAGCCAGCATCGTCCCGAACGCTGCCGACAGCGGGCGGGTGAGCGGCAAGAACGCGTGGGCCGAGCAGCCGCCGAACAGTGCCGCCGCCTCTTCCGTGGAGAACGCCCGCTGGGCGATCGACGCGGGTGGCAGCGCTCGCATCCCGAACTGGGCCATCGCCAGCGGATGCCTCGGGACGCTCACGATGGGCCCGAGGATCTGCGGGAGGATGTCGTCCCAGTGGCGCAGGAGTGGCTCGAACATTCGCCGCCACGCGGCACCATCTGCGCCCATGCCGTCCATCGTGTCGCCGAGCGTGCGGTGCAGCACACCGGCTCGACCGCCGTCGAGCGGATGCGCCAGTGGCACACCCGGGTGGATCCACTCCAGACCGTGGCGGTCGAGCTGCATCTCCGCGAACGCAGGCGATGCGATGCCCAGCGCGTGCACGGCCGCACACACGTCGTGGACGAAACCCGGCAGGGTCAGCGCCGCCGAGCGCGTGCCCCCGCCGATCGAATCCGACCCCTCGAGCACCAGCACTGAACGCCCGGCCTCGGCCAGGGTCACCGCTGCAGCCAGCCCGTTGGGCCCGGCCCCGACGACCACCGCGTCGAAGCGCTCCGAATGGAAGGTGGTGGCGATCAGACGAACGTACACCCGCCTCGCCTCGGCGCGCCCCCGACTGTGTCGTTGGAGGGTTTCCCGACCGGATGGCCGAGCCCGAATCCCTCCGCTCCGATCGCCGGAGGATCTGTGACGCGGACGGTCGGTGCGCAAAACCTCTGTGAGCGGGGCACCTCCGCGAGGAGCGCGCTCACGCCCCCCGGAGACTCCCAGCGCCCGGCCCTTCCTGAATCTCCACGTGATGAAACCCGACGTGAGGTCCAGGCGATGTGGGGTCGATTGACCACGTGGGGAGTGGCAACAACGACATCGGAGGAACCCTGTCGCATTCGCCGGCCGAGGTCCGGCGAATCCGTCCGGCCAGGGTTTCATCACGTGGAGATTCAGGAAGCGCGGGGCGCGTGGGAGCATCGGGGGCGTGGATCCGCACGACACGTTCCCGGCCGGGTTCTTCCGGCGCACCGATGAGTCGCCGGACGATCAGTTCTACGTGCCCGACCGGTTGCTGACCCACATCGACGCGGGGGCGATCGCCGCAGTGGGTGCGTTGTACGACGAGCTCGGGCTGCGCGGCAGCGTCCTCGACATCATGTCGTCGTGGATCTCGCACTTCACGTCGCCGCCGGCGGAGTTGGTGGTGCTGGGGATGAACGCTCACGAGCTCGCCAGCAACCCGATGGCGACCGAGCGGGTCGTGCACGACCTCAACGTGTCGCCGACGCTGCCGTTCGGGGATGCCCGGTTCGACGCGGTCACCTGTTGTGTATCGGTCGACTACCTCGTCCGACCGATCGATGTCTTCACCGAGGTCCGCCGTGTGCTGCGCCCCGGAGGCGTGTTCGTCACGACGTTCTCGAACCGGTGCTTCCCGACGAAGGCGATCCACG
This sequence comes from Acidimicrobiales bacterium, assembly GCA_025463415.1. Lineage (GTDB taxonomy): Bacteria > Actinomycetota > Acidimicrobiia > Acidimicrobiales > Ilumatobacteraceae > WLMZ01. Next base: position 14,559 of record JAOBWO010000169.1, on the reverse strand, counting down.
GCTGGCTCGCCAATGACGAGAAGGCGAGAACGAGGATCGTCGCCGAGTACTTCCGCCGAAGCCAAGGCTGGGCGGAGCCGACCGTCCAATTGCGAACGCCAGCCGGCAGAGGTGGTGACCCGTTGTACGCCGTGTGGGCCCGATCCCTTCCGGCTGCGCAGCCCTAACTCGCCGGGATGACCAGGGTGTGGCCGATCCGGGGGAGCTCGATGAACGTGCGGCCTGGGGTCAGCAGGATCGGCGTGCCGTCGTCGGCCAGCAGCGAGAAGGGGTCGTGGATGTCCTGCTTGACCCACTGGGCATGGATGTAGTTGCCGCCGGTGAACACGAAGGCTTCGCCGCCGCCGAGCACCTGCGCGTCGGGGCTGTGTGAGATCCCGGGCACGTACTCCATCGCCAGCACGACGACGTTGTTGGTGGTGACCCGTCCGCTGAGCGCGTCGTTGTGGGCCTTGCCCTCCATCGTCCGCTCGTACAGGCCGGTCGACGCGTTCCAGTCCCACCGGACATCGATGCTGTCGAGCGAGATGCCGACGCCCGGACTCGGCGAGCCGCCCGGCGCAGCGTCGGCAGCCCGGTACTCGAACTGCTGCTTGGCGGCCGGCTCACCTTCGACCGCGCGGCCGAAGAGGGCATCGGTGGACGAGTAGAGGTTGTGCGGCGCGGCCTTGTCGTGGGTGCGGTAGTACACGGCAGCCTTGGACGGTCCGATGTTGATCAGCTCGCTGGCGTTGATCGTGTCGGTGACCGTCTTGTTGCCGCCGCTCCAGGCGAACAGGGGGTGGTCGAGCGAGGAGAAGATGTTGACGTCCTGGAGGCGGCCCGAACGGATCGGGCCGACGGCGCTGGCGTTGCCGCTCTGGAACACCATCGCGAACCGGGTCAGGTTGTCGTTGACGATCTCCTCGACGACGATGTCGGCCTCGTTGAACCCGCTCTGCGGCCGAGCGCCCGGCGCGTTGTCGATCTTGACGATCAACGCCGGCCGCGCCGCGATCGCCGGATCCGGGTTCGGCAGCCCGGTGAGCGGATACACAGGCTCGGGCGGCAGGGTGGTGGTCGTCTCCGGCGGCAGGGTCGTCGTGGTCTCCGGCACCGTGCGACCCGTCGTTCCCTGCAGGGCGTCGGTCGTCGTCGTCGGCACCTCCGTGGTCGTCGTCGGCGCTTCGGTGGCGGCCGTCGTGGTGGCCGCCTGTGTGGTGCGCGGAGCGGTCGATGCGGGTGCCGCAGCCGTGGTCTCGGCCGACTTGGCATTGCTGCTGCAGCTCGCGGCTCCCGCGGCCAGCGCTACGAGGACCAGCGCGGAGCGCCACATGGTGGAGGTCGTGGTGGTGCGATGAGGATGCATACGTCTGTCCAATGGTGCAGGGGCGCCACAGATCGGCACCGTGAGAGCGTCCGCCCGGATCTCTTGCGTCAATTCTGCCGCATGTGAAGCTCCGTTCCGGCGTCACCCCCGCAGTTCGTCTAGACCTTGATCGATGTCCGACCAACCCTCCCCCGCGCTCCAAGCCCCGGATCTGCCGACCACCGCAGAGCTCGACCGCATCTTCGAGGCCGTCAAGAACTGGACGACGTGGGGTGCCGACGACGAACGCGGCGCGCTCAACCACCTCACCGATGCACATCGCGCACACGCCGCGACGCTCGTGCGCACCGGCGAGGCGGTGAGCATGGCCCACGACCTCACCACCCGCCCGACCCCGGAGACGCCCAGTCCGGCGCACCACCACATGCTGTCCAGCGGCGATGCGCTCGGCTCCAGCGGCGTCCCCGACTACGAGGCCACGCAGGACTACCTCGGCACGGCGGTCCACGGGCTCGGCCTCACCCACATCGACGCGCTGTGCCACATGTTCGTGCGGGGCGAGATGTACGGCGGCCGGCCGGCGTCGATGGTGCGCAGCACGGGCGCGCTGGCGAACACCATCATGTCCGCATCGGAGGGTGTCCTCGGGCGGGGAGTGCTGCTCGACATCCCCCTCGTGCGCGGGGTCGACTTCATCGATCCGACGTCCTCGATCACGGTCGCCGATCTCGAGGCCGCCGAGGCGGCGCAGGGCGTCACAGTGGGCACGGGCGACCTCCTGATCGTCTCCACCGGGCGGGACAGTCGCAAGGCAGCGAGCAACGGACGTCTCGACCCGTTCTTCAAAGGCCTACCGGGCCTCCACCCGCGCACGCTGCCGTGGCTGCACGAGCGCAAGGTCGCGCTGCTGGCCGGCGACGGCATCTCCGACCAGATGCCGTTCACGGCGATCCCGGAGTGGCCGTTCCCCGTCCATCAGATCGGCATCGTCGCGATCGGACTGCACCTGATCGACAACCTCCGCCTCGACACGGTGACGGAGGTCTGCCGGCGGCTGCACCGCTGGGAGTTCCTGATGTCGGTCTCGCCGATGCGGGTGCCAGGCGGCACGGGCTCGCCGGTGAACCCGATCGCAGTGTTCTGAGGATGGCGGGTCCACACGCCGAGCTGGCCATCCTGGAACTGGCACGGCGAAACAAACGACTGTTAGCCTCTCGGCCGTGTTCGACCTGCTGATCCGAGGCGGCCTCGTCGTGGACGGTACGGGCTTGCCCGGCCGCACCGGCGATGTCGCGATCGAGGACGGTCGGATCGTTGCGACGGGTCGGCTTCGGGGGGAGCCGGCCCGTCGAGTCATCGAGGCCGACGGCCTCGTGGTCGCTCCGGGCATCGTCGACGCGCACACCCACTACGACCCGCAGCTGACGTGGGATCCACTCTGCGACAGCTCGTCCCTGCACGGCGTCACCACCGTGGCAGCCGGCAACTGCGGGTTCTCGATCGCCCCGGTGAAGGCCGCCGACCGCGCCTACACGGCGCAGATGTTCGCCCGCGTCGAGGGCATGGACCCGTCTGCGCTGGACCAGATCGCGTGGACCTTCGAGACGTTCCAGGAGTTCCTCGACACGCGGCCGGGACACCTCGGGGTCAACCTCGGCATGTACGTGGGCCACTCGGCCGTTCGTCGCTGGGTCATGGGGGACGCCGCGTTCGAGCGACCGTCGACGGATGACGAGGTCGCCCAGATCGCAGCGATCGTCGACGACGCGATGGCCGCCGGCGCTCTCGGGTTCTCGTCCTCGCACGCGCCCACCCACCTCGACCTCGCCAACCGTCCGGTGCCGAGCCGGTTGTCGAGCCTCGACGAACTGCGGGTGCTGGCAGAGGTCGTCGGCAAGTACGGACGTGGCTCGATCGCCTACGCACCCGAGAGCGCGGTCGAAGGCATCAACGCATCGGACCGCGACCTGCTGATCGAGCTCGCCGGATTGGGCGGCGTGCCGTTGGTGACCCAGGGTCTCGGTGGCCGCAGCAAGGTCGACGCGCCGACCAAGACGTGGCTGGAGTCGCGCGACTTCCTCGACCGCTCGGCGGCGATGGGCACACCTGTCTACTCGCTGCTGATGACCCGTCCGCTGAACGGGCCGTTCACGATCGCCGGCGGCACCAGCCGCTACGAGGGCGTGCCCCTGTGGCACGAGCTGATGAACGTGCCGCTCGACGAGCGTCGCCGCCGGCTCAGCGATCCGGACTCGCGCGCTGCCCTCCGGGACGCGATCGACAACCCCAACCGGGACCCGGCCATGGGTTCGACGCTGCCGCCGCCCTTCTGGGCGTCGATGCGGGTCTCGTCGTCCACCGCCGCAGCCAACCAGCGATACGTCGGCGGCGTGATCGGCACGATCGCCCACGAGTACGGGCGTCATCCCGCTGACGTGATGTTCGACATCGCGCTGGCCGACGACCTGCAGGCCGTCTTCCACTGGGCGAACGAGACGCCGGAGTGGCGCGAGCTGCTCAAGGACGTGCAGCGTCATCCGCAGATGATCGCCGGAGTCAGCGACGGCGGCGCGCACCTCGACCGCGACGATGGCGCGGAGTGGAGCACCCACTTCCTCGCGACGTGGTGGCGGCAGGAGAAGGTCTGGCGGCTCGAGGAAGCGATCCGGAGGATGACCGCGCTGCCCGCGGCGATCCTGGGGCTCACGGATCGCGGGCTGCTGCAGACCGGCTTCGGTGGCGACGTGTTCATCTTCGATCCGGAACGGGTCGACGTCGGCACGTGCAAGGCTGACCACGATGTCGTGCTCGGTGTCGATCGCTTCCGCGCGGTGCCGGTCGGCATCGAGGCCACCATCGTCAACGGCGAGGTCGTGGTCGAGCGTGGTGAGCGCACGGGCGCAGTGCCCGGGCGCGTCGTTCGACCGGGCTGACGATCCAACACACAGAGGAACATCATGAGTGAGACATCACGAGACGTCCGCGAGTCGATCGGCCATCCGGTCCTCGACGTCGATGGCCACGTCATCGAGTTCATGCCGGCGGTGCTGCCGTACCTGCGCGAGGCGATGGGGCCGAAGCTGTTCGAGAAGTACGTCAACCAGCCGTCGCCGATCGCGAAGATCCTCGGCGTCGACACCGAGACCCGCGCTCAGCAGCGCACCCCGCAGTCGGCCTGGTGGGGCACACCGGCGCAGAACACGCGCGACCTCGCCACCGGTGCCATCCCCGGGTTGATGTACGAGCGACTCGACGAGTTCGGCATCGACTACTCCGTGCTGTACCCGACGAAGGGGTTCGGCATCGCGGGGATCGTCGACCAGGATCTGCGCCTCGGCGTGTGCCGTGGTTTCAACGAGTTCTACGCCGACACCTACCGTCCGTACCAGGACCGCATGACCGCGGCGGGCGTGATCCCGACGCACACGCCCGAGGAGGCCATCGCCGAGCTGGAGCACTGCAAGCGGCTTGGCCTCAAGGCGGTCGGCTTTCCGGAGGGCGTGACCCGCGCGATCCCCAAACCGGTGCTCGACAACCCGTCGCCCTTCCTGTTCCCGGGCCAGACCCACTACTTCGACTGGTACGGCATCGACAGCCCGTTCGACTACGACCCGGTGTGGGCGAAGGCGCAGGAGCTGGGCTTCGCGGCGATGTTCCACGGCGGCCTCGGCAACATGCCGTCGGGCTCGTTCACGGCAACGACGAACTACACGTTCAACCACATCGGTTCGTTCATGCACCGCATGCATCCGCTGTGCAAGTCGCTGTTCATGGGCGGCGTGACGAACCGCTTCCCCAACCTCAACTTCGGGTTCCTCGAATGCGGCGTCGGCTGGGCCGTGATCCTGCTCTGCGACATCATCGAGCACTGGGAGAAGCGCAACCTCGAAGACCTCAAGCGGCTCGACCCGGACACGATCGACTGGCAGATGTTCGAGCAGCTCTTCAACAGCCACGGTCAGGCGCTGCTCGACAAGGCCGGCGACATCGATCTCGACGCCGCGATGCGGGCGCTTCCCGGGGCCGGCACGCCACCGGACAACATCGACGAGTGGCGTTTCGTCGACATCCAGGAGAAGCGCGACATCGTCGACAAGTTCGTGCCGAACTTCTACTTCGGCTGCGAAGCCGACGACCGCACGATCGCGTTCGCGTTCGCGCCGGGCAACCCCTTCGGGGCCCGGCTGAAGCCGGTGTTCTCCAGCGACCTCAGCCACTGGGACGTGCCGGAGATGAACGCCGTCGTCGAGGAAGCACACGGGCTGGTCCGCAAGGGCATCCTGACCGAGCAGGACTTCCGCGAGTTCGTGTTCGAGAACCCGGCCCGGCTGCTGCTGCAGCAGAACCCCGACTTCTTCGTCGGCACGGCAGCGGAGTCCGCGACACAGGCACTGTCGGCATGAGCGACCTCGTCCTGCGCGGAGGCACGGTGGTCGACGGCACGGGCGCGGCACCGCGCCTCGCGGATGTGCTGGTGCGAGACGGGCGGATCGTTGCAATCGGAAGCATCTCTGCAGCGGATGCTGCGCATGCCGTCTCGGTCGACTGCACGGGGCTGGTCGTCGCGCCGGGTTTCATCGACCCTCATACCCACTACGACGCACAGGTGCTGTGGGATCCGGGGCTGACGCCCTCGACGTGGCACGGCGTCACCACGGTGGTGATGGGGAACTGCGGGTTCGGCATCGCTCCCACTCGTGAGGCCGACCGCGGCACCGTGATGCGCGTCCTCGAGAACGTGGAGGGGATGCCGCTCGCTGCGCTGGAGGCGGGCATCCCGTGGACGTTCGAGACGTTCCCGGAGTACCTCGACGCGCTGGAGGCGCTGCCGCTGCGCGTGAACGTCGCGCCGCTGATCGGCCACACTCCGCTGCGCTTCTACGTGATGGGCGACGACGCCACCGAGCGCGAGGCCACCGACGCCGAGGTCGCGTCGATGAAGGCGATCGTCGCCGAGGCCATCGATGCCGGGGCGATCGGGTTCTCGACGTCGCGCTCCGCCTCGCACCTCGGCGCGTACGGCAAGCCGGTGCCGAGCCGAGCAGCAGCGCTCAGCGAGATCTGGGCCTTGGCCGGGGCGCTCGGCGACGCCGGCAAGGGCACGATCGAGGCGACGTGGGGGCCGGACCTGTTCGTCGACGAGTTCGCGCGGATGGCGGAGGACATCGGCCGTCCCGTCTCGTGGGCGGCCATCATGGCGGGCCGCAACCAGCCCGGCTACAGCGACGGCGTGGCCGCGCGGGTCGAGGTCGGCGGCAACGTGCACCCGCAGGTCGCGTGTCGCCCGATCGTGGTCCAGATCGCGCTCAACGATCCGTTCCCCTTCGCCAACGTGCCGGCGTTCGGCGAGATCCTCGCGCGACCTCGGACCGAACGGCCGGAGCTGTACCTCGATCCTGAGTGGCGGGCGCGTGCCGATCCGCAGGTGCGGGCCGCATGGGGCGACATCCTCGACTTCGCCCGCGTCGCGGAATCGGCCGCTCATCCCGAGCTGCAGTACGGGGCCACGCTCGCCGAGCTCGCGTCAGAGCGCGGTGACGGTTCGACGTCGATCGACGTGATGGTCTCGATCGCTCGGGCGGATGGGTTCGACACCCGCTTCCTCGTTGCGATGACCAACGACGACGAGGACGCCGTCGCGCGGTTGCTCGGCAACGACCAGTTCCTGCTCGGCCTCTCGGACGCGGGGGCGCACACAAGCCAGCTGTGCGATGCGAACTACGCCACCCACCTGCTGGGGCACTGGGTGCGCGAGAAGGGTGTCCTGACGCTGGAGAAGGCGGTGTGGCGGCTCACCGGTCACCCGGCCATGGTCTACGGGATGACCGATCGCGGCGTCATCGCCGAAGGTGCGGTGGCCGATCTGGTCGCCTTCGACCCGGACACCGTGGGGACCACCCTGCCGCAGCGGGCGTACGACTTCCCGGGTGGCGCCGACCGGTTGGTGGCGCACAGCACCGGCATCCGCCACGTCTGGGTGGCCGGCACCGCGATCCGCTCCGACGACAACGACCTCGCCGCGCGTGGGACCGGACGACTGCTGCGCAACGGGACCAGCGCGTGAGCGATTCGACGACCGCGACGATCGCAACTGCCGCCTCCACCGTCGAACGCCTCACCGCGCAGGGGCACCTGATCGGCGACTCCTGGACGTCGTCGGACTCGGCCGGCCGCTACGCCCATCACGACCCGGCGACGGGCCGGCTGCAGGCGGAGATCGCGCTCGGTGGCGTGGCCGAGGTGACGGCCGCCGTCGATGCAGCCATCGCGGCGGCGCCGGCATGGCGGGCGATGCCACTCGAGGCGAGGGCCGCGATCCTGTACCGGCTCGCCGATCTGCTGGTAGAGCACGACCCGGGATCGGCGCTGCTGAACGCACGCGACAACGGCACGCCGATCAGTGCGATGCGGCCCGGTCAGTACTCGGCCTCATGGGTGCGCTACTACGCGGGATGGATCGACAAGATCGACGGCCACGTCGTGCCGACGTCGAGCGGGCTCGACTACGTGCGTCCGGAGCCGTACGGCGTGATCGGCGCGATCGTGCCGTGGAACGGTCCGATGATGGGCATGGGCCAGAAGGTCGCGCCCGCACTTGCGGCCGGCAACACGGTGGTCGCGAAGCCGCCGGAGATCGCCCCATTCGGCGCGTTGCGCTTCGCCGAACTCGCCCTCGAAGCGGGCCTGCCGCCGGGTGTGCTGAACGTGGTCACGGGTGGCGCTGACGCGGGTCAGGCGCTGGTGCGCGATCCGCGGGTCGGCAAGGTGTCATTCACCGGTGGCCACGTCACGGCGCGAGCCGTGATGACCGCTGCCGCCGAGACGCTGAAGCCGCTGGCGCTCGAGCTCGGCGGCAAGTCGGCGAACATCATCTTTCCCGACGCCGATCTCGACACCGCGGCCTTCCTGTCCGTGCTGCTCGGTGTGGGCCTGCTGTCCGGCCAGGGGTGCGCACTGCCGACGCGGCTGTACGTGCACGACGACGTCTACGACGAGGTCGTCGATCGCCTCACGGCGCAGGCGGCGGGTTTGTCGGTCGGTGATCCGTCGGACCCCAAGACGTTCATGGGACCGGTCGTCAACCGGTCCGCGTGCGAACGGATCCTCGGCGTCATCGACCGGGCGAAGGCGGAGGGTGCCGGCACGCTGCTGACCGGCGGACAACGGCTCGATGGCGACCTGGCCGGTGGCTACTTCATCGCTCCGACGATCTTCGGCGATGTCGTGCACGGCAGCCACCTCGCCGCGAACGAGGTCTTCGGCCCGGTGCTCTCGGTGCTCCGCTTCCAATCCGAGGACGAAGTGGTGGCGAAGGCCAACGACAGCAACTTCGGGCTCGGCGCGTACCTGCACACCCGCGACATCGGCCGCGCCCACCGGTTGGTGAACCGGCTGGAGGCCGGCATGGTGATCGTCAACGGGCCGCCAGGGATGTCGCCCGGGGCGCCGTTCGGCGGGTTCAAGCAGAGCGGCTTCGGGCGCGAGGGCGGCCGGTGGGGGATCGACGAGTTCCTCCAACAGAAGAACATCTTCATCGCGGGATCGTAAGGTCACTCGGATGCAGGACACACCAGCAATCACGGGCAAGGTCGCCTTGGTGGTGGGCGCAGCCAACGGTGTCGGACGCGCCAGTGCCCGCGTGCTCGCCGCGCAGGGCGCCAGCGTGATCGCCGCCGACATCGACCTCGATGGGGCACGAGACACCGCCGCGCTGATCAACGACATCGGCGGCATTGGCACGGGCTGCTTCGTCGATGTCACCGACGAAGCCTCGGTGGCTGCGGCCGTGGCGATGACGGTCAGCACCTACGGCTCGCTGGATCTGCTGCACTACGCCGCTGCCGAGATGCTGATCGTTCAGCGCGACACCGACCTGGTCTCGATGGATGCAGAGGTGTGGGACCGCACGATGACAGTGAACCTGCGTGGAGCGATGCTGAGCTGCAAGCACGCCCTGCCGCACCTCGTCCCGGTCGGAGGCGCGATCGTGTTCGCGTCCTCGCCATCCGCGCAGGCCGATGTCGTGCGCGTCGCACATGCCGTGTCGACGGCCGGCATCGAGTCACTTGCCGAGCGGATCACGATGCTGCACGGCGCGCACGGTGTTCGTTGCTACTCGGTCGCACCCGGCACGGGCATCTCGCCGGCGGACGCACAGCGGGTGGCCGAGCGCGTCGCAGACCTGCTCGGTGGCGGATCGTGATCGCGACGGGGGTGGCGCGTGTCCGCACGGCGTGACGAGATCGTCGCGATCGCCAAGAAGCTGTTCGCCGAGCAGGGCTACGTCAGCACATCGATGCGCGACATCGCCGACGCCACCGGCCTCTTGCCGGGCAGCCTCTACACGCACTTCAAGTCCAAGGCCCGGCTGGTCGAGGAGATCGTCGAGGTGTTCTACCGCGACCTGCTCACCGCCCAGGAGGCTGCGGTGTCCGCGCCGGGCACCGGTGCCGAGCGCCTGCGCCTTCTGCTCCGCGCGACGTACGAGGTGTGCGAGGCCTATCCCGACGAGCTGACGATCCTCCACTACGACTGGAAGGAGCTGTCGACGCTCGACGAGATCGCCGAGGTACGCGAGATCAGCGTGCGCACCCTCGTCACGTGGCGCAGCGTGATCAAGGACGGCATCTCGGACGGCACGCTGCGCTCGACGATGAGCCCCGAGTTGTTCAGCCGGATCGCCACCGGTGCGATCCATGCGATGCTCGACCCGGTCCGGTATCGCGATCAACCGGCCAGCAAGAAGACCGATCCGGTGCAGCAGCTCGAGGACGTCCTGCTCGAGGGCCTGCTCAATGCGCCACGCCCGGCCGCACCGGCACAGGCATCCGCACAGTCATCGGCACGGGCATCGGCGAAGCCGACTGCGAAGACCGGTCGCGCCATCCGCGCTTGACGGCACTCATCGGAACGGGGGGATCACCTCGCGACCGAACAGCCGCAGCATCTCGGCGACGTCGGCGAACTCACCCATCGTCGAACGCTCACCGGCGTTGCCGGGCAGCCCGGCGCCGAACGCGGCGTGGATGTGGTCGCAGCCCGTCGTGGCCCGGTACCGCTGGATCTGGGCGATCACGTCGTCGGGCGCGCCCCACAGCAGCCGGTCGGCAGCGATGTCCTGCGGGCTGACGTCCTCGCCCACGTCGAGACGGGCGAACAGGGCCAGCTCCTCGGCGTCTTCGGCGCTCTCGCGCCAGTGCTTCATCAGCCCGCTCACGTAGGCGGGCAGGACGTCCTGCTCCACCTGCCGCCGGTCGGTGCCGAGCCATGCGTAGCGTCGCAGGATCCAGTCAGCGGATCGTCCGTTCGCCGCGCACGCAGCGCGGTATTGGTCGAGGCAGCGCTGCCCCGTCGACAGCGACTGCACGGGTCCCCACAACCACGCGTCGCCGAGCCGGGCCGCGCGATCGACCGCAGCAGGTGCGACGCCGGCGACCCAGATCGGCGGGTGCGGCGACTGGACCGGGCGGGGGTGCACGGTGAGGCCTTCGAACTGATGGAACCGTCCGTGCCACGTCGCGTCCTCGGTGGTCCACACGAGGCGAAGGATCTCCAGCGCTTCCTCCATGCGTGCGCCGCGCTGGGCGAACACCGTCCCGTGCACCTCGTACTCCTTCGGCCACCAGCCCATGCCGACGCCGAGCGACACCCGGCCATTCGACATCTGGTCGATCGTCGCAACCTGTTCGGCGACTCGAATCGGGTTGTGGATCGGCAGTTGGAAGATCCCCGTGCCGACGCGCAGCACGTCGGTGCGCGCCGCGACGGTGGCCATGAACGTCAGGGGATCCGCCTGGTTCCCGGGCATGAAGTGGTGGTGGCCGATGGTGGCCGTGTCGAACCCGCTCTCCTCGGCGATCCTCGCCAGCGCGTAGGTCTGATGGAAGGGATCGCGTGCCGTGGCGTCGCGCAGCACGGGCAGCGAGAAGGAGAACTTCACCGGGTCGTTCTACTGGCTCGGGACCGGGGCGTGGGGATCGGAACCACGGGTCCGCCTTGGCCCCCGTGCCGAACAACCGTTAGTTTTCAGCCGCTGTTCGAGCGATGTTCGATCGCTGTTGATCGATGCGAGGGGGATGCCGGCATGCCGCAATACGACTTCGACGGCAAGGTCGTTGCCATCACCGGCGCGGCCAGCGGGATCGGCCGTGCGACGGCGCGCAAGTTCGCCGCGGCGGGAGCGCAGGTGGTCGTCGCCGACATCGACATCGATGGGGCGCACGAGACGGTCGCGATGATCAGGGACGCCGGGGGCGTCGCCAGCGCGGTGCACGTCGACGTCGCGGAGTCAGCATCGGTGAAGGCGATGGTCGACGCTGCGGTGTCGACGTACGGCGGGCTCGACATCGCCCACAACAACGCTGGCATCGTCGGCGCCGGTGCGAACATCGCCGACATGCCCGACGAGACGTGGGAGCGCGGCATCGCCGTGATGTTGTCCGGCGTGTTCTACGGGATCAAGCACGAGGTACCGGCCATGCTGGCCCGCGGTGGCGGCGCGATCGTCAACACCTCGTCGGGTGCCGGACTGATCGGCTTCCCGGGCATGGCCAACTACGTCGCTGCGAAGCACGGCGTGATCGGCCTGACCAAGACCGCTGCGTTGGAGTACATCACGCAGGGCATCCGCATCAACGCGATCTGCCCGGGCACCGCGCGCTCGCGGATGGTCGACGAGTGGATCAACGGCAGCGCCGAAGCGGAGGCCCAGGTCGCGGCACTGCACCCGATCGGGCGGATCGCCGACGCCGCTGAGATCGCCGAAGCCGTGTTGTGGCTGGCCTCGCCGGCATCGTCCTTCGTGGTCGGCGTGGCGATGCCGATCGACGGTGGGTACACGCTGCCGTGACCGCCCGTGCAACCACCACCGACACGCTGATGATCGCGTCGCCGCTCGACGTTCTGCAGCGGCTGTGCGGCGCCCTGTCGGCCGAGGCGCAACCCGTGCCGTCCTGTCCCGTCGGAGAGGACGCCGTCGGGTTCGAAGCCGCGTGGAGCGATGTGGAGTCGCTCCAGCAATGGCGCGATGTCGCGTCGAGTGGACCGAAGGTGGCTGCGGTGGTGGTCGCGGTGTGGCCCGAGGCGCACGTCGCGGCGCCGTTGATGTCGATGTCACCGGCCGAGTTCGCGCGCCGGGCGGAGTGGCCGTTCCTGGCGTGGTACGCAGCCCTGGGTGCCGCCATTTCGCGGTGCGCAGACGGCGGCACGATCGTCGCGCTGGTGGAACGGCCGTCGCCCCTCGACGCTGCCGGGTGGGCGCCAGAATGCGGCCAGGCGGACGCGGTGGAAGCGCTCGTCCGCTCGCTGGCTCGGTCCGAGGGGCCCCGAGGCGTGCGGATCAACGCCGTCACCACGCCGGCCCGCGTGGCTCCGTCGCAGCCAATCGCGCCCGCCCCGCCGCTGTCCACGTATCCCGGGCGGATCGACGTCGAGGTCACCGACGCGGTGGCGATGCTGCTCGGCGCCGGAGTGGGCGGGGTCACCGGCACCGTCGTGCACGTCGACTGCGGCCGTAGCTGGCGATGACCGCCGGCGGCAGCACTCGGGTGGTGTTGATCACCGGCGCCAGCGGTGGCGTCGGCCGCGGGATCGCGCACGCCTGTGCGGAGCTCGGCTGGACCGTGTGGATCGCTGCCCGCCGTCGGCTCGAGGGCGAGCAGGTCGCGGCCGAGGTCGCAGCGCTGGGCGGGGTGGGCCACTTCGTGGAGTGCGACGCCTCACTGGCCGCCGATCTCGATCGAGCCGTCGCCACCGTCGTCGAGACGTCCGGCCACCTCGACGGCGTGGTGCTGAACGCCACCAGTGGCCTGTCCCCGAAGCCCGTCGTGTTCACCGACGTCCCGCTCACCGACCTCGAGGACCACGTCGCGGTCTCGTTGCGTGGCCTGTACCTGCTGGCCAAGGCGACCTACCCACACCTGCTCCGGTCGGCGGGATCGTTCGTGGTGTTGACCTCGGAGGCCGGCTTCGAGGGCAAGGCCAAGCTCAGCGTGTACGCGGCCGTGAAGGCCGCGCAACGCGGCATCGTCCGCAGCCTCGCGCGTGAGTGGGGTCCACAGCGCGTGCGGATCAACTGCGTCGCGCCCCTCGCCGGCACGCCGGCCATGGAGCGCGCCTTCGAGATGGACCCCGAGATGGCGGCCCGAGTCCTCGGCCGCAATCCCCTCGGCAGGATGGGCGACCCCGCCACCGACGTCGGCCCGATCGTGCGCTTCCTGCTCTCCGACGACGCGCGCTACCTCACCGGCAACACCCTCATGGCCGACGGCGGCAGCTGCCCGATCGCCTGACCGTCACGCAGATCGAAAAATCCCGACGCAAACCGCTGCGCGGGCGGCGCTGCGTGGGTCAGCTGAGGACGCGGTCGAAGCGTTGGCGGACGAAGTCGAGGCGGTCGCGGTTGGGGAAGACCCACAGCTGGTCGGCACGGACGCCCTCGAGCATCACCGCGGCCACGTCTGCCGGCGTCTGGATGCCGTCGGTGATCGCGTCGATGCGGTCCTGCTCGTCGCGGGATGACTCGTCGAAGGCGCCCGGACCGTCGCGCAGGTCGTCGGGGCGGTTTCGATCGGCGCTGAACAGCCGGGTGCGCACGAGCGACGGGCACACGGCGGTGACGCCGATCGTTGATCCGGCGGTTTGGAGATCGCCGAGCAACGCCTCGGAAATGGCTGCCGTGGCGTGCTTGGTGGCGGAGTACATGCCGTAGCCGGGCATGACCGTCCAGCTCGCGATCGAGCAGGTGTTGACGACGTGACCCGGTTCGCCGCGCTCGATCATCCGTGGGACGAAGCTCTGGATGCCATGAATGACGCCCCACACGTTGACCCCGAGCATCCACTGCCAGTCCGCCGTGGTGGCGGTGATCAGTGAGCGGGTGACACTGACACCGGCGTTGTTGCAGAGCAAGTGCACCGTGTGGTGTGCGGCGAAGGTTGCATCCGCAAGTTCTGCCACGGACGAGCTGTCGCTGACGTCGCACACAACGGTGGTCACGGATGCGGCACGATCGTCGATCGTGTCGCGAGCCACTTGCAGCGCGCCGGCCTCGATGTCGGTGAGCACGAGGTGCATGCCCTTCCCGCCGAGCAACTGCGCATAGGCGAGGCCGATGCCACTCGCCGCACCGGTGATCACCGCGACGCGGCCTTCGAACGTCTCCAACGGATCCCCCAGTCGCCACGAGCAGCGGCAAATCTACTGCCACGTCGGGCGCGAACCGAGCGCCTACGATTGATCCGTGCCGCAAA
>JAOBWO010000156.1 GCA_025463415.1 Acidimicrobiales bacterium | reverse complement strand
ATCCGGTGTCGCGGAACGGAGACGTGTTCTCGGCGAGCACACCGGCGAAGGAGCCGGCGTTGTAGAACGCCGTTCGGTACGCGAGATCGCCGCCGGAGGAGTAGCCGCCGAGGATGACTCGATGGGGGTCGACGTTGAAGTGGCTCTTGGCGTCAGCGATCGCCGCCTTCACCTTGGCGCCGTCGGCAGCAGGGTCCCAGCAGGCTCCTTCGCGGCCACCGACCGCGATCGAGATCCAGTCCTGAGTGCCACCGGGGCTGACGGTGTAGATGTCTCCGGCGCTCTGTCCGCCGCAGCCGTGGAGCCAGACGAGCAAGGTCGTCGGGGTCTGATGGCTGGAGTCGTACGACCCCGGCACGTAGATCCAGTACTTGATCTGCGCGGCCTGGATGGTGAACACCGTGTTCTTCGTGAACGCGATCGGGTTCGTCGGCACTGACGAGGGCGCCGGCACGGTCGTGGTCGGTGGCACTGTCGTGGTCGGCGCTGTTGTGGTCGGCGTGACGGATGTGGTCGACACCGATGTGGTCGAGATCGACGTGGTGGTGCCGTCCGCGGGGAAGTATCCGCCGACGTCGACGATGAGTTGGGTGGGTTGGGAGACGTAGACGCAGACGGCGCCGCCTTGGCCGACTTTGACGACGACGGCGTTTGCGATGGTTTGTCCGGTGACGAAGTTCAGGTTGGAGGCGGTGGGGGCGTCGGAGCCGCACGGGTACACGGTTGCGTATCCGGTGCCGGCGGCTTCGGTGACGGTGACGTTCAACGCGACGGCTACGGCAGTGCCGGGAACTCCGGCGCGTCCCGCGACCGGGATCGTCGTGACGCTTCCCGCGGCGCGGGCGTCACCGCCGGACAGCACGCCATCCGCGGTGGGTCCGCCGGGACGAGTGTCGGCCAACCGAACCGGCGCCAGACCGACGAACGATCCGACGTCGATCGCCGTTGCGGGGCCCACCACAGCCGCGAACGCTCCCACCAACGTGGCCAGGGCCGCCCCGAGACACACCCACCTGCGATGACGCACCATCATTCACCTCTTCGACTCGAATCCTCGTTGCAGTGTCATCGACACCCGCTCCCGTGGAATCGGGGAAACCCCTACACATCGGCTCGTCGGTCCCCATCAGGGATCGTTCGGAGCCCCTGCTAGACCTGACGGCGTGGAGCCCTCTGGAATCATCTTTGCTGCACTCGATTGCGATGCCGACGCGATCGAGACCTGGAACCGCTGGTACGACCTCGAGCACACGCCGATGAACGTGTGCCTCGATGGCGTGATGCTCAGTCGCCGCTACGTCGCGCCGCCCGAACTGCATGCGGCGAGGCTGACGTGCGACGGGTCGCCGTTCGCCGGCGGGCGAGCCACGTTCCTGACCACCTACGTCCTCGGCGGCGATCCGCAGATCGCCTTCGATGCGATGAGCGTGGAGCTGCCGAAGCTCTACGAGACCAATCGGATGACGTTCTCGGCGTCGAAGAAGATCGTGCGCGAGGGCGATGTCTTCGCCGGTAGGACAGCCGTCGGGAGGCGGGCGCTGCAGCTGACGGCACGCGAGGTCCCCTTCGTCGGGCACACCGGGGTGATCGTCGTCCAACGACGTGCGGTCGACGGTCGGGCGGCAGCGATCGCCGAGCTCGATGGCGTCACTGGCGTGTGGACGATGGAGTCACGCAACCGCCCCGGTCTCTACCTCGACATGATATTCGTCGAGGACGATCCGGCCGGTCGGGCGGTGGCGATCCGCACCGCCGTTCCGCACACCACCGATGTGCTGCTCGATGCGCCGTACCTGTTGATCGATCCGATGCGCTACCCGTGGGCGGACGCGATCCGCAACTCCGATCTGCCGGCGACGATCCAGTAGGAGATCGCCGGGTCAGACCGCTCAAGGATGGTCGCTGAGTTCGAAGTGACGTGGCTCGATCGTCCGCCGCGTCCGGGCCCGCGGTCGAGTCATGCCGCCGCTGGTCTTGCAGCGGTACAGCTCGCGGTCGGCGCGGGCAAGGGTCGTCGTCGCCGCGTGGTGCTCCGTGAGCTCTGCCACGCCCGCCGACAGACCTGCGCCGAGCGCGACGAGGATCTCTGCGCACGACGTCGCCAGACGTGCAACGGTGCGCCGGGCGGTGATCTCGTCGGTGTCGGCGAGCAGGACCGCGAACTCGTCGCCGCCCAAGCGGAACACCTGGTCGTCGGGGCGGATGCCACGTTGCAGCAGCTGCGCGATCTGACGCAGCGTGGTGTCACCGGCCGCGTGGCCGAGGCGATCGTTGATCTGCTTGAAGCGATCCACGTCGAACAGTGCAAGCCACGCTCCAGCGCCTCGAATCGGGAGGTCGGTCTCGCTCTCGAGGGGACGGAGCGGGATCGAGAGCGGTGCCAACTGACTGCGACGGTCGTGCTCGGCGAGGACCTGTTCGAACAGGGTCCGATTGGCGACGCCGGTCAACTGGTCGCGGTAGGCGAGGGTCTCCATCTGCTCCAGCTGGGCGCGCATCGCGAGCGTGGTCCCGATCTGGAGACCGAGCAGCTCGACCGCCTCGACGGACGCGCTGGGGATCGTGGCGGCACGACAGCTGGTGGCCACGATCATGCCGCTGGCGTCACCGTCGGCGCGCACCGGCACGACGAGCACCGCGCGAACGCCGCGATCGCGGAGCACGCTCATCGGCCCGAACGACACGTCGAGCGAGCCGCCGCCGGTGTGCACCGAGGCGAGCCCGTCGACGAGCTCGGCGAGCGCAGCGACCTGCTCATCGTCGAGCTCGGTCAGGAAGCTTGCGTGCTCGCCGAACACCGCGGCGAGGTCGAGATCCTGACCGGAGCCGAGGAAGAGGGCAGCAGTGTCCAACGTGGAGAGGTTGACGACGCTCTCGACGGTCTGCTTCGCGATCGCGGAGACCTCGTGCTCGGTCGATGCCTGACGGGCGAGCCGGCTGAGCTCCTGCAGCGGCGTCGTGTCGTCCAACCCGGTCCCGATCTGGGCGAGCCGGTCGCCGAAGAATCGGGCGCAGGTGCGAACGGCGGCGATGTCGGCCTCGGTGAGGGTCGTCAGGCAATCGACGTTGAGCACACCGATGGCCTCGTCGTCGACGAAGATCGGCAGCGCCATCTCGGACTGCACGCCGGGCGTCGCTGGTCGATACCCCGCGTGCAGCGTCACGTCGTGGGCGACGACCTCGTCGCGCCGGGCGAACGCCTCGCCGGTGATGCCGGTGCCGGCCGGCATGCCGTCGAGCACGTGCCACTGCCCTCGGCGAGCGAGGCAGCGGAGGTGACCGCCGCGCATCACGTAGATGCTGGGCAGCAGGCGTCGGTGCTCGAAGAGGTATCGGCACACCGCGTCGGCGGCCGGTTGGGGTGCGGTGGCCGACAGCAACGCTGATCGCATCCGCGTGAACGCCTTTGACGCACCGCCGGGCGACGTCGCGAACACCGCGGCGCGACCCGTGTCGGCCGGCGTCGGCCAACCCGTGGCCGGCTTGGCGATGAGGTAGCCCTGGGCCAGGTCGACACCGAGGTCGGCCAGCACGTCGAGCTCGGCTGCCAGCTCCACGCCCTCCGCGATGCAGCTCGCCCCGACCTGCGCGGCGAACGCAGCCAGCGCGGCCACGAGGGCGCGCTGATCGCGGTCGAGGTGCAACCCGGCGACGAGGCTGCGGTCGATCTTGATGAACGCGGGCGCGAGCCGCACGACATGGGCCATGGTCGCGTACCCGGCTCCGACGTCGTCGATGGCCACCAGCGTGCCCGTGCTCTGCCACAGCTGCAGTCGCTCACGCAGTGGGCCGTAATCCTCGACCGGTTGGTGCTCTGTGATCTCGAGCACGTGTGGCGGAAGGTGTGGCACCAGGGCTGCGAAGCGCGGGTCGAGCAGCAGGCCGGGACTGGTGTTGAGGAAGATCCGGCCGCCGTCCGGAGCTGGACCGTCGGCGACGGCCGTCTGCACACAAGCCAGCTCGAACTCCAGCCGCAGCCCCTCCTGCTCGGCGAGCGCAAGTGCCTCGAGCGGTCCGGGGATCGAGCTGGTGGGGTCAGCGACGCGAGCGAGCGCCTCCCAGCCGACGATGCTGCCGTCGCGGATTCGAACGATCGGCTGGCGGACGGAGCGGATGCCGCCCGGAACCAGCAATGCCGACAGCTCAGCCATCGTCGTCCTCGCGGCGCTGGATCCGGTTGTGGTCACGTTGAGTCATCGGCCCGTCGACCGCAAAACTTTGTTTCCGCTCGATGAACTCACACGCTCGGCGTCAGTCGGGGATCGTCATCTCACCGGGGAAGGGCGACAGGGCGAGGTCGCGGGTGCGTTGATCGTCACCGCCATCGACGCCGCGCGGCAGCCAGAAGAAAACGACACAGACCGTCACCGCGGCGAGCCCGGCGCTGACCACGAACGCCGAGCGGATGGCGTGTGCTTCCTGAGCGACGGACCCCAGCACCTCCCCGGCGGCCAGGGCGCCACGCGACGCGGCGATGCTGGCGAGCACGGCGAGTCCTACCGCTCCGCCGAGCTGCTGCGACATGCCGTAGACACCTGCGACGATCCCTTGGTCGTCCTGGGCCACACCCGCCGTCACTGTGGTGATCAGCACGACGAGGGTGATGCCGAGGCCGAGCCCGCCGCCGAAGGTGCCCGGGATGACCGACGTCAACAGCGAGGCGTGGTCGGGGGAGAGCGCCAGCCATGTGCAGGACAGGCCGATGAGGGCGAAGCCGGCGGCGGCCTGACGACGCAGCCCGAGCCGGTCGACCAGCCACGCGCTGATGTTGACGCCAATGCCGAAGCCCACCGGGAGGCCGAGCACCGCGCCGCCCGCCTCGCCCGCGCCATAGTGCAACGCGTCCTGCAGGAACAGCGACGTGAGGTAGACGATCGCGTTGCTGAGCACGGCGATCATCACGAGCGGGAGCAGCGCCACCGACCCCCGACGCCGCAGGACCCGGAAGGGGAGCAGGGGCTGGGCCGTTCGCTGTTCGATCCTGAGGAACGCGAGCACGAGCAGCGATCCAGCGGTGACCGAACCCCAACAGATCGCCGAGCTCCAGCCGTGCGACTCCGCCTGGCTGACGCCGAAGATCATCAACCCGCTGCCGAGCGTGATCGTCACCGCACCCGGCAGGTCGAGCTTCGGACGATCGGCGGAACGGACGCTGCGCGGGAGCCAGCGCAGCGCGCACAGCACAGCGATGATGCCGACGGGTCCGTTGATGAGGAAGATCGAACGCCAACCGAAGCCGGAGGTGAGCAGCCCGCCCATCAGGAAGCCGACCGCGCCGCCGAGCGAACCGGTGGCCGCCCACAGCCCGTACGCCTTCCGGCGCGCGGGCCCCTCGGCGAACGTCGATGCCAGGATCGACAGCGTGCACGGTGAGATGGCCGCGGCGCACAGGCCCTGAGCAGCCCGTGCGGCGATCAGCTGCACGGGCGACTGCGCGAGTGCGGCGACGAGCGACGCGACCGTGAACCCGGCGATGCCGGCCGCGAACAGCACCCGCCGATCGAAGAGGTCGGCGACCCGACCGCCGAGCAGCAGGAACCCGCCGTAGGTGAGCGCGTACGCGGTGATGGTCCACTGCAGGCTGCCGTCGGCGAAGCCGAGCGCGTGTCCGATCGAGGGGTTGGCGACGGCGACGATCGTGACGTCGATCGCGAGCAGCAGCTGCGACAGGCACAGCACGGTGAGCACGACCGTGGGTCGTGAGGGGAGAGCCTGCCGTGTTGTCGCCGTTGGTACGTGCACTCAGCCGCCGAGTGCGTCGGCGGCCAGCTCCGACCGGAACGCCTGGTTGTCGCGGCGACGGAAGTGGGGCGAGACGTACCGTGCGAACAGCTCGAGTGAGCGGTTCCAACGGTCGGTCGTGACCCACTCACGCGAGTTGAACAACAGCGAGCCGAAGCCGCCGACGGCCTCGTCGAGCTCTTTGATCTGCGCGACGCAATCCTGCGGCGAGCCGATGATCCACGGGATGTTGTCGACCATCCAGTCGAACGTGACGTCTGCGTCGGGCATCGCGACGTCGCGCTTCATCAGCGGTGCGAGACCGATCTTGAAGAGGTAGTCGTAGGACTGCTTCAAGCTCTCGCGGATCTCGCTCATGGCTGCGTTCTTGGAGTCCGACACGTAGACCTCGCGGCAGATCCGCCAGTCGTCTCGGGCCTTGGCCGGATCGCGGCCGGCGGTCGACGCGGCGTCGGCGAGGGCGCGCCCCTGCGCGACGAGATCGGGCATGCCCGGGTTGTTCTCGATCGTGGTCGGGGTGAAGTAGATGCTCAACGCGGCGTAGCCACGCTCGCCGCACAGGGCGAAGTTGTGGACACCGGACATTCCCGCGACGGAGAACTGCGGGTGCTCCTGGTACGGCCGGACCTGGATCCGCTTGTGTTCGAGGTTCCAGAACTTGCCGGCGTAGTCGATGTAGTCGGTGTGTGCGAACAGCTGCTCGATGATGTCGAGCGCCTCGTGCATGCGCGGCGTGCCCTCCTCCTTGTCGAGCTGGAAGAACGAGCGATCGCTGACGAGGCCACCTCCACCGAAGCCGTAGATCAACCGGCCGTGGGTCAGGTGGTCGAGGAACGCGAGTCGCTCGGCGACCATGAACGGATCGTGGTAGGGCAGGTTGATCGTGCCCGTGCCGAGGCCGATGCGATGGGTCAGCGCCGATGCCTTGGCGATGAAGAGGTCCGGCGCGGGGATGTTCTCGTACGCGCCGGTGTGGTGCTCACCGACCCAGACCTCGTCGAAGCCCAAGCGTTCGGCCAGCACGATCTCGTCGAGCTTGAGGTCGTACGACAGCGTCCAGTTGGACCACGGGAACGGCTCAGGCATCAGAAACAGACCAAAACGCACGCACGTCCCCTTTGTCGTCAGTGACGGCACTCCCGATGCCGAACTTCCGACAGTAGCAAGGGTGCCTTTTCCAGCTCGGCTCGCAGCCGACATCCGGCGGGGTCCGGCCGGGTCGGCCGATGGCGAGGTGCGGACATACCATCGGGCGATGGCCGCTGACCTTCGTTCCGTCACCGAATGTGCGATTCCACAGCCCGTGCTGACTCCCGTGACCGAGTTCGATCCCGCGACTCGGGACCGCATCGACCGCTCCGGGATGGGCACCTTCTACGGGCAGTTCGAACATGCGCCGGGGCTGATCGACAAGTGGTTCGCGTTCTACCAACCGGTGGTGAACGACTCCTCCAACCTCGCCCTGCGCACCAAGGAGCTGTGCCGCCTGCGCATCGCAGCGCGCAACGGCTGCATGTTCTGCCTCGGTGGTCGCTTCCGCGACGCCGACGGGGTGCCCGTGGTCGACGACGAAGACGTCGACGCGGTGCTCGGTGGGCGGCTCGAGGATCCACGGTTCACCGCAGCCGAGTCGGCGGCGATGCAGTTCACCGAGGTGTACCGGCTGGACCACTCGGCCGTCGACAAGGCTTTGGTGGACGCGACGCTGGAGCACCTCACGACATCCCAGTTCGTCGAGCTCGGACTGTGCATCGCCCAGTTCACGGGGATGGGCCAGCTGTTCGCGATGCTCGGATTGCCGAGCATGTGATGACGGCACAGGACCGAACCCCTGTCGCGTTCGTCACGGGCGCGAGCCGCGGCATCGGACGGGCCAGCGCGTTGGCGTTGGCCGATGCCGGCTTCGACGTCGTCATCACCGCGCGCACCGAGCGCGAGGGCGAGGGCCGCACCGAGTCCAACTCTGTCCGCAACGACGACCCCATCGTGTCGATCGTCGGCAGCCTCGAACGAACGGCGGCGGACATCGAGGCCAAGGGCAGGCGGGCGCTGCCGATCAAGATGGATCTCCTCGACGCCGACGCCGTGGTGGCCGCGCCCGCGCAGGCCATCCGTGAGTGGGGCCGGATCGACGTGCTGTTCAACAACGCCGTGTACGCCGGTGGCGCGACGATGGACCGGATCATGGACCTCACGCCGGAGCGGATGCTGACCCTGATGACGGGGAACTACGCGCACCAACTGCTGCTGATCCAGCAGGTGATCCCGCACATGCTCGAGCACGAGGGCGGGCGGATCATCAACATGGTCTCGGGCTCGGCCAGGCAGGATCCGATCGCCCCCGCCGGCCTCGGCGGTTGGGGCATCGCGTACTCGGCGTCGAAGGCCGCGTTCGCGCGCGTCGCCGGCGGTATCGAGGCCGAGTTCGGTGCGCTCGGCGTCCGTGCCTTCAACGTCGATCCCGGCAACGTCATCACCGAGAAGCGCAAGGCGCTTCGCCCCGACGACGCCTTCGCCGGCAACTACGGGTCCGAACCGGCGGAGGCCACGGGCTCGGTTGTGGCCTGGCTGGCCACCAGCCCTGACGCGACCGCGCTGGTCGGCAAGTGGATCTACGCGCCCAAGCTCTGCGCGGACCGTGGCCTCTTCGTGGCCCAGCCGTCGTTGTCCGAGAACGACTGAGATGGGCCGTCCATCCGAGGCTGATCGCCTCGCGTTGCTCGACGTCGCGTTCGCCTACGCACGCTTCGCCGACCGGATCGACGCAGCCTCACTGGGCGCGCTGTTCGTCGAGCAGGGGACCCTGCGCATCAACCGCCCGGGCGGCGCGCCGCCGGTGGAGCGGAACGGTCGGGACGAGATCATCGCGGCGATTGCGGGTCTCGAGCGCTACGACCGGACCTTCCACATGATCGGCAACCACTACTACGACGTGGACGGTGACGCCGCCACCGGCGAGGTCTACTGCATCGCCCATCACGTCCACGGCGACGTCGGCAGCAAGGTCGACCACGTGATGATGATCCGTTACCAGGACCAGTACCGGCGCACATCAGACGGTTGGCGGCTGCTGGTGCGCGAGCTCGCGGTCGACTGGACCGAGGAACGGCCCGTCACGACCTCGTGACGGCGCCGCTCGCCATGTCGCGGATCACGCGTCCGGATCAGCCTCTCCGTCCGCGAAGGCGCGCATGGATGTGATCCTTCCGTTTGCATCGAACGTCATCACGTCGGTGGAGGTCATCTTGATCGTCAGTTCGCCGATCTCGATGTCGATCCGGAACTGGAACGCCGCTTCGCCGCCGCAGACGGTCACCGGACCGATGCGGGTCATCTTCGGATCGACCTCCATCGCAGCGATGCCGGCGTAGAACTCGCGGATTGCCTCACGGCCGACCTTGCGCTCCGAGCCGATCGGATCCTCGATCCAGCACTCGTCGGCGTAGAGCGCCATGATCCCGTCGGTGTCACCGGCGTCCACCAGTTCGACGTAACGGTCGCACGTCGCGACCAACTCTGCACGCTCAGCCATGTGAGGCCCTCCCAGTCGTCGCCGGGGAGCATAGGTGCAGCCCGTTCGCCGTCTCGTGCCGTGTGTACCCTCTCGGCGTGCGGCCCGGCCGGTCGGCGCAGCACACGAGGGGGGCGGCGCCGATGCGCTTCGACGGCAAGGTCGCGTTGATCACGGGAGCAGGTTCGGGCATCGGTCGGGAGGTCGTGCTGCGACTCGCGTCCGAGGGCGCGACCGTGTTCGGTCACGACCGAGACGGCGACCGGCTGGCCGAGACCTCCTCGCTGGCGGGTGGGATCTCGACACGCATCGGCGATGTGACGGACCCGGCAGAGTGCACCGCAGCGGTGGCTGCGTGCGTCGCCGCGCACGGCCGGCTCGACATCCTCGGCAACGTCGCCGGCATCGCCCGATCGGAGCACGTCCTCGACGTGACCGTCGAGCAGTACCGGGCGATGATGGCCGTGAACGCGGACGCCTGCTTCTTCTTCTGCCAGGCCGCGATCCCGCACCTGCTCGAGACGGACGGCAACATCATCAACATCGCCTCCAACGCGGGAGTGATGGGACAGGCCTACACCGTCGCCTACTGCATGTCGAAGGGTGCCGTCGTGCAGCTCACCCGGTCGTTGGCGATGGAGTTCGTCAAGACCAAGCTGCGCGTCAACGCGATCGCTCCGAGTGGCGTGAACACCAACCTGGTTCGTGGCTTCCAGTTCCCGGAGAACGTCGACTTCGCCCTGATGGCGCCGTACATGGGGTTCCGGCCGATGACCGAGCCCACCGAGATCGCAGCCCTCTTCGCGTTCATCGCGTCCGACGAAGCACGCTCGATGACCGGCGCCATCGTCAACATCGACAACGGCGTGACAACCGGCTGATCCCGGCCCGCCGCCCCGCGCAGGCCCGGCCCGCCCCGCCAACGCGGCCCGCCGCCCCGCCCGGCCCGGCGCGGCCCGCCCCTTCGGACAGCCCCGCCGGCGCTTGTGAATCTCCACGTGATGAAACTCTGCTGCAACGCCGCTGCCGTGGGCAGTTAGCCACACGTCATGTCGACAAGTGCCCAGGGTGTTCGTGATCGGTCAGCTCTGAGTTTCGTCACGTGGAGATTCACGAAGGACAACCTCGGACCGAACGGGGGCGGCTACCGCAGCTGCAATCGACGGAGCATCGCCCCCGTCTCCTGCATGGGTTCGGCCGGAGGCCGCAGGTCGGCGTGGCCGCTGGCCGCGCGCCGGACGATCCGCACGTGAACAACTGATGGCCCGCCTCGCCCGAGGCAGGGCCGGTTCGCGACCATGCGACATGCCCTTGAGCCGATTCGACGAGTACCTGACCCACCAGACGTCGGAGACGTTCGACCACGTCGCGACCTCCGACCGCAACTTCTACGACCGCTACTACTTCAACATGCACTCGAGCAGCGACGAGCTGTTCGTGATCATGGGCATGGGCCAGTACCCGAACCTCGGCGTGACCGATGCGTTCATCACGGTGTCGATCGGAACCGAGCAGCACACCGTGAGGGCGTCCCGCGAGCTCGGTGTGGACCGGATGGATACCAGCGTCGGACCGATCGGTGTCGAGATCATCGAAGGGCTGCGCCGCCTGCGCGTCACCGTGGAGCCGAACGAGTGGGGCATCGACGCCGACCTCGTGTTCGTGGGAACGGTCGACGCGCTCGAGGAGCCGCGGACGTTCACGCGCAAGTACGGCCGGGTCGAGCAGGACGTGACCCGCTATGCGCAGGTGGGCACGTGGGAGGGCCACCTCAACGTCGCCGGCCGCCACTTCGATGTGACACCGGACCGTTGGAAGGGCGTGCGCGACCGCTCGTGGGGTGTGCGGCCGGTGGGTGAGCGCGAGCACCCCGGAATCAAGATCCGCCAGGGCACCGACGGTCACGGCTACCGCCACGACTGGCTGCCGATGCAGTTCGACGACCACATGCTCAAGGTCCAGATCGACGCCGATGCCGACGGCGACCGGCACGTCGAGGAATCGATGCGGGTCTGGAACACCGAGCTCGGCCGGCCGATCGATCACCTCGGACGGCCCGAAGTCGACAGCACCTACATCCCCGGCACACGTGAGCTCGCCGGCGCCACGGTCACCGTGCCGGTGCCCGGCGCCGACACGATCGTCGTGACGGCAACACCGCTGCGCACCCTGTACCTGGCGGCCGGTTCGGGATACATCCCCGACGGGACCTGGGGCCACGGCTACTACCAGGGTGCGCTCAAGGTCGAAGGTGTGCACCACGACCTCAGCGACCCAGAGGTGCGTCGACAGTTCGCGATCCTCAACGAGACGTTGTCGCGGTTCGAGCTGTCCACCGGTGAGGTGGGCTACGGCATGCACGAGAACATGCTGATCGGGATCTACCGCCCGACCGGTTTCGACACCCCACAGACGACGGCGCCGTGAGGGCGCTCGCCGTCAGCGGAGGCTGAGCTCGCGGATCGGCTCCATCGAGCGCAGATCACTGAACGCCGGTGCAGACCACGCCTCGAGCAATGAGGTCGAGTCCGGGCACTCTGTCGCGTCAGGCCGCGTCGCGACTTCCGCAACCTGGTGATCGATGCCCTGCATCAACGCAGACCACTCTTCTCCGCTCATGACAACTCCTTCCACCGTGCCGCCATCGGGGAGAGCGGCGATCGTTGTAGGGACTTTCGCGCCGGAGCCCCGCGAAGTCAGGGATGCTCGCTACGGTCGCGTCATGGCCGCTCCCAAGCAACCTGCCGTGGAGGTGGCCGTCGGTGAGCGCACGGTGCGTGTCTCGAACCCCGACCGGGTGTACTTCCCGGAGCTGGGAGCGACCAAGCTCGACCTCGTCGAGTACTACCTCAGCGTGGGGCCCGGCATCGTCAACGCGTTGCGCGAACGACCGTGCATGCTGCACCGCTTCCCGAAGGGTGTCGCCGGCGACAAGGTGCACCAGAAGCGTGTTCCTGCGGGAGCGCCGCCATGGCTCGGCACCGTGCGCCTCCACTTCCCCCGCTACGGCCAGCACGCAGACGAGCTGTGCGTGACCGAGCTGGCGGAGGTGATCTGGGCCGTGCAGATGTCGACCGTCGAGTTCCACCCGTGGAACTCGCGGCGCGCCGACACCGAGCAGCCCGACGAGTGGCGGATCGACCTCGATCCCATGCCGGAGTGCTCGTTCGACACGATCCGTCGCGTGGCTGGCGTCGCCCACGAGGTCCTCGACGAGCTCGGTGCGGTGGGCTGGCCGAAGACGTCGGGTGGTCGTGGGATCCACATCTACGTCCGCATCGAACCGACGCACGGGTTCCACGACGTGCGCCGGGCCGCGCTGGCCTTCGCACGCGAGGTCGAGCGTCGCGCACCTGCCGACGTGACGACCACGTGGTGGCGCAAGGATCGCGACCCGCGCGCCGTGTTCGTCGACTACAACCAGAACGCTCGTGACCACACGATGGCCGCCGCGTACTCGGTGCGGGGCTTTCCCGATGCCCGTGTGTCCACCCCGATCACGTGGGCCGAGATCGCCGACGTCGATCCATCGGTCTTCACGATCCGCACGGTCCCGGACCGGTTCGCCGCGCTGGGCGACCTCCACGCAGGCATCGATGATGCGGTGTTCTCGATCGCGCCGCTGCTCGAGTGGGCCGAACGCGACGAGCGCGAGGGTGCGGTGGATCCCGGAGACGACGAACCCACGGAGGACGGACACGGCTGACGCCGTCCGGCTCACGGCGGCCCGGTCGCCGATGGAAGACTGCTGCGATGACCTTCGGCGATCAGACGACGACCGACGAGGTCCTCGAGGGCAGACGTCTCGACGGCATCACAGCGGTGGTCACTGGCGCGTCGACCGGTCTGGGCTGGGAGACGTCGCGTGCGCTCGCGGCCGCCGGCGCACACGTGCTGCTTGCGGTTCGCGACACGGCCAAGGGTGAGTCGGCCGTCGCCGAGATCCGTGCGCAGTCACCCGAAGCCTCGGTCGAGTTCGGTGTCGTGGACCTGGCCTCGTTGTCGAGCGTCCGCGAGTTCGCGATCGCCACGCTCGCTGCCCATCCGCGGATCGATCTGCTCGTCAACAACGCCGGCGTGATGTTCACCCCGTTCGGCCACACCGCCGACGGGTTCGAGCTCCAGTTCGGCACCAACCACCTCGGCCACTTCGTGCTGACCGGCATGTTGATGCCGGCCTTGCTGGCCGCCGCGCCGGCACGGATCGTCAACCTGTCCTCCGGTGGTCATCAAGGCTCCGACATCATCTGGGACGACCCGAACTACGAGCATCGCGAGTACGACAAGTTCGAGGCGTACGGACAGTCGAAGACGGCCAACATCTTGTTCACGGTCGAGCTCGACGCGCGCCTGTCGGATCGGGGGATCCGCTCGTACGCAGTCCATCCCGGGATGATCGCGACCGAGCTCGGTCGGCACATGACGCGAGACGACATGCGTGCCCTGCGCGACCGCGCCAAGGCGGCGCCGGCCGGCGGGTTGCCCGCCTACAAGTCGATCCCCGCCGGCGCGGCCACCACGGTGTGGGCTGCGACGGCGCCGGAGCTCGCCGGCCTCGGCGGCGTGTACCTCGCGGATTGTCAGCTCGCCACGCCGAACCCGTGGGCCCTCGACCGCGCGAGTGCTTCGCGGTTGTGGACACTCAGCGAGCAGCTCGTCGGACAGCGGTTCGAGGTCTGACGCGCCGTACTGTTCGGTCATGTTCGATCTGAAGATCATCGGGGGCACCATCGTCGACGGCACCGGCGCGGCGCGCTTCGTCGGCGACGTGGCAGTGCAGGACGGCATCATCGTCGCCGTCGCTGAGCACGTCGATGGTGACGCCACCGAGGTGATCGATGCCCGTGGCCTGATCGTGACCCCCGGGTTCGTCGACATCCACACGCACTACGACGGTCAGGCCACGTGGGACTCGGTGCTCGATCCGTCGGCCAGCCACGGCGTCACGACGGTGGTGGCCGGCAACTGCGGCGTCGGCTTCGCGCCCGTGCGTCCAGGCGAGCAGCAGCGGTTGGTCGAGCTGATGGAGGGTGTCGAGGACATCCCCGGCACCGCACTGCACGAAGGCATCCAGTGGGAGTGGGAGACGTTCCCCGAGTACCTCGATGCGCTCGGCCGTCGCGAGTACTCGATGGACATCGCCGCGTTCTTGCCGCATGCGCCGCTGCGCCTGTACGTGATGGGTGATCGTGGCGAGCGCAACGAGGACGCGACGGCGGACGACATTGCGGCGATGGCCGTGCACGTGCGGGCCGCGGTCGCTGCCGGCGCGGTCGGGCTCTCCACCTCGCGATCGCTGAACCACAAGACGCTCGACGGTGTGCTCGTGCCGGGCACGTTCGCCTCGTTCGACGAGCTGTCCGGCCTGGCGCAGGCGCTGATCGACGGTGGCGGGGGGCTGTTCGAGGTCGTGCCCACGGGCGAGACCGGCGACGACGAAGCCCTCATCCTCGGCGAGGTCGAGCTGATGTCGGACGTCTCCAAGGCCACCGGCGTCGAGATCTCGTTCCTGATGATCCAGTCCAGCGGCGCTCCCGACCTGTGGCGCGCGCAGCTGGAGCTGGTCGAGCACGCCAACGCGGCCGGAGCGCGGTTGGTGCCCCAGGTGGCGGCGCGGCCCGGCGGGATGTTGCTCGGCGTCGCCAGCTACCACGGCTTGATGCGACGGCCCACCATGCGGCGGCTCGAGGAGTCGCTGCCGCTCGCGGACGTGCTTCTCGAGATGCGCAAGCCGGAGATCAAGGCGGCGATCCTCGCGGAGATCGATCTTCCGCTCGATCCACGTCGCCAGTTCGAAGGGATGACCGAGCGGTCCGAGCAGATGTTCGGTCTGATGTTCCCGCTCGGCGATCCGCCCGAGTACGAACCCACGGCCGACAACTCCATCGCGGGCATCGCGTCGGCCACCGGCATCGATCCCTGGGAGGTGCTCTATGACCACCTCGCCACCGGTCAGTACATCCTCGGCGCGTTCACCAACTACGCGCAGGGCTCGCAGGACCACCTCGTCACGATGATCGACCACGCCGACACGGTGATCGGACTGTCCGACGGGGGCGCCCACGTCAAGATGATCTGCGACGCGTCGATGCCCACCTACCTGCTCACCCACTGGGCTCGCGACCGGTCTCGGGGCCAGAAGCTCTCGATCGAGACGGTCGTGCGCAAGCAGTGCGCCGGCACCGCTGCGGTGGTCGGCCTGCTCGACCGGGGCACGATCGAGGTCGGCAAGAAGGCCGACCTGAACGTGATCGACTTCGACGGGCTCCAGCTGCACGTGCCGCGTGCTGTCGACGACCTGCCTGCCGGCGGGCGGCGCGTGCTGCAGGACGCGACGGGCTACGTGGCCACGATCGTGAGCGGAGTCGTGACACGACGCAACGACCGCGACACCGGCCGGCGTCCGGGTCGTCTCGTGCGCGTCGCCCACTGACGAGACCCGGCGTCGCGACGAAGTCACGCCGCCCTCGTGATTCGCAGGAGTGGCTGCGTTGGCGCGAGCCCCTGCCGGTGTGGCCTGATAGGGGGATGAAACGCCAACTGTTCGCTGCCGCCGCCGTGGGATGCATCCTGTTCTCGGCCTGCGGCTCGTCGAAGTCGTCCTCGCCGACCACCACCAAGGCCACCAGCGCAACGACTGACACGTCGTCGTCATCAACAGGTGCTGCGGACACCAGCTCGCCGGCGACGAGCACTGCCGACACATCGGGCTCGGACGCAACGGCCCCCGAGCCCTCCACACCCGGCACCTCATCGGGCACCGAGCTGTCGATCCCCACCGACACGATGGCTCCTCCGTCGAGCATGGTCGCCAACACAGCCGACGCAACGATCGACTTCGGCGCCGGCAAGGTCGCGCAGCCCTACGACGAGTTCCTGCAGGCGTCACTGGCCGACATCCAGGACTACTGGCGTGAGACGTACCCGCAGGTGTACGGCGCGCCGTTCCAGGAGCTGTCCGGAGGGATCTGGGCGAGCTATCCCGGTCGCGCCGGTCAGATCCCCAGCGGTTGCTCCGGTGATCCGTCCGAGCAGTACCCCGCCGTCGGCAACGCGTTCTACTGCGGCAACGGCGACTACATCGCCTACGACGACGCCGGGCTGGTCCCGCAACTCGTCAACGAGTTCGGCAACGCCGCCGTGGGTGTGGTCTTCGCCCACGAGTTCGGACATGCGATCCAGGCCCGTGCCGGCGACTTCCCCGCGAGCACACCCACGGTGTACCTCGAGCAGCAGGCCGACTGCTTCGCCGGTTCGTGGACGGCACACGTCGCCCGCGGGGAATCGGCCAGCCTCACGTTCGGCGATCAGGAGGTCAAGGCCGGACTCTCCGCGATGGTGGCCGTGAAGGACACCAGCCTCGGTGCGGACGTCACCCAGGGCGACGCACATGGCTCCGCCTTCGACCGGGTGGGTGCTTTCGAGAACGGGTTCAAGGGTGGCGCTGACGCCTGCAAGGCGATGGAGACCACGCCGCTGCCACTGATCGACCTGCCGTTCACCACCGAGGACGAGTACAACTCGGGCGGCAACCTGCCGTACGCGGACATCGTCTCCGATGTGGTCACCGACCTCGGCCGGTTCTGGACGTCGATCACCGACATGGGCACGTTCACCGCGCCCACCGTGACCGCGTTCGACCACGACGGCCCGTTCCCGAGCTGTGACGGCTTCAAGGACACCGACTTCCAGTTCAACGCCGTGTACTGCCCGGCCAGCAACACCGTCTTCTACGACGACGGCTACGCGCAGGCCCTGTACTCGAACTACGGCGACTTCGCTGTCGGCTACATCATCAGCAACGCCTGGAGCGACGCCGTGCAGGTGCAGCTCGGCAGTGGTCTGGCCGGCGAGCAGCGGGCGCTGATCAACGACTGCCTCACGGGCGTGTGGACGAGCGACATCATCCCGCCAGCGGACGGCACCGCCGACCCGCAGCGTCTGTACATCTCGCCGGGCGACCTCGACGAGGCGGTCGAGACCGCGCTGCTCAGCGATGCCGGCATCGGCAACGGACAGGTCGGCAGCGCCTTCGAGCGGATCGACTACTTCCGGGCCGGCGTCATCGGCGGCACGGCGGAGTGCAGCAAGCGGATCGACCAGGGCTGATCAGCTCCGTCGCTGTCCCACCGTTCAGCTCGAGCACAGCGATGCGAGCTCCTCACGTGTGCGCGTGAGGGACTCGCGTCGGTTGCCCGGGAGCGGGAACGGTGAGAACACGACATCGCTGACGCCGAGCTCCTGCCACCGCTCGAGCCGAGCCCGGATCGAGTCGATCGGACCGACCAGCACGACGTCCTCGGGGTTGCTGCTGGCGCCTGCCCCGAGGATGCGCTGGTAGGTCGGAATCGACCGGTATGCGGCGTACATGGTTGCGGCATGCTCGCGCCCTGCCGCTTCGTCGTCGCAGACCGCGACGGGCATGCAGGAGACGATCCGCGGCGTCGGGCGGCCGGCCTCCGCGGCTGCCCGGGTGATCAGCGGGATGGCGTGCGTGGCGAGCGCGGTCTCGTCCGCGAGCCAGAGCAGGGTGCCGTCGGCGTGCTCACCGGCCAGCTGGAGCATCTTCGGCG
Organism: Acidimicrobiales bacterium; assembly: GCA_025463415.1. Lineage (GTDB taxonomy): Bacteria > Actinomycetota > Acidimicrobiia > Acidimicrobiales > Ilumatobacteraceae > WLMZ01. Next base: position 1,314 of record JAOBWO010000156.1, on the reverse strand, counting down.
CCAACGCAGCGATCAGCACGCCCGGCGATCTCAGCGTGTGCGGATTCGGCACGCTGAACATGCCGCCGTAGTCGAAGAAGTCGCCGTGGGCCTCGGCGCGGCCGTCGAGCGCGAACGCCCGCTGCAACGCGCCGAGGTACTCAGCCGTGTGGGCGCGTGGGCGTGCATACGAGTAGCCGTACATGCCCTCGATCACCGACGGATGGGACGGACCGATGCCCAACGACAGCCGGTTCCCGGACGCCGCCTGGACCGTCAGCGCCGACCGCGCCATCGCCATCGGATGGAACGGATACGTCGGCACCACCGCCGTGCCGAGCTCGATCGTCGAGGTGGCCGCCGCGACCACCGTCAAGGCGACGAACGGATCGAAGCTCCACGGCACGTACGGCAGCCAGGCATGGTCGAAGCCCTTCCGCTCCATCCATGTCGCCTGCTCGGCGAGCTCCGCCAGCGTCCGGTCGTTCGGGGCGTTCTCACCCAGGAACATGCCGAGTCGCATCATGATGTCCTCCCCCTCGCCGACGACGGGCGCCACGGTAGCGGTCCTGCGCTTGGTGGATCTCCACGTGATGCAATGCAACCCATGCAGAGAAGGGGGGCGGTCGTGTGGGCGCTGGCGGTTGCGGCGGCCATCCCGTGACTCAGTCGGTTCTCGGAGCAAATCCACCGGACGCTGCGGCGGAAATCCTCCGAGAACGCTACGACTCGGGGCGAGGGCGTGGGCGGTGCGTACGCTCGGGCCGTGGCCGTCGACCGTCACTGCATCGTCACCGAGGGACTGATGCGGATCGCCTACCCGGGTGCACGGCTGGCTGGCTACGGCATCGAGATGGAGGACCCCGACGCGTTCTACCTCTACGAGGCGCGCATGTCCGTGCTGTGGCCGATCGACGCCGACGGGCGGTTCACGGGCGAGGACAGCTACACCGGCGGCAACGGCTGACGGCTCAGGCCAGCGTCGGGCGGATGAGGAACTTCTGCCCCGTCGCCTGACGCGCGTAAGCGGTGATCGCGCGGAGGTCGAGCGCGCCGCTCAGCGAGACCTCGTCGGTGTAGTGGCTGGCGAACGTGGTGGCCAGTTCATCGACGACGCGCTGGCGGAGGCGGAGCATGCCCTCCAGGCCGAGGCGGCCGAGGAACGGCGTGAGCAGCCAACCCCCGACGCCCCACGACATGCCGAAGTCGCGGCTGAGCTCGGTGGGGGAGCGATCGAGACTGCCGTAGATGTACGCCTGCTTGTGCACGGTGCTGCCGTAGCGGCTGTAGCCACCGGCGGCCGCGTTGGCGGCGGTCTCCATGCAACTCAGGATC
>JAOBWO010000080.1 GCA_025463415.1 Acidimicrobiales bacterium | reverse complement strand
GTCATCGGTTCCAGTCTCGCGAACAGAACACGTGTTCGCAACCCCGCGTTCTAGTGTGGGGCCATGAACGTGATCGAACTCGACCACATCGTGCTCAACGTCGCCGACGCGGAACGCTCGCTGTCCTGGTACATAGGGGTGATCGGCCTCGCACCCGAGCGCGTGGAGATGTGGCGCGAGAAGAAGGCGCCGTTCCCCTCGGTGCGGATCAACGACGCCACGATCATCGACATCGTCGAGACCACGCGCGCCGTAAACGATCGGAACGTGGACCACTTCTGCCTCGTCGTCGATCGAGCCGATGTCGACGCGATCCTCGTCGACGACCGGCTGACCGTCGTCGAAGGACCCGGCACCCGGTCCGGTGCGCGGGGCGACGGGTGGTCGGTGTACGTGAAGGATCCTGATGGCAACAAGGTCGAGTTCCGCAGCTACGGCTGACCATCGAGCAGCGCGGGCCAGCCGCCCGCCGATATCGTCGAAGCTCCCGTGAACCTCGCGTCACTCCCCCCTCTGCTGCGCCAAGAGACGGCGCTCACACAGGCGCTCGGCAAGCCGAACGCTGTCATCGCCGTACCCGAAGCCGCCCGCCCGATCTCGCTGGCCGCGCTGCAGCACCTCAGCTCGCGCCGCCCCCTCGTGGTGGTCTGTCCCACGGGTACGGCTGCCGGGCAGCTCTACGACGACCTCCAACAGTTCATGGGTCCCGACGAGGTCGCGCTCTTCCCTGCATGGGAGACACTGCCGTTCGAGCGGGTCAGCCCGAGCGTCGAGACGATGGGTCGTCGGCTCGAGGTGCTGTGGCGGCTGCGCGATGTCGAACGGTGTCCGGCGATCATCGTGGGCAGCGTGCGGTCGCTGCTCCAGCGCCTCGGACCGGGTGCCGCCGACGTGGAGCCGGTGCGCCTCGCGCCCGGCATGACCATCGACGCCGACGAGCTCCTGTCCTCGCTCGTGGCCAACGGCTACCGGCGTGAGGAGCTCGTCGAGCACCGCGGCGAGGTGGCGCGGCGAGGCGCGATCATCGACGTGTTCCCGTCCACGGCAGACGCGCCGATCCGCATCGACCTGTGGGGCGACGAGGTCGACCGGTTGACATCGATCAGCGTCAGCGACCAGCGCAGCACCGGAGATCTCGCCGAGGCGTTCGTCTTCCCGGCCCGCGAGCTGCTGCCCAGCGCTGCGGTACGCGAGCGCGCGACGACGCTGATCGGCGACGAGCCGTGGGGCCGTGAGCAGTGGGAGCGCCTCAGCGAGGGCGCGCACTTCGATGGCATGGAGAGCTGGCTGCCCTGGCTCACCGACGAGGACCTCTTGCTCACGGACGTGCTGCCGGCCACCGGCAAGGTCGTGCTGATCGAGCCGCGGCGCATGCGTGATCGCGCCAAGGACCTACTCGACGAGGAGGACGATCTCGCTCGGGCGCTGGCCAGCACATGGGGTCGCGATCCCGACGTCGCCTTCCCGCGCCTGCACGCCGAGCCGGACAAGCTGCTCGCCGGCCAGGGTTCGGGCACGGCGGGCGCATGGCTGATGACCGTGACGCCGGAGAACCCCGACTCGCCGATGGTCCAGGCCAGTAGTTGGGGCCCGGTCGTCGGCGACGGCGAGGGGCTCACCAACCGCCTCAAGGAGCTGCTCAGCGAGAAGTACCACGTGGTCGTCGCGGCCGATGGTGAAGGCTCCGCACAGCGGCTCGCCCAGCTGCTGCGCGACCGCGGCCTCGACTTCACCATCGCGCCCACTGGCGAGCCACCGAGCTTCAGCCGTCCGGGTGGCATCGTCGTGGTCGCGGCGCTGCATCGCGGCGTCACGGTGCCATCGGCCAGGATCGCGATCGTTGCGGAGGGTGACCTCACCGGCCGACGCCGCACCCATCGCCAGCCGCGCGCCCGCAAACGTCAGAGCGTCGGCTTCTTCGAGGACCTGCGCCCCGGGAACTACGTCGTGCACCAGCAGCACGGCGTCGGCCAGTACGAGGGCATGGTCAAGCGCACCATCGGCGGCGTCGAGCGTGACTACCTGCTGCTGGCGTACAAGGGCGGCGACAAGCTCTACATCCCCAGCGACCAGATCGACACCATTCGCCAGTACGTCGGCGGCGAGGCCCCTGTGCTGCACCGTCTCGGTGGCTCGGACTTCGCCAAGGCCAAGTCGAAGGTCAAGTCCGCTGTCCGCGAGATCGCCCAGGAGCTCGTCGTCCTCTACCAGAAGCGGGTCAACGCGGCAGGGCACGCGTTCGGTCCCGACACACCATGGCAGCACGACATGGAGGACGCGTTCCCGTTCGTCGAGACGCCCGACCAGAAGACGGCCATCGACGAGACCAAGGCCGACATGGAGCGACCCTTCCCGATGGACCGGCTGGTGTGCGGCGACGTCGGGTTCGGCAAGACCGAGGTGGCCGTGCGCGCCGCGTTCAAAGCGGTGCAGGACGGCAAGCAGGTCGCGGTGATGGCGCCCACCACGCTGCTGGCGACCCAGCACGGCAACGTGTTCGCCGACCGCTTCGCCGGCTATCCCATCCGCGTCGAGGTGCTCAGCCGGTTCCTCACCAACAGCCAAGCGAAGAAGGTCATCGAGGGCCTGGCCAGTGGCGAGGTCGACTGCGTCATCGGCACCCACCGCCTGCTGCAGGAGAGCGTGAAGTTCAAGGACCTCGGCCTGCTGATCGTCGACGAGGAGCAGCGCTTCGGGGTGCAGCACAAGGAGGCGATGAAGAAGCTGAAGGTCAACGTCGACGTGTTGACGCTGAGCGCGACGCCGATCCCACGCACCCTGGAGATGAGCCTCGTCGGCATCCGCGACCTGTCCCTCCTCCAGACGCCACCCGCCGATCGCCAGCCGATCCTCACCTTCGTCGGCGAGTACGACGAGCGCGTCGCCGTCGAATCGATCCGCCGCGAGCTGCTGCGCGAGGGACAGGTGTTCTGGGTCCACAACCGGGTCCAGTCGATCGAGTCGTGTGCGCTGCGCCTGCGCGAGCTCGTGCCCGAAGCACGCGTGGCGATCGCGCACGGGCAGATGGACGAGGGCACGCTGGAGCAGGTCGTGCTCGACTTCTCCGAGGGCAACCTCGACGTGCTCGTCTGCACCACGATCATCGAGAGCGGCATCGACATGCCGACGGTGAACACGCTCGTCGTCGAGCGCTCGGATCTGCTCGGCCTCGGCCAGATGCACCAGCTGCGTGGTCGTGTCGGCCGCAGCGGCTCGCGTGCGTACGCCTACCTGTTCTACCCGCCCGACAAGAGCCTGTCGGAGGAGGCCTACGAGCGGCTGAAGACGATCGGCGAGGCCACCGACCTCGGCAGCGGGTTCAAGATCGCGATGCGCGACCTCGAGATCCGTGGCGCCGGCAACCTGCTCGGTCAGGCCCAGAGCGGGCACATCGCCGCAGTCGGGTACGACCTGTACTGCCAGATGGTCACCGAGGCGGTCAGCGAGATGAAGGGCGAGGAGCAGAAGCCGTCGCAGGAGGTCAAGCTCGACGTGCCCACCGACGCCCACCTGCCATCGACGTACGTGCCCAAGGAGGCGCTGCGTCTCGAGGCCTACCGCCGCCTGGCTGCGATCCAGACCGACGCCGACGTGGACGACATCCGCGAGGAATGGGAGGACCGCTACGGTCCACTGCCCGCACCGGCGGAGTCGTTGCTGATGATCGGCCGGCTACGTGCCGACTGCAACCGGCTGGGGCTGAAGGACATCTCGATCAGCAGCGATCAGGCTCGGCTGGGCCCGATCACGCTGAAGACCAGCGAGGAGATGCGCCTGCGCCGCCTCGCCCGCAACGCGATCGTGAAGGACGACCTCAAGCAGCTGGTGGTACCGATCAGACGTGGCGTCGATCCAGCGACGTTCCTCGTCGGATTCCTCCGCGAGCTCATCCCGCCGCCCGCCGACGCGCTTCTGGCGAAGACACCTGCCGCGGTAGGGTCGCACGCGTGATTCGTCGCCTCCCAGCCACACTCGCCGTGGTCGTTCTCACCGCCACGGTCGCCAGCGGATGCAGCACCTTCTCGAAGAACACCCAGGCCGCCAAGGTCGATGGGAAGACCCTGTCGGTGAAGGACTTCGAGGCGATCTCGAACGACCTCGCCAAGGCCGGTCAGATCACGGCGCCGATCAACGGTGAGTTCACGGGCGACGTCAGCCGTGGCGTGTTGAGCCGCTGGATCATCGCCCAGCTGCTCTCGACCGCGCTGGCCGCCAACGGCACCCCGATCGACGATGCGACGAAGTCCACCTCCGAGACAGCGCTGAAGACCAGCGCCGGCGCTTCGTGGGACACGCTGTCCGCTCCGACGAAGAGCTTCCTGGTCACCGAGCTCTCCGGTCAGAACGCACTGATCTCCGGGACTGTCATCGCCGACGGTGACGCCAAGCTCACCTACGAAGCCGGCGTGAACGAATCGAACACGTTGTGCCTTCGATTGGTCGTACTTCCCGACAAGACCGCTGCGAACTCTGTCTACCAACAGCTCCAGAATGGTGACGACTTCGCCGCCCTCGCCGATGCGAACAACACGGATCCTTCGATCGGCAAGGGCGGCATCGTCCAAGTCGGTACACCGGCGAGTGATTGCAACACGGCTGGGTCGTCAGTCAACCCATCCGTCACACAGTCACTCGCATCCGTACCGGTCGGGCAGCCCACCCCACCGCAGGCGTTCACCAGTGCTGACGGCAGCACCACGCAGTACATCATCTTTCAGGAGCGGCCCTGGAACGAGGTCGCGGACCTCGCGGCGCCGATCGTGAAGCGGGTTCTCGGACCCGACGCCGAGCGGCGCCTCGTCAAGGACGGCAGCGCTTCGGTCGACAGCCGCTACGGCATGTGGGACAACGCTGCCCTGTCCGTCAAGCCGAGCCGCTGACCGATGCCGGGCTGATGGCCGACCGACCCAAGGTCACCGTCGTCGGGCTCGGGCCCGGAGGTCCGCAGCACGTCACCGAACAGACCCTGGCCGCGATCGCCTCGGCCCGTCACCGCTTCCTTCGCACTGCACGCCACCCGTCGGCGTCGCTCGTGCCCGAGCCGATCACGCTCGATCACCTCTACGAAGCCGCTGACCGGTTCGAAGACGTCTACGCCGAGATCACCCAGGTCCTCGTGGCTGCGGCCACCGAGCACGGCGAGGTCCTCTACGCGGTGCCCGGCTCGCCGCTGATCCTCGAGCGCACCGTGCGGCACCTCCGCGCGGACGCTCGAGTCGAGTGCGTGATCCTGCCGGCGATGTCGTTCCTCGATGTCGCCTACGCGGCGCTCGGCATCGATCCGGTCGAGGCCGGCGTGCGGCTGATCGACGGCCACGAGTTCGCCACCGCGGCCGCCGGGCTGCGCGGCCCGCTGCTGGTTGCGCACTGCCACGCCAACTGGGTGCTGAGCGACATCAAGCTGGCGGTCGACGACGCCGGCGACGTGTCCAACGACGACGTCGAGGTCGTGATCCTCCAACGCCTCGGAACACCCGACGAG
>JAOBWO010000218.1 GCA_025463415.1 Acidimicrobiales bacterium | reverse complement strand
GATGCCGGCTGCGCGCATCTGTTGCAGCAGCCAGATCGGGTAGTCCACCCGGGTCGCACCACGGAACGCCGGCACGTCGACGTGGGGCACGAACGGGAATGGCGTCGCGCCCATCATGTTGACGTAGACCGTCGTCGGCCGCACCTGGGCGTCGGGGCCGTAGACGCCGTGCGCGGCCTCGACGAAGTGCCGGTTGTGCAGGATCGGCTCGGCGCCGTCGACCAGCACCTCGCCCAGCAGCGCGAAGTCCTGACGGAACCACGGTGGCACGAAGTTCGACGGCTTCGTCGCACCGAGCGCCTGCAGCTCCGCGGTGGACGCTGCATAGCGCGCCAGCGGCCAGAACGGCCCGGCACCGTCGATCACGTCGCGCACTGACTGCGGGTCGTCATACGCCGGCTGCAGCCGCACCACACTCGGAATCGTTCGCATCGTTCGAACGTAACGCGCGAGGCGACCCCTTGAACCGACGCTGCTGCTCCCGACCACTCCGTCACTGGACACGGATGTCCAGGGACAGTCCCCACGGAGGGCACGGGCATGACCGAGTACGGGCAGGTGGTGATCTGGCTCACCCACGAGCAGGCCCGGATCGTGGAGATCTCCGATCACGACGTGCGGGCCATCGGCCTGCGCAACACCGAGCGCGAGTCGCATGCAGATCGTTCGACGTTCTCGACCCAGCGCGAGCTGGCGGACTTCTACGACAGGGTGGCCGAGTCGTGCGACACCGCTGAGCAGGTCCTGCTCCTCGGCCTGGACACGGTGACCAACGGCTTCCACCAACACCTGCGCCGGGCGCGTCTCCCGCTGGCGTCACGGGTCGTCGGCTGTGCTCCCGGCGTGCGCCCGACCGACCGGGAGATGCTCGAGTTCGGCCTCACGTTCTTCCGTCTGGTCCAACAGGCGAGGGGATCGGCGCCGGTGGAGCGGCGAGACCACGGCGATCGCGCCGAGTCCGAGCCGCCGCGCCCGAAGTTCTGTGTCGCCCAACCGCCACAGCACCGCTTCTTCCCGCCACCGACGTTCGGGTTCGTGGCCACACCACGGCCGGCACGTCTGCTGCCGGCCGGCCGCTGGAGCCGTCCCGGCGCAACTCGACGCTGACCTCGCACCACCCCGAACACGGCTGATCGACGGGTCGCCCCGACGCTCCCGCCGATGCTGTGGCAGCATGTCGCGAGGTCGACGCGGGGGCGTCGCGGTCGAGAGGAGTGCCGATGTCGGACGACAGGATGAGCGAGACGGAGGTGGATGTCGTCGTGGTCGGCGCGGGCTTCGCCGGCATGTACCTGTTGCATCGGCTGCGCGGCCTCGGGTTCTCGGCGCGTGTGATCGAAGCCGGGGCCGACGTCGGCGGAACGTGGTACTGGAACCGGTACCCGGGCGCGCGATGCGACATCCAGAGCATCGACTACTCGTACTCGTTCGACCCCGAACTGGACGAGGAGTGGGTGTGGACGCAAAAGTACGCGCCGCAGCCGGAGATCCTCCGCTACGCCCAGCACGTCGCCGACAAGCACGATCTCCGACGCGACATCACGTTCTCGACGCGCGTCGACTCTGCCGCGTGGGACGAGCATCAGGGGCGATGGACCGTGCACACCTCCGACGGGCAGGTGTTGACGTGCCGCTACTACGTGATGGCCAGCGGCTGCTTGTCGATGCCGAAGGAGGTCGACATCGCCGGCGCCGACCGGTTCGCCGGTGAGGTGCTGTTCACCAGTCGTTGGCCACACGAGGGTGTCGACCTGACGGGCAAGCGCGTCGCCGTGATCGGCACCGGCTCGTCGGCCATCCAGTCGATCCCGATCATCGCCGAGCAGGCTGCGCAGTTGACCGTGTTCCAGCGCACGCCCAACTTCTCGATCCCCGCCAACAACGGGCCGATCCCGGCCAGCAAGCTGGAGGCACTCGCGGACGGCAGGGCGGCGTTCCGCGAGACAGCCAAGTGGACCACCGGCGGCGTGATCGTGACCATCCCGACGGTCAGCGCGCTCACCGTCTCCGACGAAGAACGACTGGCGTGCTACGAGGCGGCATGGGAGCGCGGCGGGATCATCGAGTTCCTCGGCACCTACACCGATCACCTCGCCAACTCCGAGGCCAACGAACTGCTCGCCGAGTTCGTGCGCAACAAGATCCGCGCCACCGTGGCCGACCCGGAGACCGCCGAGGCGCTGTGCCCGAAGTCGTTCCCGATCGGCACCAAGCGTCTGTGCGTCGACACCGGCTACTACGCGACGTTCAACCGGCCGAACGTGCGCCTGGTCGATCTGCGCGCACACCCGATCTCGACGATCACCGAAACGGGCGTCGAGCTCGTCGACGAATCGCTGGACTTCGACGTCATCGTCTTCGCGACAGGGTTCGACGCGATGACCGGCGCGATCGTCAGCGTGGACATCGCCGGTCGGGACGGCAGGACGCTGAAGGACGCATGGGCGGACGGACCGGTCACGTACCTCGGCCTGATGACGGATGGGTTCCCGAACCTGTTCATGGTCACGGGGCCGGGCAGCCCGTCGGTGCTGTCGAACATGATGGTGTCGATCGAGCAGAACGTCGATTGGATCGCCGACTGCCTGCGCGACCTGCGTGCCGACGAACTGCAGACGATCGAACCCACGCCGGGCGCCGTCGCCGGTTGGGTGCAGCACGTCAACGACTACGCCGACCTCTCGCTGATGCCTCAGGCCGACTCCTGGTACATGGGCGCGAACGTGCCCGGCAAGCCACGCGTGTTCCTGCCGTATGCCGGCGGTGTCGGCAAGTACCGGGAGGCGTGCAACGAAGTCGTCGCCAACGATTACCTCGGTTTCGTGCGCTCGGGTCACAGCGGAACGCACGCCAACGACGGCATCGTCCGTCGGGCCCAACCCGACGTTGCGATCATGCTCGAGCTCATGGGCGGTCTCGGCCTGCCGGCCATGGAGACGATGTCCGCCACGGACGCCCGAGCATTCTCGACGGCGATGTCGGCGCAGCGTGCGCCCGGACCCGACGTCGCCTCGGTCGTCGACGGCGTCCTGCCCGGCGCGGCGGGCGACCTCGCCTACCGCCTCTATCGCCCGTCGCATGCCGAGTCGTTGCCGGTGATCGTCTACTTCCACGGCGGAGGTTGGGTGCTCGGCTCCGCTGACTCCGACGATCCGCTCTGCCGGGACCTCTGCGTGCGCACCGGCGCAGCGGTGATCTCCGTCGACTACCGCCACGCTCCGGAGTCGCGCTTCCCAGCAGCTGCCGACGACGCGTTCGCAACCGTTCGGTGGATCGCCGACAACGCCGATCCGCTCGGCCTCGCGCCCGGCCAACTCCTCGTCGCCGGCTGGAGCGCCGGCGCCAACCTCGCCGCCGTCGTCTGCCAGCTCGCCCGCGACGCCGGCGGTCCCGAGATCTCCGGACAACTGCTGATCTGCCCCGTCACCGACTCCGACCTGACCCGTGCGTCGTTCGTCGACAACGGCGATGGCTACGTGTTGACGGCCTCCCTGATGCGTTGGTTCTGGGACCAGTATGCCGACGAAGGCCAGCGCGCAGATCCGCGCGCCGCACCCATTCGCGCGTCGAGCCTCGCCGGTCTGCCACCCGCCGTGATCGTGACGTGCGAGCTCGACCCGTTGCGCGACGAAGGAGACGCGTACGCCGAGGCGCTTGCCGCAGCCGGCGTGCACGTCGAGCACATCCGCGCCCGCGGCCACATCCACACCTCGCTCACCGCCGTCGACGTCCTCCCCTCGGGCGCCCCCGTCCGGGCCGAGATCGCCGAAGCCGTGCGCCGGCTCATCGGCGCAACCGTCAGCAGCTGACCGGGCGTCAGCCGTTCGAACCGCGCGCCGGCCCGGTGCGCCGCGGTGGCGATGGCGGTCGGGGCGACCCGCCGCGTGGCGCACGCGGAGCTCGTGGGACCGGTGCCTCGCTGGCGACCGCCGTGTCGCCGAGTGGCGTTGCCGTGGCGACCGGTGCCGGCGTGACGACCGGCGTGGGCGTGTCGACGGACGTCGGCGTGACGACCGATGTCGGCGGGTCAACGGATGACGGCGTGTCGACGGATGTCGGCGTGACGACGGATGTCGGCGTGACGATCTTGGGCGTGATGACGGAGGTCGGGGTCGGCGTCACGACCGGCGTCGGCGTGGCGTCGGCTGTTCGGGTCGTCGGCACGGATGTGCCGGGCGCGCCGAAGACGTCGACTGCGGTCGGAGCGAGGGCGCCCATCAAGCGGTAGCCGGCGGTGGTGCCGAAGATCGCCGTGGCGGCCAGCGCGCCGCCGGCAACGATCACTCGGAAGCTGGGCATGGCGCATCTCCTTCTGGTTGGTGGATCGATCGTGACCGATCGCGCCGGTCACTCCAGCGCGAACGCTCGTGGCCTGCGCCCGGATCCCGGGGTCCGGCGATCAGCATCTCGAAGGGGTACGCCATCTGCCGGAGCCACGTGCTGAGCAACGCCGCCGGCGTCGTACGGCGCTCCAAGGGGAAGGCGCGATCTGTGATCCCGGTCGACGGGTACACGTCGTGGTCTCGGTACTCGGTGCGGAACAGGTAGTCCCAAAAGCCGAGGATGACGCCGAAGTTGGTGTCGTAGTGCTCGGGGTCGGACGAGTGGTGCACGCGGTGGGCCTGCGGCGACATCAGCAGGTATCGGGCGGTGCCCAAGCTCGTTCGGATGTTGGCGTGGATGAAGGCACCGACGTAGATGCTCAGGAACGTCAGTGCCGAAGCCGCCGGAGCGTCGAGCCCGAGCAGGCGTGCCGGGACGAACGCCATCGTCGACGTGATCAGGGTCTCGACCAGATGTTGACGGCTGTCGGACAGCACGTTCATCTGCTCCTGCGAGTGGTGGACCGAGTGGAAGGCCCACAGCACGGGAAGCCGGTGATGCAAGTAGTGGCTGCACCATGCGATCAGGTCAGTCACCACCAAAGCCAACAGCGGGAGTCCCCACGGTCCGAGCTTGGAGCCGAGGTCGAGGCTCCATCCACCGACGGCATGTGTGTACGCGGCGTCGAGCACGGCGAGGTACCCGGAGACCACGGTGACCGTGAGGACGGCAGACGTGAGGAACCAGATCAGATCCTGCGCCAGCCCGACGGAGAGCCCGGGCAGCTCACGTCGAGCCGGCCACTTCCGCTGCGTCAGCACCAGCGCCGCGAGGAAGGCCCAGTAGAGCGGGTTCAGCA
>JAOBWO010000208.1 GCA_025463415.1 Acidimicrobiales bacterium | reverse complement strand
CGTTCCACTTCGTCACCGACGGCATCGAGTCCGCGCTCGAACAGGCGACGGCGGCCGCCGATGGGGCCGACATCCGTCTCGGCGGAGGGGCCTCGACCATTCGCCAGTACATGCAGGCCGGGCTGCTGGACGAGCTGCACGTCGTCGTCAGTCCGATCCTCGTCGGAGGCGGCGAGCGGGTCTTCGAGGGACCGACCGACATGCGTTGCATCGAGTTCGTCGCCTCCGAGCGGGTCGCCCACTTCCGCTTCGTCCGCTGACGACTCGTCCAGGCCGCAGCAAGGCCTCAGCAGGACCTCAGGCGGGCACGATCTCGTCGCCGACGGCGACGGTGCCGCCAAGGTTGACCAACGCGCCGACACCGAGGAACGTGCCGCGCTCGCGGTTGACCGTCCGCAGCACGTCGAGATCGCGCTCGATGCCGTCGGGTTGCGGGCGGGTGATCATCACGCAGCGATCGATCTGCTTGATCACGTCGAGCTCCACGGCGGACCCCACGCGGACCACGGAGCCGACCAGCGCGTCCTCGGAGCCCCCGTCGACCAGCATGTTCGGGCGGAACCTCCGCACCGGCCACTCGCGGAGCGTCTGCTCGCCGATGATCGAGACGCGGGCACGGGCCGAATCGTGGAACGCACCGCCCGGCCCGGTCCACGTGCGCCACGGACTGTCGTCCTCCCGTTCCGCATCCGTGGCGATCTCGTACGTCCCGCCCTCGTCGTCGGCAGCAGCGACGAGCGCGACGTCGCGACCGATCCACGCCGACAGCACGTCATCGGCGTCGGTCTCGACGCCACCGGGAAGGCGAACCACGGCGTGCCCGTCGACGATGCGTCCGGAGGCGAACAGCAACGACGGCTCACGTCGGGCGGTGAGGGTCAGCCCGGTCGTGAGGTCGCGCAGTGCCCACGCACGATCGCCGACGATGCCCAACGAGCCGATCTCGGCGGCGGCCAACGGTTCACCCTGCATCGACTTGACCGGGTACCGCCACAGCTGGGTGATGCGCATCAGGAGAGTCTCGTCGACGGTTGCGAGGAGATCACGTCGATTTGGTGGCGGGCTGTCGGGTCGTGAGGAACACGCCGGCCAGGGAGACCACGAGCCCGATGACGACGATCGCTCCGACGTGTTCGCTGAAGAGGATCGCGCCCTCGATCGTGCTCAGCGCCGGCACGAGGAAGAACAGGCTGCTGACCCGAGCCGCCGCCTGCCGCTGCAAGAGCATCAGCATGATCAGCACGGATGCGATCGACAGCACGAGCGTCGCCCAACCGAGTGAGGCCCACAGCCGAGCCGTTGGGTGGAACCGCCAGTGCTCGTTCAGCACGGCTCCGAACGCCAGCACGATCGCGGACGTCAGGAACTGCACCGAGGTGCCCCGCAGGAGCGGCATCGACGCGCCACGTGACCGCTGCACGATCGTGCCGGCCGACATGCCGACCACCGACACGCCCATCGCGACCAAGGCGCCGGCGGTCACCGCACCGGAGTGGGCGTGCAGACGATCGACCACCACGGCAACCACGCCGAGCAAGCCGAGCGCGATGCCGATCCACTGCAGCCGACGCAGCCGTTCGCGGAGCACCCACCGACCTGCCACCGAGGTGACCACCGGGTGGATGCCGGTGATCAGCGAGCTGAGACCGGTCGGCAGGCCGAGGTGGATCGCGACGAACACGCCACCGAGGTAGAGCGCGTTCATCCCGACGCCCGCGATCGCTGCCCAGCGGACCTGGGTGCGGTCGATACGCGGCGCGTGCAGCGCGAGCGCAGCCAGCCACAGCAGGATCCCCGCGCCGGCCAATCGGACCGTCAGGAACGTGAGCGGACCGGCGTCCTCGGTGGCGTAGTGGGCGACGACGAAGCCGGTGCTCCAGAGCGCGACGAACAGCCACGGCGCCAACTGCTCGGCGCTCGCGGCGCGAGAAGGGCGGGCCGCCGTAGCGACCCGCCCTTCCAGTTCAGCCGGTGGCGGCGTTCGGCTCAGGAGCCGCCCTCGGTGAGGGTGACCGTCTCCGGTGTGAAGCCGGCACCCTTGGTGTCGACACCCTCCGCAGTGAGCTCCTTGAGCGCTGCGTCGACGATGTCGTTGGTGTAGGCGTCGGTGCCCGGGTCCTTGGTGATCACGGTCGCCCCATCGGCGTTCGGCGTGCCGAGCGCGATCTTGACCGTGCGATCCCACGCTGCGGTGTCGATGTGGCCGACGCCGCCGGCTGCGGGCCAGATCAGCTTGTTGACCTCGTTCGTCTGCCACAGCTGGTGGACCGCGCCGAGCTTGGAGCCCTTCGCGACCACGATGTCGCGGCACGACTCGGGATCATCGCGGCAGATCGTCCAGCCCTTGAGCGAGGCGGTGACGAACTTGACGGCGGTGTCCTTGTAGGTCGAGTCGCTCTTCAGCTTCGCACCGTCGGCCCAGATCGCATCCTGCAACATGCCGACGCCCTCGGCCTCGTAGGAGACGACGTTCAGATCGTCGGGCGTGTACAGCTTGCCGGTGGCGGCGTTCTTCGTCTCGAGCAGCTGGGCGTACTCGTTGTACGTCATCGCCTCGGCGGCGTCGATGTCGCCGGACAGCAGACCGGACATGTCGAACTGCTGGGCGAGCAGCGTGACATCGCTGACCTTGAGGTTGTTCTTGGCCAGGTCGGCGAAGATCTCGTACTCGTTGCCGAAGCCCCAGTTGCCGATCTTCTTGCCCTTGTAGTCGGCGCCGGTGACGATGCCCTTGTCCTTGAACGACACCTGCAGGGTTCCGGAGCGCTGGTACACCTGGGCGATGTCGACGATGTCGGCACCGGCCTCACGGGAGGCGAGCGCCTTCGGTACCCATGCGATCGCGAAGTCGGCCTGGCCGCTGGCGAGCACCGTCTGCGGAACGATGTCGACGCCACCTTCGAGGATCTGCACGTCGAGACCCTGCTCGGCGTAGCAACCGTCTTCGACGGCAGCGTAGTAGCCGGCGAACTGGGCCTGCGTGAACCACTGCAGCTGCAGCTTGACGGGTGTCAGCTTGGCGGGCGCCTTCGTCTTGTCGCACGTCGTCTTGGCCGAAGTGGCACCGCCTGTCGTGGCGGTGCTGACAGCGGTGCTGGCGCCCGTGCTGACAGCGGTGCTGACGGCGGTGGTCGTTGCAGTCGTCGATGCCGTCGTGGCGGCACTCTCCTTCTTGTCGCTGCCGCATGCGGCGACGCCGAGTCCGGCGACGGCCAGCAGTGTGACTGCCTTCATTCGCATTGCGTTCATTGCTCTCCCCTGTTTGTGTACCTGGTTGGTGGGCTGGTGTTCGGTGTTACCTGGAGTCACGTCGGCGTTGCCAAGGCACCGCGAGGAACTCGAGGATGTTTGCTGCTGCGAAGAAGATCAGGCCGACGAGGCACGCTGCGCCGACGTAGGCCCAACCGAGTGGGAACTTGGAGCTGGACATCGAGGACGCGATCTTCTGGCCGAGGCCGTCCTGGGTGCCACCGAAGTACTCCGACACGAACGCCGTCGTCACCGAGATCGGTGCAGCGATCTTGATGGCCGTGAACAGAAACGGCATTGCGTTCGGCAGGCGCACCTTGCGCATCACGTCGCGCTCGGATGCTGCGTACGAGCGCATCAGCTCGACCTGCGTCGGGTCGCTCTGGCGCAGACCACGAGCGACGTTCACGAAGACGACGAAGAACACGATGATCGTGACCATCAGCCGTCGCGCGACCTGCGAACCGAGCGGGAACATGTTGTTCAGGATCGACACGATGACGACGATCGGCACGGCACTGATCGCGGCGGCCAAGGGCGTGATTAGCTCGGAGAGGACCCGGAACCGGTTGGCGATCATCGCGACCACGGTCCCGACGATGATCCCCAGCAGCAGGCCGACGATCGCGTTCTCGCCGGTGACGAACGACGCAGCACGCAACAGGTTGACCTTGTCGACGGCCTCGTGCCAGATCGTGGACGGCGTCGGGAGGATGAACGGCTTGATCTTGCGCCACTCGACGAAGCGCTGCCAGGCCACGAGGACGATCACCCCGAACACGAGGGGCACGGCGACGTTCGTCGCGTTGCGGCGCAGCGTCGTGGTGTTCATCGATCCTCGATGCCGCGCGCGCCTGTGGTGGCCGACCGCCCGGCGTGGTCCGCGCCGCGCAGGGCCTCACGGACTTCGGTGATCTTGCGGTAGAACTCGCTCGCCTCGCGGGTGTCGTCGTTGCGCGCGTCGCCGAGCGCGACATCGATGATCGACGTGATCCGTCCGGGACGAGGGCTCATCACGACGACCCGATCGGACAGGTAGACGGCCTCCGGGATGGAGTGGGTCACGAACACGACCGTCGTGCCGGTCGCGGCGCAGATGCTGAGCAGCTCGGCCTGCATGTGCTCACGCGTCATCTCGTCGAGCGCGCCGAACGGCTCGTCCATCAACAGCAACGGCGGATTGGCCGCGAGGGCGCGTGCGATCGCGATGCGCTGCTGCATACCGCCGGAGAGCTGCCACGGCATGTGGTTGGCGAAGTCCGGCAGCTTGACCAGCTCCAGCATCTCCTTCGAGCGCGCGTGGCGCCTCGCGGCGTCCCACCCCCGGATCTCGAGGGGCAGCTCGATGTTGCGCGCGACGTTGCGCCACTCGAACAGACCGGCCTGCTGGAACGCCATCCCGTAGTCCTGGTCGAGGCGAGCCTGCTTCGCGGACTTGCCGTTGACGAGCAGGGTGCCCGACGTCGGCTGGAGCAGGTCGGCGACCACACGCAGGAGGGTGGACTTGCCGCAGCCCGACGGTCCGATCAGCGACACGAACTCGCCGGGACGGATGGTCAGGCTGACATCGACGAGTGCGTCGACCTGTTTGCGCGTGCCCGGGTTGAAGCTCTTGCCGACCGACTCGGCGGCGACGGCCGGGATGGGAACGGCCGACGCTGCGATTGCCGTGGGGGTCTGCACGTCACTCACGAGTTGGCCTCCGTCGGGCGCGCACGGGTCAGGAACCGGTCGGCCATCGCAACCAGCCCGCCCATCACGAGGCCGAGCACGACCGCACCCATCACGGCCGTGAAGACCTTCGCCGGGTCGGACGTGCCGTCCTGGTAGTACGAGATCACCAGTCGGCCGATGCCGAAGCGGAGGCCGATCGAGATCTCGGAGACCACCACACCGACGACGGCCAGCGAGGCCGCGAGCTTGAGCGCGGGGATCAGGAACGGAACGGCGGATGGGAAGCGCAGCTTGCGAAAGCCCTGCCACCAGCTGGCCGCGTAGCTGTCGAGCAGCTCGACCGATGTGTCCTTCGGTGACGCGAACCCGCGGAGTGCGCCGATCGCGATCGGGAAGAACGCCAGGAACGCGCTGAGCGTCGCGGCCGCCATCCACGCCGGGAACTCGTGGCCGAACGGGCGCAGCTTCCCACCCCAGTTCACCGTGATCGGCGCGAGCGCGATCAGCGGGACGGTCTGCGACGCCACCAAGTACGGCAGCAGGGCCCGGCGGGCGAGGTTGAACCGAGACATCAGCGTGGCCAGGAACAGCCCTGCGGCCACCCCGACGACGAGGCCGAACAGCGAGAGGCGCAGCGAGTACCACGTCGCCGCGATCACCACCGAGAGCACGGTGCGCTCGTTGGCGCCACGGACCTCGGGTCGGCCGAAGCGGCGGAGCATGTCGATGATGTGCGGCATCGCCCGGTCACTGGTGCGCGGGATCAGCTTCCACCCGAAGATCGACGCGCCGTTCTCCGGCCCGATCGCCTTGTAGCCCTCCCAGACCACGACGAACAACAGCAGCGCGAGCGGGGCCATGAGCGCCCGGCGAACAGGCAGCTTGCGCGGCTCGCGCGCCAGCACGACATCCGTCGGGGCGAGCACCGACTCGATCATGTAGCGGCTCTCACGAACGCGCCTTGACGACATGGGCGATGGCTGGCATGACCCGCTCACCGTACGCGCGGAGTGTTTCGTCCTTGGCGTCGTGTTGTAAATAGACGGAGAACTGGTCGACTCCGAGGGCTTCGAGCTCCTGGAGACGGCGGACGTGCTCTTCCACCGGACCGATGATGCAGAACCGGTCGACGATCTCGTCCGGCACGAAGGTGGTGTGGCTGTTGCCGGCCTGGCCGTGCTCGTTGTAGTCGTAGCCCTCGCGCCCTTTGATGTAGTCGGTCAACGCCTTCGGCACGGGTGCGTCGTCGCCGTAACGGGCGACGATGTCGGCGACGTGGTTGCCGACCATCCCGCCGAACCACCGACACTGCTCGCGCGCGTGGGCGAGGTGCTCGGGCGAGCCATCGGTGACGTACGCCGGGGCCGCCACGCAGATGGTGAGGTCGTCGGGGTTCCGGCCGGCAGCGCCTGCCGCGTCGCGAACGGACGTGATCGTGAACTCGGCGATCGACGGGTCGGCGAGCTGGAGGATGAAGCCGTCGCCGACCTCGCCCGTGAGCGCCAAGGCCTTGGGCCCGTAGGCCGCGACCCAGACCTCGCACCGGCTCTTGCCTGCCCACGGGAAGCGGATCTCGGAGCCGTGGTAGTCGACACCGCGGCCGTTGGCGAGTTCGCGGATGACGTGGATGCTCTCGCGCAGGGTCTTCAGCGTGGTCGGCGCACCGTTGGTGACCCGCACCGCGCTGTCACCACGGCCGATGCCGCACACGGTGCGGTTGCCGTACATCTCGTTCAACGTGGCGTAGGTGCTGGCGGTGACGGTCCAGTCCCGCGTGGCCGGGTTGGTGACCATCGGCCCGACGACGATGTTGCGCGTCTCGGCCAGGATCTGGCTGAAGATGACGTACGGCTCCTGCCACAGGATGTGGCTGTCGAAGGTCCACACGTGGCTGAACCCGTAGGTCTCGGCCCGCTTGGCGAGGTCGACCACGCGCGCCGAGGGCGGCGTGGTCTGGAGCACGACTCCGAAGTCCATCGTCAACGGTTCGTCGGGAAGCCGAGGTCGACGCTCGACGTGCGCGGGTCGGGCCAACGCGACGTGACGACCTTGCTGCGGGTGAAGAAGTTGATGCCCTCGGGGCCGTACATGTGCTGATCGCCGAACAGGCTGGCCTTCCAGCCGCCGAAGCTGTAGTAGCTGACCGGCACCGGGATCGGCACGTTGATGCCGACCATGCCGACCTGGACGTCGAACTGGAACTGGCGGGCCACCCCACCGTCGCGGGTGAAGATGGCCGTGCCGTTGCCGTACCGGTTGTCGTTGATCAGCTGCAGGCCCTCGTCGTAGCTCTGCACGCGGGTGACCGTCAGCACTGGCCCGAAGATCTCGTCGTCGTAGACCTTCATGCCGGGCTTGGCGTTGTCGATCAGGCTCGGCTTGAGGAAGAAGCCGCCGGTCGGTGCGTCGATGCGGCCGTCGACGACCAGGGTCGCGCCCTCGGCCTCCGCGCCGCCCACGTAGCCGGCGACCTTGTCGCGGTGCTCGCCGGTGATCAGCGGGCCCATCTCGTTGCCCGCTTCGCTGGCCGGACCCACCCGGATCGCAGGGATGCGCTCCTTGACCTTGTCGATCAACGCGTCCGCGACCGAGTCCACCGCCAGCACGACGCTGATGGCCATGCACCGCTCGCCGGCCGAGCCATAGGCCGCGCTGACGACGGCATCGGCCGCCATGTCGAGGTCGGCGTCGGGCAGCACGAGCATGTGGTTCTTCGCGCCGCCCAGCGCTTGCACGCGCTTGCCGTTCCGGGTGCCGGTCTCGTAGATGTACTTCGCGATCGGCGTGCTGCCGACGAAGCTGACGGCCTGGATGTCGGGATGGTCGAGGATCGCATCGACCGCTTCCTTGTCGCCGTTGACGACGTTGAAGCAACCGTCGGGCAGGCCCGCCTGCTTGAGCAGCTCGGCGATGAACATGCTGGCCGAGGGATCCTTCTCGCTGGGCTTGAGGACGAACGTGTTGCCGCAGGCGAGGGCGTTCGCGAACATCCACATCGGGACCATCGCCGGGAAGTTGAAGGGCGTGATGCCGGCGACGACCCCGAGTGGCTGCTTGATGCTGTAGACGTCGACGCCGGTAGAGGCCTGCTCGCTGAACCCTCCCTTCATCAGGTTGGGGATGCCACACGCGAACTCGATGTTCTCGAGGCCGCGGGCCAGCTCGCCGAGCGCGTCCGAGAGCACCTTGCCGTGCTCGGACGACACGAGGGAGGCGATCTCCTTGCGATTGGCATCGACCAGCTCGCGCATGCGGAACATGATCTCCGCCCGCCGGGACAGGTTCGTGGCCCGCCACGCCGGGAACGCCGCCCTGGCCACAGCGACCGCGTGAGAGACCTCGGAGGCAGAAGCCAGATCAACCGAAGCCTGCTGCTCCCCCGTAGCCGGCTGCCAAACAACCCCCGACCGCCCCGAAGTCCCCTCGAGAACCTTCCCATCAACCCAATGCGAGATCCGCTTCATGTTCTCCTTCTTCCTTCTTCTTCTGCTTCTTCACCAAAGGTGTTGTCGAGCGGTGAACACCGTCCGACAGCTTGAATTCTGTTGTGGGTTGCGGAACCCCCGCAAAGAAGGGGCCCGAGTAGTCGATGGCTGACGAACGAGCGGGGAGTCCAAATCAAGGTGAGAAGCGAGGAGAGCGCCGGGGTTCGCATCCCGAAGCGGTAGGCCGGAGCGCTAGCGCAGTGCCGTGCGAGGGATCGAACGCCGGGGCTAGGCCGAGCGAAGTTCGACCAGGGACCAAGGCGCGGACTACACCAGGTACTGCGACAAACCCCTCTTCACAAATTGCCCGTGCCCCTTCCGACCGATGTACTCGTCGTTCTGAATGACGATCGAACCCCTCGACAACACCGTGTCCACCTTCCCATCGAT
>JAOBWO010000448.1 GCA_025463415.1 Acidimicrobiales bacterium | reverse complement strand
TTGGCGAGCATCTCCTCTGCCAGCTCCGGGAGGAGCCGACCGACGGCGATCACCGGGATCCCGATCGCAGCCTTCACGGCGGCGGCCATCGGGCGGTACTGGCCGACCTCGGCGGGCAGGGGCCCCTTGGTGAAGTCGCGGAACGGGTTGCCGGCCTGGGCCGAGATGCTGATCACGTCGGCGCCGGCGGCCTCGGCGATGCGGGCAGTGGCCACCGTCTCGTCGATCGTGATCCCGTCGTCGAGCCCGTACTCACATCCGTTGAGGCGCACGGAGATCGCCATCGAGTCGCCGACGCGCGCACGCACTGCGCCGATGACCTCGACCAGCAGCCGGCAGCGGTTCTCCAGCGATCCGCCGTACTCGTCGGTGCGCTGGTTGAACTCCCGGGAGAGGAAGGTGTTGATCAGGTAGCCGTGCGCGCCATGGATCTCGACCGCATCGCCGCCGGCAGCCTGCACGCGGCCGGCCGCGTCGGCGAACGTCTCGAGTAACCAGGCGATGTCGTCGGCGGTCGCGACCCGGTAGGTGGGCTGCTTGCCTCTCGTCGCGGTGCCCAGCTTGATCAACTCGTCCATCGAGTTGTCGGCGAGCGCGCTCATGTCCATGCGCCCCGTCGGCACGGACGGCACGAGCAACGGTCGACCCTCGGCCGTGTCGACGCCGGCGACCTTGCCGTGGTGCACCAACTGCACGGAGAGCTTCGCTCCGCCGGCATGCACGGCATCGGCCAGTCGGGCGAGTCCGGGGAGGAACCTGTCGTCGCCGAGCCCTGCCTCGTGCCACGACGCGGAACCGATCGGCCAGGCGATCGCCGACGCACCCGTCGTCACGAGTGCACAGCCGCCTTCGGCTCGGGCGGCGTAGTGCTCGATCTCCTTGCTGGTCATCACCCCGTTGTCGCAGTGGTTCATGTCCATGCCGGGCAGGACGATGCGGTTGCGCAACGCCATCGGCCCGATCGTGCCAGGGGCGAGGAGATGGCGAAAGTCGTTCACGAGGTGACAGAGTGTCACGCCATGACGATCACTTTCGAAGCAGCGGCCGCGCAGGTGACGGCCGCGGGGAGCCCGCTCGAGGTCGGCGACGCGATCATCAACGGCGCGCCGCAGAAGGTGTTCGTCAACGCCCCGCCGAACCTCGGTGTGCTCTTCCAGGCCGCGCCCGGTGACTCGAAGTTCATCGTCTACGAGGACGAGACCTACACCTTCGCCGACGTACGCGAGCGGTTCGCTGCCCTCGGCGCCGCACTCGTCGAGCGCTACGGCGTGCAGAAGGGCGACCGGGTCGCGGTCGCGATGCGCAACTTCCCGGAGTGGATCATCTCGTTCGCGGCGATCACGTCGATCGGTGCGATCTCGGTGTCGATGAACTCGTGGTGGACCGAGGACGAGATGAGCTTCGCGCTGGAGGACAGCGGCGCGACCGTGCTCATCGCTGACGACGCCCGCCTGGAGCGATCGTTCGCCGCGTGCTCGCGGCTCGGCACGCGGATGATCTCGGTGCGGATGGCGCAACCGCCTGCCGGTGTCGACGCGTGGGACGACGTCGTGGTGTTGGGCACGCCGTTGCCCGTCGTGGACGTGGGGCCTGACGACGACGCCACGATCCTGTACACCTCGGGCACCACCGGCCGCCCGAAGGGTGCGGTGTCCACCCACGGTGCCGTGATCCAGGCGTTGATGGCGTTCTCCTGCCGAGCAGCGATCGAACGGATCCGTCAGCCGGCCGAGCCGTCCGACAACCCGCCGGGGTTCATCCTGATCGTGCCGCTGTTCCACGTGACCGGCTGCGTCGCGGTCATGCTCGGCTGCTTCGCGGCCGGCGAGAAGCTGGTGATCATGTACAAGTGGGATGTCGACAAGGCGCTGGAGATCATCGAGCGCGAGCGCATCACCAACTTCGTCGGCGTGCCGACGCAGAGTTGGGACCTCGTCCAATCGCCACGCTTCGCCGAGTTCGACACGTCGAGCCTGCGCGACATCGGCGGCGGTGGCGCGCCGGCGCCGCCGGCCTTGGTCGAGAAGGTCGCCGGCAGCTTCAAGAAGGGCAGCCCGACGATCGGCTACGGGATGACCGAGACCAACGCCTACGGCCCCGGCAACCGTGGCCCGGACTACCTGCGCAAGCCGACCAGCTCGGGCCGGGTCGTGCCCGTGATGGAGATGCAGATCCGCGACGCCGACGATCGGCCGTTGCCGGTCGGCGAGCACGGGGAGATCTGGTTCAAGGGACCGAACCTGATCCGCGGTTACTGGAACCGGCCCGACGCGACAGCGGAGGTGCTCGTCGACGGCTGGCTGCGTTCTGGTGACCTCGGCCGCCTCGACGAGGAGGGGTTCATCTACGTCGAGGACCGCGTGAAGGACATGATCCTGCGCGCCGGTGAGAACGTGTACTGCGCTGAGGTCGAGGCCGCGATCTACGAGCACCCGGCCGTGCACGAGGCCGCTGTCTTCGGCGTACCACACGAGCGCCTCGGTGAAGAGGTCGCCGCAGCCGTGATGCTCAAGCCGGGGATGAGCCTGACGGCCGAGGAGCTGCGCGCGTTCGTCGGCAAGCAGCTCGCGTCGTTCAAGGTCCCGACCTACATCGTGTTTCGCGACGAAGCGCTGCCCCGCAACGCCTCGGGCAAGATGCTCAAGCGCGAGCTGCAACGCGAGATCGCTGCCGGCGAGTAGGTCCCGCCGGCAGGCGTCAGAGCTTCAGCCCTACAGCTTGAGGAGGGCGTTTTCGACGACCTCGGTCAGCGAGGGATGGATCCAGAGCTGCTCGCGTGCGATCTGATCGACGGTTTGTCCGAACCGCATCCCCTGGATCAGCTGCTGGATGAGGATGCTCGACTGCGGACCGATGATGTGCGCGCCGAGGATCAGACGGGTCTGCGGGTCGGCGATGATCTTGCAGAAGTGCTTGGTGTCCTCCATCGCCCAGCCGTAGGCGACGCCGCCGTAGTCGTGGGTGGCCGTGATGTAGTGCTTGCCGATGTGGCGCAGCGCCTGCTCGGTGGCGCCGACCGATGCCACGTGTGGTCCGGCGAACACGGCGTGAGGCACTGGGAAGAGATCGACGTCGCGGAGATCGTCGGGGTGGACGACGTTGTGCGCGACGATCTTGGCCTCTGCGTTGGCGACGTGCTTCAGTTGGTTCTCGTTGGAAACGTCGCCGAGCGCCCAGACACCTTCGATGTTGGTCCGCATCTGCGCGTCGGTCATGACGTAGCCGTCGTCGTCGACGGTGATCCCGACCTCAGCCACACCCAACTGGTCGCTGTTGGGGATCCGTCCTGTCGACACCAACAGGGCATCACCGACGATGTCGATGTGCTCGCCATCGGCGTGGATGCGGACCGTGATCTCGCCACCCGGTCCGGCTTGGCTGACCCGCTCGAACCGAGCGTTCATGTGGCACTCGAAGCGCTCCTCGTAGATCTCCGTGAAGCGGTGGCTGACCGCTTCGTCCTCGCGGGAGAGGAAGCGCTTGCTGCGGTTGATGATCGTGACCTTCGAACCCAGGGCGCCGAAGACGTGGGCCATCTCGGTGGCGATGTAGCCGGCACCGACGATGATCAGGCGCTCGGGCAGTGAGGGCAATCGCATGATCGTGTCGCTGGTGTGGTACTCGACCTCGTCGAGGCCCTCCACATCGGGGATCATCGGGCGGGCGCCGGCCGCGATCACGATGTTGCTTCCACTGATCCGCCTCGTGCCCCCGGCCTTGAGGGCGATCGTCAGGTCCTTCGGGCCGACGAACGTGGCGGTGCCCTCGAACACGCTCGTGTTCGCCGCACCCTGGCGGTAGGCGAGCCCGCTCGGTGGAATCGGATCGATCCGGCCGAAGACGCGGTCGACGATGTCCGGCCAGCGGACCTTGTCGATGCTGGCGTCGATCCCGTACGTGCTGGCATGTTCGATCGTCTGCGCGACATCAGCGGCGTACACGAACATCTTGGTCGGGATG
The DNA here is from genome assembly GCA_025463415.1 of Acidimicrobiales bacterium. Taxonomy (GTDB): domain Bacteria; phylum Actinomycetota; class Acidimicrobiia; order Acidimicrobiales; family Ilumatobacteraceae; genus WLMZ01. The sequence continues at coordinate 2,698 of JAOBWO010000448.1, read as the reverse complement.
CAGCCGCGGTTGAGGCACGTGCCGCCGAAGACGTCGCGTTCGACGATGGCGACCTTCAGCGAGTCGTAGTCAGGGGTGAGGATGCTGTTGCCGGAGCCGGTGCCGATGATGACCACGTCGAAGTGCTCGATCTCGCCGCCCTCGTGGTCGGCGGTTGAGGATGCGTTGGCAGGTCCGTCAGACATGGCGCCAGCGTATTGGGCGTGGGCCTGTGGCGTCTCAGACCGCCAGGAGCAGTTCGGCGAGGATGTCGCCGGACGGTCGTTGCTCATGCCGCGACGTCGGAGACCGACTCATCTCGACCGCGGCGACGTCGATCAGTGATCGGAGCGCCGCGAGATCCTCGCTCAGCCGGATCGGCCGCGCCGATGGCCGCACCCGAGTGACGAGCTCACAGGTGAGGCACGACTCCTCCCGACCGGGAGCGAAGTCGCGTGTGACCGGACGGGCGAGCAGCCCGCACAACGTCAACCGCCGACCCCGAACGTCGGTGATCCCCGCCGGTCGCATCGCGTGCAGCCTGCCCGGATCGCCGCCGTAACGGATCCGTCCCATCTCGTATGCACCCGGCCGCGGGCGCAGGTGCGCCAGCGGACCGCCCACCTGCGTCACGATCCGGTCCGGCGGAGGCAGCACCCCCAACCCGCGCCGTCGCTCATAGGCGCGCTGCCGACAGCTCTGCTTGCAGTAGATCAGCGGCCGCCCCGGGCGACGTGCCACGGCGAACCGGTTGGTGCACCACCCGCACTGCCGCTCGACGATCCGGCTGTCGTACCCGCCGGCCGCGTGCAACCCCGGGGAGGATGCAGCCGTAGCCGTAGTCGCAGCCGCAGCAGCAGCAGCAGGAGGAGGTGACGAAGGCCCGCAGGCCGAGGACGCCGATCCAGCGTCGAAGGGTGTGTCTGTCGCCATGCCCCAGGTGTACATGAACGGTGTGACAGCCACTGGGGCCTTGCCCCGCCGATCTATCCGTGCACCGGTTTGCTGGCCCGCAACCCCGCCACACGGCAGCGCACCCCAGTACGCCCGTCAGTGCAACGCGTCGACGCCAGGTCGGCCCCAGGTCGGCCCAGGACTCCCGACGACACCTCAGTCCGACCCCTCCCCGAATCTCGACGTGACGTTTCATCGGCGCTCCGGAGAGTTCTCCACCACCCCCTCCCCGAACCTCGACGTGACGTAACTCAGCCGACGACGCCGGCTCGGGCAGCGAATCGTCACGTCGAGATTCGGGGAGGCGAATTTCGGTGGGTCGGGGCGTTCTGAGTTACGTCACGTGGAGGTTCCCGGAGGGCGCCGGAGCTGGGGATTGTTGGCGGGGCCAACGGGGCATCGCTGCCTGTGTGCGCAACTCGCATTCGGGCGAAGTCTGCGATCCGGCAATCCGCAGCTCGCAAACTCCCGCAGCTCGGTGATTCAGCCTCTACCGTCTCGGCGGTCTCGGAGTCTCGGCGGCCTCGGCGATCTCGGCGTTCTCCGCACCGAATGCGCTCGGCCTCAGCCGAGGACGAGTTCGGCGACGTCGCGCAGGGTCTCGGGTGGTCCTCCGATGAGGAGGGTCGTGACCTTGCTCTCTCGCCAGGCGGCGAGATCGTCCTTGATCTTGGCCTTCGACCCGACGAGACAGATCTCGTCGATCATCGCGTTCGGGACGGCAGCGACGGCTTCGGCTTGCTTGCCGTGCAGGAACAGCTCCTGGATCGTGTCGACGGCTTGTTCGTGACCGAGGCGACGGAACACGTCGGCGTGGAAGTTCATCTCCTGCGCACCCATTCCGCCGACGTAGAGGGCCAGGTTCGGGCGGAGCTTGTCGTACGCGGCGTCGATGTCGTCGTTCACGGCGACGGTGACGGTGGCGAGGATCTCGAAGTCTTCGGCGGTGTGGCGTGCACCGGGACGTGCGAAGCCCTCGCGCAGCGAGGGGCCGTAGAGCTCCTCGTGCTTGGGCGCGTAGAAGATCGGGAACCAGCCGTCGGCGATCTCCGCGGCGAGCGCGACGTTCTTCGGACCTTCCGCGCCCAGGAAGATCGGCAGATCCTTGCGCAGCGGATGGGTCATCACGTTCAGCGCCTTGCCGAGGCCAAGCCCGTCTCGAGCGGGGATCGGGTACTCGGGCCCCTCGTTGGTGAGCCGCTCCTCGCGGGCCAGGACCTTGCGGATGATGCCGATGTACTCACGGGTGCGAGCCAGCGGACGGGTGAAGCGTTGCCCGTACCAACCCTCGACGACCTGTGGGCCACTCACCCCGAGCCCGAGGCAGAACCGGCCGTCGGAGAGGTGATCCATGGTCACGGCCGCCATGGCTGTCGCCGTGGGTGTGCGCGCCGACATCTGAATCAGGTTGGTCCCGAGGCGAAGGCGAGTCGTCTGCGAACCCCACCAGGCCAGCGGCGAGATCGCGTCCGAGCCCCACGACTCAGCCGTCCAGGCGCTGTCGAAGCCCAGCCGTTCGATCTCGGCGAGCGTCTCCGGAACGTGGCCCGGCTTCCCGCGTCCCCAGTATCCGATATGCCAGCCGAGCTTGAGATCCTGTGTCACGGGCTGATGTTGACACAGGTTGTGTCCGCTTCCCCGAGTCGTGGTGAGGGCCGTGACAACCGTCGCCTCCCGGGTCGCTCGTGCCGTTGACCACCGGCTACAAAGGTCGCCATGCGAACACTGATGCGCTTCAACCTGGTCATGCCCGAGCTGGAGCGCG
>JAOBWO010000444.1 GCA_025463415.1 Acidimicrobiales bacterium | reverse complement strand
GGCGATCTCGTCGCCGTCTACACCACCGGAGTGCGGAATGATGCTGACCGCACCACGGGCGATGTGGGGGAGTCCGTACAGCCCGGATCCGTGCGAGATCGGCGCGGCGTGGAGGATGCTGTCCTGTGCCGACACGGGGTCGATGTCGGCGAAGTAGCTGAGCGATGCCATCAGCAGGTTGCGGTTGGTCAGCGTCGCACCCTTGGGCCGACCGGTTGTGCCGCTCGTGTAGAACAGCCACGCAGGGTCCTGCGCGTGACGGTCGACGAGCGGCATGGACGCGGACGCGACGAGCCGATCCCAACGTTCGCCGGGCGCGACGACTGCGGCCTGCAGCGACTCGACGGTGCCGACCAGCGACTCGACGTCGTCGGCATGGTCCTCGTCGGTGAGGGCGACGGCAGAACCGCTGTGCTGGAGGATGTAGGCGATCTCGTCGCGGTGGAGACGAGCGTTGACCGGCACCGCGACGAGCCCGGCATGCCAGCTCGCGAACAGCGCCTCGAGGTACTCGGGTCGGTTACGCATCACGATCGCGACACGGTCGCCGGGCACGAGGCCGAGGTCGTCGCGCAGGCCGGCGGCCGCGCCCGCGGTGCGGGCCGCGAACGTGGCCCACGTTGCGTGGACGCTCTCCCCGTCCGCCAGCGCGGGATCGTCGGGCCGGGCCCGACCGTGACGTTCGACCCACACGGCGGGGTTCACCGCCCCCTCCCCGAGCCGATCGTGAGGTTCCGGTCCTGCGTGCGCAATTGGCGAGCCACGACGGCAGGGTAACTCCGCGGACGCCGAGGTGCACGGCCGGGTCTGACGTCTGCTCGCCACGGGTAGAACCGCTGTCGCCCCCCAACGAACGGACAGACCATGTACGCCCCGATGTCAGCCGAGCCGGCCGAGAAGCAGCCAGAGACGTGAGGGAGATCGTTCGATCGAGCCGTCGGATCGGGCTCGTGCTCGGCGCCGGCGGCACCGTCGGCTGTGCCTATCACGCTGGGGTGATCTCCAGCCTTGAGCACCATCTGAGCTGGGATGCGCGCACCGCGACCTCGATCGTGGGCACCAGCGCCGGCAGCCTCGTCGGGGCGCTGCTCCGGTGCGACGTCGGGCCGGCAGACCTCGTTGCGCTGAGCCGGGGATCGGCACTCGACGAGTTCGGTGCGGACACGTTCCCCCACCTGCGCGAAGCCGCGTCCCGTCGCACCCCCGGGTTGTTCGATCTCGCCCGTGGCGTGCGGGTGCCGAGCGTGCTCGGCCTTCTGCGCACCGTGCGTCATCGTTCCGTACGCCCGGCGCTGCTGTCGATGATGAGCGGCTCCCGTGAGGACCTCTCGGAGTCCGTGGCGGACTTGGACGCGATCATCGGCAGCGCATGGCCCACGGACGACCTGCGCATCTGCACCGTCGACGCGAACACGGGCTCGCGGTACGTGATCGACCGAGGCTCCGGCATCTCGCTGGGCACGGCGGTCGCGGCATCGTGCGCGGTGCCCGGCGTGTTCGCCGCCCAGCGCGCGAACGGGCGTCGACTGGTCGATGGTGGCATCCATTCGGCGACGAACCTGGACGCGCTCGACCTCGGTGCGCTCGACGAGGTCTGGGTCATCGCACCGATGGCGGGGCAGACGTTCCATCAGCTGTCCACGCGCCACATCCAACGGTTCATCGCAGCGCAGCTCGGCCGCGAGCTGAGGAGCGTCCCCAAGGGAATGCCCGTCCGGCTGTTCGTGCCCGGGCCTGAATCGTCGACGGCGATCGGCATCGATCTCATGGCGACCGATCGCGCAGACCGCACGATCCTCGCCGGGTTCCTGGAGACGGGCGATCAGCTCTCGTCCACCAGAGGCGATCTTCGTACGGTCGCCTGAGGCGCAAATCGGAGCGGCGTCGGACCCCTACGTAGTTGCTACGTAAATCGAGATCGGCGGACGCCAGCGGTTGGGCGCGTCGGTAGACGTACAGCATGGGATTGTTCGACAACACATCACTCCTGAAGCGGATCATGCTCGCGGTCGAGCCGGTGCTCGAACCTGGCGAGCAGGCCGAGGTGGTCGTCTACGCGCGAGCGCACACCGATGCCTTGGCCTCGGTCGTGTTCGGCACCTTGGCGCTGGCGGCGACACCGACCTACGTGCTGGCCCTCACCGGACGTCGGCTGATCCTCTTCCAGGGCAACAACGTGAACGCGTCGAAGAGCATGATGCTGGGCTCGCTGGACCGGCAGTTCGTCCGCGTGGAACGCGGCAACGCAGACGCCACTCCGGACCGCATCGGCCTCAGCTTCGCGGGACAGCCAACGGTTACGTTCGAAGTCCCCAAGTTGTGGCGGCGTGATGCTGCCCGCCTCGTCGAGCAGCTCGGCACCTGATCGTGCGACTTCGGCAATCACAAGACCCCCTGAGCCCCCGATGAAACTCCGCTGCCACGCCGGCCGCCGGGGCAGTTCGCCACACGTGATGTCGACAACTGGCCGCGGTTCCCGCTTGCGTCCGTCGGCTCTGAGTTTCATCACGTGGAGATTCACGAAGGACAACCCCGCGCCGAACGGGGGCAGTGGGGCTGGGGCCGACGGTTGCGGTGGCCAGTTCAGCCGAGCAGCGGGTTCCCCTTCACCGCTCTGTGAGATCCTGGTCACGGCGGCGTGACCGAATGCCGGCCTCGCGCATTGGAGCGGGGGGCGCGGCCGATCTAGGTTCGAGGCATCGGCGAACTCTTCCTCTCAGCCTGGTGACTCGGCCCGAGCCACCGCACCCAGCCACTGGCGCAGCGCGGCTGTTCGGGCGCGATGCAGAGGTGGGTGAGCTCCAGGAGCTGCTGTGGCGCCGCGAGCACCAGATCGTGACGATCGTCGGTCCGCCGGGGATCGGCAAGAGCCGGGTCGCGTTCGAGGTGGCAGCACGCATGGCCGACGACGACGGCCTCGCCGACGGTGTGCGCATCGTCGATCTCACGACGATCGACGACTCCGCCGGTGTCGTTCCCGCGATCGCGGCAGCAACGGGTCTCGACGTGCTGGGCACGCCCGACCCAGCGAAGACGCTGGGCGAAGGGCTGCGCCACACGGAGATGGTGCTGGTGCTCGACAACTTCGAACACGTGCTCGAAGCCGTCAGTGATCTGACGACGGTCCTGGCCGCGGCACCCAGGGTGACGGTGCTGGTCACGAGCCGGGTCGTCACCGGCGCCTCCGGTGAACGCAGGTTCACGCTCGAGCCGCTCGACACGGCGGAAGCGGTTCGCCTGTTCGACGCGCGTGCGCTGGCCGCCAACTCCCGTGCAGCGCTGGACGGAGCGCAGGCCGCTGTCGTCAGCGAGATCTGCGTCGCGCTCGACTGCCTTCCGTTGGCGATCGAGCTCGCGGCTGCACGGGTGCACGTGCTCTCGGTCGAGCAGATCCGCGATCGCCTGGAACGTCGAATGGATCTGCTCAGCGAGGGTCCGACGAACGCGCCGGGGCGCCAACGCTCGATGCGCGCCACGATCGCGTGGAGCTACGACACCGCGGACGGAGTGAGCCGCGAGCTGCTCCGCGCGTTGGCGGTCGTGCCCGGCACGTTCGGCCCCGACGCCGTGGAGGCCCTGGGTGGCGCGGGCGCTCTCACGGTCCTGGCCCGGCTGGTCGACCAGCAGTTCGTGCGCCGGGCGGACGGCCGGTACCGCATCCCCGAGACCGTTCGGCAGTTCGCAGCCGACGAGCGAAGCGATGCCGAGCACGCTCAGGTGATGCAGCAGCTCGTCTCCTTCGCCGTCCGGACCGCGACGCAGGCGTCGGCCGAGTTCGAGGGCCGGCGCCAGCATGTGGCCGCCGATGCGCTCGCGCTCGAGCTGGACATCATCCGCCTCGCGCTGCGGTGGTCGATCGACAACGATCCGGGCCAAGCACTCCTGCTCTGCAACGGCATGGCCCGCTACTGGAACCAGCGCGGCGCGCCACGTGAGGGCGTGCAGTTCCTCGGTGCAGCTCTCGCCGCGGCGCCGGCGACTGACGGCATCGAACGCGCTCGAGCGCTCGACGCCGCCGGGTTGCTGCTCGAGATCGCCGGCGAGGCGGACGGCGCGGAGTTCCACCTCCGCGCGGCGCTGGCGATGTTCGAGCGATGCGGCGAGTGGCAGGGGCGTGCCGACGCCACCTTGCACCTCGGCAACGTCGCTCTCAACCGGGGTGAGGTCGACGCCGCCGAAACGATGTTCCGAGCGGTGCTGGACGAGGCCGAGGCGCATGCCGACGAGCGCCGCACGATCGGCGCGATCATGAGCCTCGGCACCGTCGCCTACTACCGGAACGATCGCCCTGGGGCGGAACGACATTGGGAGCGGTCCCTGCGCTTCTTCCGCCGGATGGACGACTGGCTGCGTGTCGCGCTGCTGCTCAGCAACCTGGGCGTGGTCGCGACGCAGCGGGGCGATCATGCGCGCGCCTCGAGGTTGCTGGCCCAGGCGCTCGACGCGCAGCAGCAGATCGGCGACCGCACCGGCATGGCCATGACGATGGTCAACCTCAGCGACTCGTTGCTGGCGACGGGTGAGCTGGCTCGCGCTCGCCAGATCCTCGACGACGCGCTCGTGATCTGCGTCGACCTCCGACTGAGTCGGGTCGCGGTGGGAGCGTGGGTCAACCTCGGTCGGCTCGAGCTGCGGTTGGGCCGCTCCGCTGCCGCGGCCGACTGCCTCGTTCGTGCGGTCGTCGTCGGGGTCGATGCAGATGCTCGGTCAGGGTTGTCAGATGCGATGGAGCTCGGTTCGTCGATAGCGGCCGATCGGGGCGAGTTCGTCGACGCCGCACGTCTGCGCGGGGCGATGCGAGCACTTCGACTGGAGATCGGTGCAGATCCCGACGAGGAGGGCGACGAGGGCCGCGCCACCCGCCGACAGATCGAGGGGGCTCTCGGCCGGGAGCAACTGGGCGCCGCAGTTCGACGGGGCGAGAGCGAGGGACTCGGGGCCGCGGTCGAGATCGTGCACCGGATGCTCGTGAGCCCGCCCGAGACCGAACGGCAGGTCGCTCCGATGGCGGCCCTCCCGATGGGATTGACCCCACGCGAGGCGGAGATCCTCGGTTATCTCGCCCGCCGCTACACCGACCGCGAGATCGGGGCAGAGCTCTACATCAGTGTTCGGACGGTGACCACCCACGTGGCGCGGATCCTCACCAAGCTGGGCGTCGACGGGCGCCGGCAGGCCGCAGCCGAAGCGGCGAGGCTCGGGCTCGTTGCTTCGTAGCTCAGGCGGTGGCGCGGAGCGGGCGCTTGCAGACGCACAGCGCGACGGTCGAAGCCGCTGCGGCCATCGCCAGCGACCACGCCCTTCGGTTGCGGTCCACCCGGGCCGCGCCGAGGAGCGCGACGAGGGTTGCTGCGTTGGCGGCCACGAGCGCTCGTTCGAGCGGAGGAACGGGGTGTCCGCCGAAGGCGGCGACGACGCCCAGCGATGCGGCCAGCATCCCGGCGCCGCCGTAGAGGGCACGTCGCGGTCCGAGCCGTTGTGGCAACCCGCGCACGTCTGTGACCGTGTCGGCTTCGACGTCGGGCAGGACGTTGATGAAGTGCGCTCCGGCCCCGAGCAGTGCGGCTGCAGCGATCATCCACGTCGGCGGCAGGCTCGGGTTCTGCGCCGAGAGCGTCACGAACGCCGGGAGTGCCCCGAAGGCGAGGACGTACGGCGCCACGCTGAAGGGCGTCTGCTTGAGCCAGAGGTTGTACGCGAATCCACCCCCCACCGCAGTCAGGTGCACCGCGGCGGCCCGCGGACCGCAGAGCAGCGAGAGGGGGATGGACACGACCGCCGCACCGATCGCCGCGTCGCGCACGACGTTCGGCGCGACCGCACCTGTCACGATCGGCTTGTCCGTCCGTCGGGCGGCCGCATCTCGCGACCGGTCGATGAAGTCGTTGCTCCAGCCCACCGCGAGCTGACCGCAGAGCACTGCCGCTCCGATCGCGAGCGTGCGGCGTCCTCGATCCGCGGAGATGGCCAGCGCCGTCGTGAAGCCCGTCACGGCGAGTGTCGGTGGCAGGTGGCAGGCCTGGAGCAGCCCGCGGGCGGTCGTCGAGGCGCGCGGGAAGACAGGGTCGCTCACACCCGTGTTCTACCCCGATTGCAGTGGCACCGATACGTGATCTGAAGGTGGTCTGCGGCGTGTCGGCCGTGGGTACGCCTGTGCCATGGTTGACCCGAAAGAACGAGATCCAGGCGTTGCCGAGGACGTCCTCGCAGCGCTCAACGCCGACACGGTCGTCACCGAGCCGGGAGCGCTGGAGGAACCGGAGAGCCCAGCCGACGACACGGACGTGTCGCCCCCAGGGTGAGCGACCTCCAGGACGACGTGACGGATCCGCGATGTTGACCGCTCGACCTGCCGAGGACCAGTCGTTCGGCGCCGCCGAGGAGACGGACACCGTCCCGACGGCGGCGGTCGGGCGCGTGGTGCGCAACGAGAGCGATCGCGGTCGGTCGGCCGGGTCTCCGACGCAGATCCCGGCGCCGGGGATGCGCGACGTGCTGACCCGGGTGCGCGTCGAGGTCAAGGAGGACCACGTGCCTCTGTTGTCTGCGGGCATCGCGTTCTACGCCCTGTTGGCACTGGCTCCCGCGCTGGTCGCGGTCATCTCGGTCTACGGTCTGGTCGCCAGCGCCGACCAGGTCCGCAGCCAGATCCTCAGCGCGCTGTCGGCCGCACCGCGTGAAGTTCGCGATCTCGTGTCCACCCAGTTGCAATCGATCGCCAACTCCTCCGGAGCGGCGACGATCGTCGCCCTCGTCATCGGCATCCTCGCTGCCCTGTGGTCGGCATCCGCCGGAGTGGGGCATCTCATCGACGCGCTCAACGTGGCCTACGACGAAGAGGAGACGCGCGGGTTCGTACGGCGCAAGGCCGTCGCACTGGCGTTCACGGCGGGCGCAGTGCTGTTCGTCGCGGTGGCGTTCGTCCTGATCACGGTGCTGCCGGCGTTGATCGCCAGCACCGGGCTCGGAGCGGTCGGACGGATCGCGATCGGGATCGTCCGATGGATCGTGTTGCTGGGAGGCATGCAGCTCGGGCTGGCAGTGCTGTACCGATACGGGCCGGACCGCGACCCGGCCAAGTGGCGTTGGGTCTCGGCAGGCGCGGTGATCGCTGCCGTCATGTGGATCCTCGGCTCGCTGGCGTTCTCGCTCTACACGGCGAACTTCGCCAAGTACAACCAGACATACGGCTCACTCGGCGCGGTGGTGGTCCTGATGCTGTGGTTGTTCCTGACAGCGCTCGCAGTGCTCGTCGGTGCCGAGATCAACTCAGAGATGGAGCGGCAGACAGCTCGCGACACCACCGATGGTCGTCCCCGTGCGCTCGGCGAGCGACGCGCCTTCGCCGCCGACACCGTCGGTGCTGCAGTTGGCGACGAGGACGGCGGCGGCGGGCGTGATGGTTCGCCGGCCGGGTCTGCTGTCGAGCACGCCCCAGTCGAGGCTGCCGCCCCGTCGACGCAGGCGCCTGACGAGATCCCGCTCCGCATCGCCGGCTTCGTCGGGCTGGCAGCCAGGTGCGCCGGGGTACGGTCCGACCGCGCCAAGGTCGTCATCACGCGCACCACGATCACCGTTCGCTACGGGCGGTGGGTGCTCGTCACGCCTCTCTCCAACATCGCGTCCGTGGATGTCACCGGTCCGTACAAGACCTGGAAGGTCGCCGGCCCGCCGCATGTCTCCTTCAGCGATGGCGGCCTGACGTTCGCGACCAACCGCGACCGTGGTGTGTGCATCGCCTTCGCCCGCCCCGTTCCCGGGCTGCTGCCGTTCGGCCTCCTTCCGCATCCGAGCCTGACGTTCACCGCAGCAGATCCCGACCGCGTCGCCGAGACCCTTCGAGCCCGGATCGGCTTCGGGCCCGCCTCACGGAGCGACGAAGAGCTCCGGGCGATGGAGGTCGCGCTCGAGGAAGCAGGTGGCGAGAAGATCGGACCTGACGAGATCGAGGGCCCGAACTCCGCATGAAGACGGCGGGACTCGTCCTCTTCGATGTCGACGGCACGCTCGTCGACAGCAACTACCTGCACACGGTGGCCTGGTCGCGCGCCCTGCGTGCGTCGGGGGAGTGGGCGCCGATGAACGCAGTTCACCGGCTGATCGGCATGGGCTCGGACAGCTTGTTGGAGGCGTTGATCGGCCGATCGGACGAGGCCATCGCCTCCGCATGGCGGACGGGGTACGAGGCGCTGATCGGTGAGGTGCACGTGTTCCCGGGCGCAGCCGACCTCTTGACCGATCTCCATCGGGCCGGCGTCACCGTCGGACTGGCGACATCGGCGCCCGCTGATCATCTCCGGCACATGATCGACCTGCTGGCCATCCGTGACGTCATCGACCTCTCCACCAACTCCGATGACGTCGACCGTGCCAAGCCGGATCCCGAGGTCTTCCTCACGGCGATGCGTCGGGTCGGCGGTGAGGCGAGCACGACCTTCGTGGTCGGCGACAGCACATGGGACATCGCTGCTGCGAACGCAGCGCGCATGCGATGCATCGGAGTCGAGACCGGCGGCTTCAGCGAAGCCGAACTGCGTGATGCCGGTGCTGTCGAGGTGTACGAGGACGTCGGCGCGCTCCACGCCGACCTTGCGTCCGGGCCGCTCGCCGAGCTCCTGGGTCAGTAGTCACCCCCGACGGGTCGACCTGCTGGGATGGATCTGAATTCAAGTGCTGAGGCGCAGGCGTCGATACCTGATGTGGATGGCTGAGGGGAAGGATGGAGTCGTGCCAGGAGATCGGGTTGCTCGTCGCCCACCAGTGAGCATCGTGTCGTTCTTCGTCGTGTTTGCGACGCTGATCGTCGCCGTCGCGGGCGTCGGGACGTACTTCGTGTGGCGCGCAACCCAGCATGCAGCGCTCACCGAGGCGAGGCGCGACGCCGACTTCGCTGCTCGCGCCGCGGCTGTCGCGATCGACACCGCCGTTGGTGACGCCCAGACGGCAGTCACCGCGACGGCCGCATCGCCTGCCGTCGTCGAGGCGCTCAAGACGCCGGAGGGTTGCACGTTGACCTTTGCGGGTGCCGGTCCGTTCACGTCCGGACACCTCGATTTCATCGGACCGAATGGCGACGTGCGGTGCACGTCGAGCCCCACGGCCTCCGCGACATATCCGATCGCAGCGTGGTTCCCCACGATCCGCAGCGGAGGTCCCGCAGCGCTCGCCCTGCATGCGGACGCCTCGAAGCGGCAGGTGCTGGTCGTGGTTGCGGCCGTTCCCGGCGGTGGCTACGTCGCCGCTTTCCTCGACACGGACGTGCTCGGGGCCGGCCTCGGTGGTCAGTACGGCGGGCGACGGAACCTGGAGTTCGTGGTCACCACTCCCGGCGACGACCGGATCCTCACCCGGTCGGTGGACAACGACGCATGGATCGGCAAGTCGGTCGCAGACACCAAGCTTGCCGGAGTGGGCGACGGCGGAAGCCACGTCGACGTGACGTCTGTGCCGCGTGTGTACTCGAGAGCTGCAACAACTGGGGCGGTGGCGTGGTCCGTCTACGCCGGCGCCGATCGAGCTGCTGCCATTTCGGAGGGCACGTCGGACTTTCGACTCCTCATCATCATCGTCGTTGCCGCCGTGCTCGGCCTCCTGGCTCTGTTCGCGGTGATGTACCGCGGGATCGTCGGACCGATCCGCGCCCTCTACCGCGGGACTCGAGCCCAAGGCGCCAACCGCACGGTGGTGCCCCTTCCGGTCAACGGGCCACGAGAGATCGGTGCGGTGGCCCGCGAGCTGAACGCAGTGATGACGGAGTTGAGCGAGTCCGAACAGACGTATCGAGTGCTGTTCGACGGCAACCCGCAACCGATGTGGGTGTGGTCGCTCCGAACCGGTTGTTTCCTCGCGGTCAACCAGGCCACGATCGATCTCTACGGATACACGCGAGACGAGTTCCTCGCGATGCGGGTCGATCAGATCGTTCCGAGTGCCTACGGCAACTCGGCGACGGATGGCGTCGCGCCGGCGGACTCGAGACGTGTTCCCCACTCCGGACCGCTGGTGAAGTCGGGGCCATGGACCCACGTGACGAGCGCAGGCGAGACGATCAGCGTCGAAGTGACGTCCCAGGACTTCACCTATCTCGGTGAGCCGGGGCGGTTCACGATCGTCGTCGACATCAGCGAGCGGCTGCAGCACGAACGGCAGCTGGAACACCTGGCTCTGCACGACGATCTCACGGGACTCGCCAACCGCACCCTCATCCTGGACCGGCTCGCGACGGCGATCAGCCATGCGCGGCCACAATCGCGCGTGGCAGTGCTGTTCGTCGATCTCGACGGGTTCAAGCTGATCAACGAGGTGCACGGGCACGATGCCGGCGATCGCCTGCTGACCGTCGTCGGCCGGCGCCTTGCGGAGGGGCTGCGCCCGATCGACTCGATCGGCCGAGTCGGTGCCGACGAGTTCGTCATCGTCTGCCCCCAGTTGTCCGGTGAGACCGAAGCCATCGCGATGGCGAGTCGGGTCGAGGGACTGCTCGCGCAGCCGATCGACCTGGCGGGGACGCAGACCTACGTGACTGCCAGCGTCGGCATCAGCGTGTCGATGGCCGAGTCGGCGCCGACCCACCTCGTGCGCGATGCGACGATGGCGATGAACCGGGCCAAGGAGCGCGGCGGCGACCGCTTCGAGATCTTCGACGAGGGGATGCGCGAGCGGACGCTCGTCAAGCTGGCAACCATCAACGAGCTCCGTCGAGCTGTCGACAACGACGAGTTGCGTCTGCAGTTCCAACCCGAGATCGACTTCGTGACCGGAGAGTGCAACGGCTTCGAGGCGTTGGTGCGATGGGAGCACCCGTCACGCGGTCTGCTCGCCCCTGTGCACTTCGTCGAGCTCGCCGAGGAGACCGGGTACATCGTCCAGCTCGGCGCGTGGGTGCTCGACGCAGCGTGCCGTCAAGCGGCCACATGGGTCCGCCAGGACCTCGCGGTGGGCACGATCTCCGTGAACCTGTCGGCGCGCGAGCTGGCTCAACCATCGCTCGTCGGGCAGGTCAGCTCGGCGTTGGATCGGTCGGGGCTCGAGCCGGGCAGGCTGTGCCTGGAGATCACGGAGACGTCCCTGATGGACGACTCCGACGGCGCCGTCTCCGTGCTGGCAGCGCTCCGCGATCTCGGGGTCAAGTTGAGCATCGACGACTTCGGCACGGGCTACTCCTCGTTGCAGTACCTCAGGCGCTACAAGGTGGACTACCTCAAGATCGACCGGAGCTTCGTCGCCGGTCTCTGCTCGGATCCGCAGTCCAACGCGATCGTGTCGAGTGTGATCCGCCTCGCTCATGCGTTGGAGCTCGACGTGGTCGCCGAAGGCGTGGAGACCGTCGAACAGGCCGAGATGCTCCGCGCGATGGACTGCGATCTCGGACAGGGATATCTGTGGTCCCGACCCGTGTGGCCGGCGGATGTGCCGGCGCTGTGCGGACGAACCCTGATCACGCCGCGGCCACTCGTTTCGACGTTCCTGCGATGAACGCCATCGACGACGCCGGACACGGGTTCGGCCGTCGACATTTCAGCAGCGCGAACAACCAGTACGTCACTGCGTACCTGCGGACGCGGACTCCGGCCGGGACGCTCGAACGGGTGCTGGCGCGCGCCGGCGAGGTTCGGACGCCGGAGGTCCTCGTCGATCCGGGCACGTGGAGCACGTACCAGGAGTTCCGTGATCTGCTCGTCGCCTGCGCCGCCGAGCTCGGAGAGGACGTGCTGCCCCAGTTCGGTCTCGACTCGTTCGCCGACATCTCCACCCCCGACACGGCTGCGATGTTGGCTGCGTTCGGTTCGCCGGCCGCGTTGTATGCCGACATCGGTCCCGCCGCAGCCGGAGTGTCACCGATCGTTTCGATCAGCGGAGAACCGGTCGGCGATACCGAGTGGCTGTTGAGCATGCACTTCGAGGCAGGCTTCGAGCCCTTCCGCGAGTACTGCAGCTACGCCTCCGGCCTCGTCGCGGTGACGCCACGCCTGTTCGGGTATCAGCCCGCGAGCGTCGTCGAAGAAGCATGTCAGTGCTCGGGCGATCCTGCGTGTGTCTTCCGCGTGGTCTGGGAACCGACCGATGAGGTGACACGACGAGCCGAACAACTCGGTGTCCAGGTGCAGATGTTGCAGGGGAGCCTCGAAGCGCTGCAGCTCACCGTCGGCGACCTGGTCTCCGGGGACGGCTTGGAGGTGGTCCTGGCGCGGATCGTGTCCTCCGCGGCCCGGGCCGTGAGCGCACCAGGGTTCGTGCTGGCCATCGACAGCGCGGTGACGAGCTCGAAGCGCGTCTTCTCCAGCGGCCTCGAGCCCGCCGAGGAGCACGCTGTTGCAGTGGCGCTGCTCGACGGCGGACAGCAGACCGACTCGCACTGTCTCGTCGTCGACCTGACCTCGACCAGCCGCAGCTACGGACGCCTCGCTGCACTGAAGCCGAATGGCGAGTTCTATCCGCAGGAGCTCGCAACCCTTCGCGCCTACGGCCGCCTCGCGGCCGCAGCGCTCGACGCGGCCGCAGCGCACGAAGAGACGCGCGCCGAAGCGGCGCGCGCTCAGGCGCTGCTGACACTGTCCATCGCGCTGGCCGAAGTCGCGTCGTCCGACGAGATGGCCCAACGGATCGCTGACGCGATGCTCTCGGTGATCGATTGCGACCGTGCACTCGTGATCCTCGCCGACAGCCCGACGGGCGGGCGCGTGGTCGGGATCGCCGGGTACCCGCCCGATCTCGCTGCCACCTTGGTCGCCCGACGATTCGCCTTCGAGGTCGGCGCCGAACCCGAGGTGACGATCGAACAGCAGGCAGCGCCGAACGGGGGCGCACTGTCCGGCGCTCAGCGTGCGATGGAGTTGACGGGCACCGTCGCGTCCGCCTCGTTCCCGGTCGCTTCGGACGGTGAGCTGTTGGGGTTCATCTCCGCGAGCGTGACGACCCAGCCCGAGCGGCTGACCCAATCGGCGGATCTCGAAGTGCGGCTGCGCGGGCTCGGCAGCCAGGCGCGCACCGCGCTCAACAACGCCGCTCTTCTCGAACGGGTGCGCCACCAGGCCCTGCACGACGGCCTCACCGGTCTGCCGAACCGCGCGCTCATCCTCGACCGCGCCGAGCAGATGCTCGCCCGCGCGCACCGCGCCGATGTTCCGGTGGCCGCGTACTTCATCGATCTCGACAACTTCAAGCTCGTCAACGACACCCTTGGTCACGCCGCCGGCGACCAGATGCTGCGCGCTGTTGCCGTCCGCCTGTCGGGGATCGTGCGCGCGCAGGACACCCTGGGACGGCTGGGGGGAGACGAGTTCGTCGTGTTGGCCGAATCCGACTCGCTGGAGCGAGGAGCGGTGTGGCTCGCGGCACGGCTGCTCGACGAGTTCTCCGTGCCGTTCCCGCTCGAAGGCTTCATCAGCCGAACCGTGACCGCGTCGGCGAGCATCGGGATCGCCACCGGGTGGCGGGCGACAGCTGACGAGCTGTTCCGCGACGCGGACATCGCCCTGTACCGCGCCAAAGCGGCGGGCCGGGGACGAGCGATGGTGTTCGAACCCTTCATGTTGGGCGACGCGATGCGCGAGCGCGAGTTCTCCGCGCTGCCCGCAGGGTCGGGACCCTCCAGGGCATAGCCGGACGGCACGGCCCCTGCAGCGCATGGTTCGAGCAGGCCACGCTTCGAGTCGGCCATGGTTCGAGCAGCAGGGTGCCGGGTACGCTCGGTCGATGGCTGCACGCTCGATCTGGACGGGTTCGATCACGATCGGCCTGCTGAACGTTCCCGTGAAGCTGGTCGCCGCGGTCAAACGCAAGGGCATCGCCTTCAACCAGCTCGACAGCACGACCGGATCACGCATCCGCTACCAGAAGGTGGCCGAGGCCACGAACGAGGTGGTGGACTCCGATCACATCGTGAAGGGCTGGGATCTCGGCGGCGAGCACTGGGTGGTCGTCACCGACGAAGACCTCGCACCGCTGGCGCCGGCCAAGTCGAAGGAGATCGGGATCGACCGCTTCGTGCCGGCCGACCAGCTCCCTCCGACGATCTACGAAGCGTCGTACATCCTCCTGCCTGGCAAGATCGCCAAGCCGTACGCGCTGCTCGCCAGGGCGATGGCGGGGACGAACCAGGTGGCGATCGGTCGCTTCGTGATGCGACAGCACGAGCACCTCGCCGCGATCCGGTCCGATGGCCAGCACCTCACCCTGTCCACGTTGGCGTATCCGGACGAGCTCGTCGATCCGGCGCAGGTCGAGGACCTCGAGACGGTGATCGGCGTCCAGCTGTCCGATCGCGAGCTGGCCATGGCAGGGACGCTCGTGGAGGCGATGGCTGAGCCGTTCGATCCGTCCCAGTACCGGGACGAGTACCGGGAGTCCGTGATGGCACTGATCGAGGCGAAGGCCGAGGGCCGCACCATCGACATCGACGCGGCCCCTGACCGCGCTGTCGTGGTCGATCTCGCCGATGCACTCGAGGCCAGCATCGAGGCGGCCAAGGCATCACGCTCGCGCCACCCGAGCGCACGTTCCGCGAAGAAGGCGGCCGAGACCTCGTCGCCGCGTCGGTCCGCGAAGTCCGCCTGAGCTCCGTCGTCGCAGGACGGCACTCCGGCTGCTCTGCCCCCACGGGTCTGTGTTCGAACGAGTTGGGGTAGCAGCCGTGCATGACCAGCACACCGACTCCCGATCCGCAGCCCCACGGTGATCCGTACACCGAGCCCGAGAACTCGACGGTGGACGACTGGCACGGCCAGGAGGTCGAGGCGGACACGGCGGCCGCGGAACGCGCACTTGCGGAGGCCGGTGGCGACGAGTCCAGGGCTGAGGAGCTGTTCGAGGGCGAACGTCCCGACCATCCGTCCGAGGCGTTCAAGGTGCCCGAGAACGAGCGGCCGAGCTGATGGTCGCAGCAGCGATCATCGTCTCGATCGTGCTGGTCGTCGCCGTGGTCCTGTGGTTCTTCGTGAACAGGAAGAACCCGGAGAACGCATCCACTCACGGCGAACGCGATCGCACCGGCTCGGCGCTGATGCACGGCGACACGGATGACCGTCCGGCGGGACCGGGAGCCGAGGACGAGTTCGTCTCCGGTGATGGCCAGATCGGTCCAGGGCCCTCCGCAGAGACCCTGCCGTGGCCACAAGACCGTCAGCAGTGACAACCTCCGCTCGGGCCGGCCGATCCGGTCGTCAGCCCTGCCGTTCGATGTGTGCATCGATCTCGACGAGCTGATCCTCGTAGCCGAGGTACTGCACGCCCAGCAGCGTTGCGGGAGGCACGTCAGCGCCGAAGTGCGCGGCGACGGCCGTCCACGCGTTCCGCAGGTTCTCGCGAGGGCCGACCACGTAGACCGTCAGCCGGTGGATGTCGTCGCAGGCGAAGCCGTGTGCCTCGACGAGTGTCAGCAGGTTCGCGAGGCACTGCTCGGTCTGCGCCTCGACCTGGCCGACGCCGACGACAGCACCGGTCCCGTCCAACGGAACCTGGCCGGCGACGAGCAGGCGGTTCCCCACGACGTCGGCGTACCGATAGCTCGGTGTCTGAGCCAGGCCGGCCGCGAGCTCGATGTCGTTCACCGCCCGAGTCTTGCGCGTGAGTCAGACGTCTGCGGGGGATCGATGTCCGATCCAGCCGAGGTGGGTGTGCTGGAAGTGGTCGCCGTACTTGAGGCCGTAGCCCATCAACCGGTCGAGACCGATGTGCGCGAGCCATACGACGGCGATCCCCACCAGCCACGGCCAGTGCTGCCACCGGCCGACGCCGACCAGCGCCGCCGGCACCACGGTGGCGTGGCCGACGTTGTACAGGACGGCGCCGAGGCGTGATCCTCGGAGATATCCGACCATGAACAGGTCGGGGAGCAACACGACGGTCGCGACGAGCCACCAGCTGCGACCTGTCGTTGCGAACGCGATCAGCATGCCCACGAACAACGTCGCTCCTTCGAGTCGCAACCAGAGCCGAGACGCGCCGTGCACCGTTCCGTCGCCCATGACGGGCGAGCTGACCCGGGCTGCTGCCGCGCTCATGACCTGACCCAATCGGTGAGCGTGGTGACGAGACCGGCAATGAGGCGATCGAAGCTGCGGTCGATGTCCGCCGGGAGGCCGAACGCTCCTCCGGCTTCCAGCGTCACGAAGCCGTGCAGCACCGCCCGCAACCCTCGGATCGCGTCGACTGCGTCGTCGCCCTGCAAGCCGATGCCGGACATGATCTCGAAAGCGACCTTCGTGATCTCGGCGCTCGCCGACTCGTCATCCGCATCGCCGGCCGCAGGTGCGCGGACTGTTGCCGCGTAGCGACCAGGATGAGCGGCTGCCCACGTCCGGTAGCTGAGCGACATCGAGGTGATCGCGTCGGCTCCGGCCTTGCCGACCGCCGCCCGCGCCATCACACCGGCGAGCTCGAGCTTGGCTCGCACTGCGATGCTCCTTCGCAGATCGTCCATGCCATCGATGTGCTTATACAGCGACGGCTGCTTGACACCGAGACGGGCCGCGAGAGCAGCTAGGGTGAGGGGGCTCGCCTCCGCCTCGTCGATCATCTCCTGGGCCGCCTTCACGACGTTGGTGTTGGTGAGCCCGGCCCTAGGCACGAGTGCTCACCGACTGGAGGAACGTCACGACGGCGGGGTTCACGATGTCCGGCTGCTGCGAATGGGGGTAGTGCCCCGCTTCGCCCACCATCACGACATCGCCGTGGAGCTCCTGTGCGAGCCAGGTTGCCTCGGCCACGGGATCCGGGAAGTCTGGATCGCGATCGCCCATGAGGACGAGCGAAGGCGCCGACACCATCGGCAGACATGCCTCGGCGGGGTCGTGATCGGTCCGGGTGGTCAGCGAGAACGCTTTGGCGTAGCCGGGCCGGCGCAGGCTTGCCACCACTCGCGTGCGGTGCTCGTCGAAGTCGGCCGGACGCCGACCCGCATACAGCGTGGGCATGTATGCCTTCCACGCGGTCGCCGCCCACAGCGGCGCCATCGCCGCCCGGAGCATGATCCTCTGCGTTGCGCCGACCGCAGCGTTGCGGACGAAGGGCCCGATCAACACGAGGCCGCTGACCAACTCCGGTCGGTGAGCCGCGGCCATCACCGCGGACCCGGCGCTCATCGAGTTCCCGACCACGACCGCGGGCCGACCCAACTCCTCGATCAGTGCGATCACATCGGTGGACGTCTCGGCATCGCCGTACGACGTGAACGTCGTGTCGCTGTCGCCGTGGCCGCGCAGGTCCACGGACGCGACTCGGAAGCCGGCCAGCACCAGTGCCGGGACCATGAAGCGGTAGGTCGATCAATAGCTTTTCCCGGGCACACGCGCGAAGCGCGACCTGTTTGTGGCTGCGCCGGCGGGGAATGATCACGCGAGCACCGAGGGTGCCATCTGGAGGCAGACGTATGGGGCTCGTGATCTGTGACATGTCCGTCTCGCTCGACGGGTACGTCACCGGACCGAATGACAGTCGGACCAACCCGTTCGGTGACGGCGCCACGATGCTGCACGATTGGCTGTCGACAGCGGCCACCGACGACGACCGCGCCATCCTGCAGGAGTCGGTCGACGGCACGGGCGCGATCGTCATGGGACGCACGTCGTTCGAGAAGAACGAAGGCGATGGCGGTTGGGGTGACGGTGGGCCGATGGGGGACACGCCGGTCCTCGTGGTCACCCATCATCCTCCGACCCGGTCGTACCCGCCGGTCTTCTCGTTCGTGATCGGCGTCGCCAGCGCGATCGAGCAGGCCAGGGCAGCGGCGGGGGACAGGACCGTCGGTCTGTTCGGCGCCACCGTGATGCAGCAGGCGCTCCCGCTCGGGCTCGTCGACGAGATCCACGTTCACGTCGTTCCGGTGCTGCTGGGTGGCGGCACTCCATTGTTCGGCACGCTCGGATCCGCGCTGCACCTCGAGCGAGTCGACGTGAGGGCGACGCCGGCCGCGACGCACCTGAGGTTCCGAGTGCTGCGATGAAGGATGCGCGTCGGACATGACCGCAGGAGGGCGCGCGGCTCGAACGTGATTATGTTGACAGATGCCCATGTGAGGCGCACCATGACTGCATGGGCAAGCGAGCATCCACTCCAGGCGGCGCAGAGATGTCGCAGTCGGTGGTGGAGGGCTGGTTGCAGATGCAGCCGTCGCGCAACACCCGGGCGGCCTATCGCTCCGATCTGGAGACGTTCGGCCGGTGGTGCGCTCAGAACAACGCGATTCCGTTGACCGCTGACGAGTCGACGCTGGTGGCCTTCCAGCTCGGGCGTGAGATCGTCGGCGACAGCGACTCGACGCTCCGGCGACGCTGGTCCGCCCTCTCGTCGTTCTATGACTTCGCTGTCGAGCGCGAGATGGTCACGTCGAACCCGGCGGTCGGTGCCGAGCGTCCCAGGGTGGCGTCCGGCGATCCGAGTCCCACCCCGCGGCTGTCGCCGGCAGCCGTGGCGGCCTACCGTGCGATGGCAGCAGCGCTCGACCCCCGGCTGCACGCACTCGTTGCGCTGCTGGTGTCCGACGGTCTCAAGGTCGGCGAGGCCCTCGCCCTCGACGTCGAGGACGTCGCCGGCAGACCGCCGACGACGTCGATCACCGTTCGTCGGCACGGCGAGTCGCGACGCATCGTGATCGACCGGGACAGCGCGAAGGCGATCCGGCGATGCATCGGTCAGCGGCGGGACGGACCGGTCTTCGTCAGCGAACGCGCCGGGACGTCACGAGTGCCGCAGCGGCTCACCCGCTTCGGCGCTGACTACCTCATCCGCCAACTGAGAACGAATGACGGGGAGCAACCGGTCACCGCCAACGCCCTCCGGCGGTTCCACTTCTCCACTCGCGACGCCGACGGCATCGACCACGACGACGTGAGAGATGGGGCCGGTCTCGCCGATGTTCGCAGCGTGCGGCGGTACACGAACAAGTCGGCTGCCGACGCTGCCGACGCTGCCGACGAAGTCTCGACACCCACACACACTGAAAGGAGCAGCTGACATGGGCGTAGTCACCATGGCCAACACGACATCGATGCTCGGCCTCCACAGTCGACCCGCACCGTTCGAGCGGGGTTCCACCAGATGCCGGCCGCCGGTCCTTCCTCGCCACCGGACTCGACGCGACCTGCTGCGCGCGTTGGCCGGCAACGACGGGGGACCGGTACCTCACCGACCGCGACGAGTGTGGCCTCGATAGACGAGACGATCAAGATGTCGGAAGCAACTCCACCAGGGCACACCTCGCGCACCGACGCGCGTGCGGCACGCGTCCATGAGCAGCGGCGTGTCGCGCTGCACGCCCTCGAAGTCCTCGAGTACGCCGTGGGTGCCCCGGCTCCACGGCGGCACCGCACGTGGTTGCACCGTGTGTGCGTGGCGGCCGACGCCCTCACGGTCGCGCTCCGCGATCACCTTCCGGCAACCGACGAAATGCATCTGCTCGACGAGATCGCGCTGACGACTCCCGATCACCTCGGGCGGATCGTCCAGCTGCGACGAGCGCATCTCGATCTCGCCATTGCTGTCGCGTCGTTGCGCGAACAACTCGAGCCGGAGCCGACGATGGACGTCGACGTTGCCAGCGTCCAGGACAAGCTCGCCAACGTGGCGCGTCAGTTCCGCGAACACCAAGCCGAGGAGGCCGCCATCGTCCGCGAGGCGACGGGCATCGAACTGGACGACATCGATCACGCCGAGTCCATCCACTCAGGTGCAGCGCGCTCCGCTGGGATCGGGGGAACACCGCCGCCGACGTGACTGCCGCAGTCGTGGTCAAGGCGCAGCTCGCGGTGCCGATGTATCCATGTGGAGTCCAGCGACCTTCGTGACGGCTATCTTGCCGATCAGCGCGCTTCGGCGCGCTCGACGGCATTGCTCGCCGGCGTGGTCGCCATCGTCGTGTTCCCGCTCTGGACCGTGTTCGATCGGATCGTCCTGCCGCGAGGCGCGAGGTTCATCGGTCCCCGCATCGGCTTCGAGATCGCCATCGCGTTGGCCTGGATTGCACTGCGGTCCACTCGAATCGGGCGACGGTGGCCTGAACACGCCGCATTCGTGCTCGTCGCGCTGCCGGAGGTGGCGATCGCCTGGATGATCCCACGCACCGGCGATCACATCGAGCCATATCTGCTCGGGCTCTCCATCACCATCTACGCGAGCGCGTTCGTGATCGTCTGGCGGTGGCAGCTGACGACGCTCCTGGTCGTCGTGACCGGAGCGTTGGTGGCGATGTTCTGCGTGCAGGCCGACGAACGGATCACCGCAGCCCAGATCACCACGGCGATCTTCTACCTCGGCACTGCCGGGGCCATCTCGGTCGTCGGTCAGATCTATCGCCATCGCACCGGTTGGCTCAAGTACGTGACAGAGACCGAGCTCGGTGAGGAGCGGCAGCGCAACTCGGTCCTCGTGGAGGAGCTCAACCAGCTCAGTCGCCAGGACCCACTGACCGGCATCGGCAACCGTCGGGCATGGGAAGAACGCGTCGTGTCCGAGATGCTCCGCACGGAACGCTACGGAGGCAGCCTGTCGGTGATCCTGTGCGACCTGGACGAGTTCAAGGCGGTCAACGACACGCTCGGACACGCTGCGGGCGATCGGGTTCTCCGCGCAGCTGCGGCTCTCCTCCTCGACCGGGTGCGTGAGACGGATTTCGTGGCTCGGTTCGGGGGCGACGAGTTCTGTGTGCTCTGCCCGGACACGACCCTCGAGGTTGCGCAAGTCCTCGCTGACGCCATCGTGCAGCGCGCGCGTGGCTACGAGTGGCCGGATGGCTTGCACCTCAGCATCTCGGTCGGCGTCGCGCAGGCTCAGCCGGCCGAGACGGATCCGAGTGCCGTGGTGCAACGCGCCGACGCTGCGATGTACGAAGCGAAGCGCAGTCGCAAGGCGCTCAGCGCTTCAGACCTCTGATCCGTGTCGCAGGCACGCCGCTGACGCACATGGGTCAGCCGTGCAGATGTGTGCGTTCGCCGTGTGGGCCGAACACTGCGATCAGCTCGACCGGACCGTCGATCGCTCCGAACCAGTGCGGAGTCGCGTTGCTGAACTCCACCGCCTCGCCCGGTTCGATGACCAGATCCTGTTCACCGAGCAGGAGTCGCATCCGCCCGTCGAGCACGTACATCCAGTCGTGCCCGTCGTGCACGCGCAGCGAAGCGAGCGGTGGGGGTCGACGACGTTTCGCGCTGATCCGGATCTTGAACGTGCGGAGACCTCCCGACGCACGGTTCGTCATCGGCCACATCGTCAGACCGTCTCGCGTCACCGGCTCCCCGCGCACCCGCGGATCGGACGCCGGCGCACCACCGAGGAGCTCGTCAGTGCTCACGCCGAGCGCAGCGGCGAGCCCGGCGATGTGATCCAGCGCCAGCCGCCGCTTGCCGGACTCCAGCCGACTGAGCATCGAGACGTCGATGTGAGCTCGGTCGCTGACTTGCTGGAGCGTCAGTCCCTGCTCGACGCGCAGCTGGCGAAGCCGTCGCCGCACCCTGGCATCGACTGACTCCGGAACCGCGTTTGCCTGCATGGCAAGAACGATTGCCCGTTTGTGAACGCGTCGTCAAGCTCGGCTCATGAACAGATCCTCACGACACACGCGTCCGGCGCGACCCGCCGGCGCTCCGAGCAGTCGATTCGCTGCGTTCGGCAACCGCAACTTCCGGCTCTACTTCATCGGGCAGACGATCTCGAGCATCGGCTCCTGGGCCCAGTCGCTCGCGGTGACGTGGCTGGTCCTCGAGATCACGAACCGGAGCGACCAACTCGGCATCACACTCGCCCTGCAGTTCCTGCCGATGCTGGTCCTCGGCGCGCCGGCCGGCGTGCTGGCTGACAAGCTCGACAACCGCCGCCTGCTCCTCGCAACATCGGCAGCGTCCGGTGTGCTCGCGCTGAGCTTCGGTGTCGTCGTCACGACCGGCCACGCGACGATCTGGTGGATCTATTCGTTGACGTTCCTGCTCGGCCTCGTGCTGGCCGTCGAACGCCCGACCATGCAGGCGATCCTGTTCCAGCTGGTCGGCCGCGACTTGCTGCCGAACGCGGTCGCCGCGAACGGAACGATCAACTCGGTCTCGCGCCTCATCGGGCCGGCCATCGCCGGCGTGCTGATCGCGACGGTCGGGGTGAACGTCGGCTTCTTCATCAACGCAGGTTCCTACGTGATCGTCATCGCGGCACTCCTTGCCCTGAGGTCCCGTGACCTCGTCGCCCGACCGATGATCGGT
>JAOBWO010000435.1 GCA_025463415.1 Acidimicrobiales bacterium | reverse complement strand
CTGGCGAGATCGCTGCCGCTGTTCGGTTCGCTGAACAGCTGGCACCAGAACTCCTCACCCGACAGCATCGGTGCGAGGTGTCGGTCCTTCTGCGCTTCCGTCCCGGCGTGCAGCAGCGTCGGCCCGGCCCAGCCGATGCCGATCGGATTCGTGGGCCGGCGCACAGCAGCTGCGGACAGCTCGTCGTCGATGATGAGCTGCTCGATCGGATCGGCGTCCAGACCCCAGGGCCTCGGCCAGTGCGGGGCGACGTAGCCGGCGGCGGCCAGGACGGCACCTGACGGCTTGGGGTTCTCAGCGATCCATGCCCGCACGGCGAGGCGTCGTGCATCGTTGGCGGCAGGCATCTGGAAGTCC
Source organism: Acidimicrobiales bacterium (assembly GCA_025463415.1). Taxonomy (GTDB): domain Bacteria; phylum Actinomycetota; class Acidimicrobiia; order Acidimicrobiales; family Ilumatobacteraceae; genus WLMZ01. The sequence continues at coordinate 25,242 of JAOBWO010000435.1, read as the reverse complement.
ACCGGGGAGAGACTACGGTCTCACGCGATGCGGTCTGGTTTCGTGGTCCCGAACGGAGACGCGGCCGACATCGCCGAGATGGCGGTGGTCGCGGAAGCCACCGGTTGGGACGCGCTCTTCGTCTGGGAGGGCCTCTACGGGGTCGATGCCTGGGTCGCGCTCGGCGTCGCCGCGGCGCGCACGACGTCGTTGCGCCTCGGCACGATGCTGACTCCGATCTCGCGTCGTAAGCCGTGGGAGCTCGCCGGCCAGGTCGCCACGGTGGACCGCCTTTCGGCCGGACGCGTCACGCTGTCGGTCGGGCTCGGCGCGATCGACAGCGGGTTCGCCGAGTTCGGCGAGGAGTGCGACCGCCGCACCCGCGCCGAGCTGATGGACGAATCGCTGGAGATCATCCGGCAGCTGTGGACCCAGGACACGGCCTCGTTCACCGGCAAGCACTACACGGTCCGGCCCAGCGACTTCCCGAGCATCAAGCACGTCGTCCAGCGACCACATCCTCCTGTGTGGTGCGTCGGCGCGCTCGATTCGCCGAAGTCGATGGCCCGTGCCCTGCGGTGGAACGGGCTCATCCCGCAGGTGATCGCGTCGGACGGAGCGAGGCAGGCCACCCTCGAGGAGCTGAGCCGCGCGATGCCCGCCATCCGTGGTGCGATCGGCGACGCGCCCTTCGACATCGTCGTCGAAGGCAACCACGACGAGCACTCGGCCGCCGCGTGGTTCGACGCCGGAGCCACCTGGTGGGTCGAGAGCCTGTGGGAGGCCGTCACTGCCCCGGACCCCGTCGCTGCCTCGCTCGACCGGCTGCGTGAAGGCCCGCCGTCGGTCACCTGACGTCTAGATTCGGCCTGTGACAGGCCAGCAGACGAGTGGATGGAACTTCGCGGAGATGTGGGAGCACCACGCGGATCGGTTCCCCGACGCGGTGGTGCAGGTGCAGGGCGATCGCGAGTTCACGTGGCGCGAGTTCGATCGTCGGGCCGACGGGATCGCGGCGACGTTGCTCGCCGCAGGAGTCGCCCACCAGGACAAGGTCGCGCAGTACCTCTACAACGCGCCCGAGTACCTGGAGAGCACCTTCGGCCTGTACAAGGCCGCGCTCGTGCCGGTGAACACCAACTACCGGTACACCGACGACGAGATCGTCTACCTGTGGGACAACGCCGACGCCGTCGCGGTGGTCTTCCACGGCACGTTCGCCGACCGTTGCGAACGGTTGAAGGAGCGCCTGCCGGCGATCCGCACATGGATCTGGGTCGACGACGGAACGGCGCCGTGTCCGGACTGGGCGATCGACTACGAGGTCGCCGCGGCATCGGCCACCGAGCGCACGATCCCACCGTGGGGTCGGAGCCCCGACGACATCTACATGCTGTACACGGGCGGCACGACGGGCATGCCGAAGGGTGTGATGTGGCGCGTCGACGACGTGATCGGCAGCCTCGACGCCGCCTCGCGCCAGCCCCTTCCGGCCGCACCGGGATGGGACGCGCTCGATGCCCGGATCACCAAGCCCGGTCCGCGCAACCTGCCCGCTGCGCCGCTGATGCACGGCACGGGTGCGTTCAACGCGATGTGGAACCTCGCTCTCGCGGGAGCCGTGGTGACCATGGCGGGCCGCAGCTTCGATCCGATCGAGCTGCTCGACACCGTGCAGACCCACCGCGTGAACTCGATGTCCATCGTCGGCGACGCGTTCGCCAGGCCGATCCTGCGCGCGCTCGATGCCGAGCCCGACCGATGGGACTTCTCGTCGATGCGTGTCATCGTCTCCAGCGGCGTGATGTGGTCGTCCGAGACCAAGGCCGGACTGTTGCGCCACAACCCGCGCCTGATCATGATCGACAGCCTCGGCAGCAGCGAGGCGATCGGCATGGCCAACAACACGACGACGTCCGAAGGCGCCGGCGAGACGGCGAAGTTCGTGCTCACCGCGCACTGCCGGGTCCTCACCGAGGACGGCCACGAGGTCACGCCCGGCAGCGGCGAGCGGGGCCGAGTCGCGCTGCGGGGCCGCACCCCGATCGGGTACTACAAGGACCCGGAGAAGTCGGCCTCCACCTTCGTGACGTTCGAGGGCGTGCGCTGGAGCATCCCCGGTGACTACGCGGAGGTCGAAGCCGACGGCACCGTCAAGCTCCTGGGCAGGGGCAGCCAATGCATCAACACGGGCGGCGAGAAGGTGTATCCAGAAGAGGTCGAGGAGGCATTAAAGCTGCACCCCAGCGTCGCCGACGCGGCAGTCGTCGGCCTGCCCGACGAGCGGTTCGGCGAATCGATCACCGCGCTCGTCGAGGCCGCTGACGGCGCGGACATCGACGAGGCCGCACTGATCCTCCACGTCCGCAGCACCCTCGCCGCGTACAAGGCGCCCAAGCGCGTCTTCACGATCGACACGATCGGCCGTGCCGCGAACGGCAAGCTCGACTACCGCCGCCTGAAGGCGTTGGCGGTCGAGTCCGCGGCAGCCCCGCCCCACCCAGCCTGAACCCGTTCATGTCACCACACATCATCGACGTTGATGATGTGTGGTGACATGAACGAGGGAATGTTGTGATCGTGAGGGCTGATCGGTTGAATCCGGCTGCATGCCTGCAGGCAACCGTCGGCTATCGACGCTCGCGACAGGTCAGCACGGAGCCTTCTCCCAGGCTCAAGCGAACGAGTCAGGAATCTCGAACGCCGTGCTTCGTGGTCGGATCCAGAGCGACCTCCTCGTCAAAGTCGGAGCTCAGACGTACCGAGACCCGATGGCCCCACGAACGGTACGGACCGATCTTTCGGATCTCCTGCTCGACATCGGCGAGGGCTGGGCGTCTCATCGAACCGCCGCTGCGTTGCACGGCTTCGACGGCGTCGCGCTGAACAAGCCGTTCCACGCGACGGTGATGCGCGGGCGCAACATCCAACGCGTCGGAGCGCACATCCACACCACATCGACGCTGCCGCTCATCGACGTGGCCGATGTCGACGGCTTCGCCGTCACGAGCCCGACCAGGACGCTGATCGACATCGCTGCTTCACTGCCGCCTGCCCAGCTCCTCAAGGCCATCGCGTCAGCGTTCCGCGATGGCAAAAGCACCGAGCGGTTCCTCCACGAACGTCTCGTGGCGCTCCGCGGCAGCGGGCGCTCAGGATGCCGCCGTCTTGTGAACGTGCTCGAGGGCGAGGAGATCCGATCCGGTCAACCGAGCTGGCTCGAACGGCGCTACCTCGAGCTGCTCGCGTCGGCGAACCTGCCGAGACCCCGCACCGAGGTGACGTTGACGCGAGTCGGCGACCGCCTCGTGAGGGTCGACTGCCACTTCGAAGGGACGGACGTGGTCGTCGAGCTCCTCGGCTACCGCTGGCATCGGACGAAGGAGCAGATGCGCCGAGACGCCGAGCGACTCAACCAGCTCCAGCTCGATGGGTTCCGCGCCTTCCAGTTCACCTACGACCAGGTCGTCGAAGATCCCGAGATGACCCTGCACATCACACGCACCGCGCTCGGTCTGTGACCGACACCCGCATTCATGTCACCACACATCATCGACGTTGATGATGTGTGGTGACATGAACGGGTGGGTGGATAGCTTCTTTTGCCATGAGTGACGCCAGCACAGCAACAGTGGGTTTCGACGGCAAGGTAGCGATCATCACGGGTGCCGGCGGCGGCCTCGGACGCCAGCACGCGCTGCTCATGGCCTCGCGCGGCGCGCTGATCGTGGTCAACGACCTCGGTGGCGCAGTCGACGGCAGCGGCAGCGACAAGGGCGCAGCCGAACGGGTCGTCGACGAGATCAAGGCTGCGGGCGGCGACGCCGTCGCCAACGCCGACAGTGTCTCGACGACCGACGGCGGGGCAGCCATCGTCCAGACCGCGCTCGACGCGTACGGCAAGGTGGACATCGTCATCAACAACGCCGGCATCCTGCGCGACAAGGCGTTCCACAACATGACGCCCGACCTCGTCGACGCCGTGCTGGCCGTGCACCTCAAGGGCGCGTTCAACGTCACCCAGGCCGCGTGGCCGCACATGCGCGAGCAGGGCTACGGCCGTGTCATCAGCACGTCGTCCGCCGCCGGCATCTTCGGCAACTTCGGCCAGGCCAACTACGGCGCCGCGAAGATGGGCCTCGTCGGATTCACTCGCGTGCTCGCGGTCGAAGGCGCGAAGTACAACATCAAGGCCAACGCGATCGCTCCGCTCGCGCTGACGCGCATGACCGAGAGCCTGCTCGGAGCACTCGGCGACAAGCTCGATCCCTCGCTGATCTCGCCATTGGTGACCTACCTCGCCAGCGACGAATGCGAGCCGACCGGCCGGGTCTTCAGCGTCGGCGGCGGCCGCGTCGCCGAGGTCTTCATCGGCGAGACCCAGGGCTACTACCACGCCGCGATCTCCCCCGAAGACGTGCGCGACAACTGGAACACGATCACCGAGCGAGACGGCTACGCCGTACCGGCCAACCTCGGCGAGGAGACCGCACTCTTCTTGCCGTTCATGCAGTAGCCGTTCACGTCGGCGACGGTGATGCAGTAGAACGGTCGGCATGGACGTCACACCCATCGACGTCGAGCAGTTCCGGGCCGAGGCAGCCTCGTGGCTGGATGCAAACCGGCAACACGCTCCACGCGACTACGGCGCGATCTGCCCGCCCGAGCTGATCGAGCCCGCCGTCGCATGGCAGCGGCGGCTCTTCGCGGCAGGGTTCGCGGGCATCCACTGGCCGGTCGAGCACGGTGGCCGCGGTCTCACGGCGGCGCACCAGGCGGCCTGGATCGAGTCATGTGCGGTGGCCGGCGTGCCACCGCTGCTGAACATGGTCGGGTTGGTGCTGGCGGGCCAATCGATCCTCCGCTTCGGAACGGCCGAGCAGCAGGCCGCCCACCTGCGCCCCACGCTCGAGGCCAGCCAGGTCTGGTGCCAACTGTTCAGCGAGCCGGGGGCCGGCAGCGACCTGGCTGCGCTGACCACGCGGGCCGAGCGCGATGGTGAGCGGTACATCGTCAACGGACAGAAGGTCTGGTGCAGCGGCGGCCGTTGCAGCGACTGGGGCATCCTCATGGCGCGCACCGATCCGGAGGCGCGCAAGCACGAGGGCATCTCGTTCTTCCTGTGTCCAATGGACCTCCCCGGCATCGAGGTCCGCCCACTCCAGCAGATGACCGGCGAATCCGAGTTCGACGAGGTCTTCTTCTCCGATGTGGAGCTGCCCGCCGTCAACCTGCTCGGCCCGGAACACGGCGGTTGGGGCGTCGGCATGGCCGTGCTGACCAACGAGCGCGGCCACATCGGGGCCAGCGTGATCGGGCTCGAGCGGCGGATGGAGGCCATGTCGCGGCTCGGCGCGGGCCGCACGCTCGACGCCACGCAGCGCCAACAGCTCGCCGGGTTGCTCAGCCGGGGCAAGGCGTTCACGGCGATGGGCCAACGACAGGGGCCGATCGCATCGACCGCGGCGTCAGTGATGAAGCTGGGCATCACGGAGATGATGTTCGACGCGTCGATGCTTCGCGGCGACCTCGCCGGCGCCGACGCGATGATCGCCGGCGCCGACTCCGCTGGCATCCTGGCAGCACCTGGCGGGCGGATCGCCGGGGGCACCAGCCAAGTGCAACGCAACATCATCGGCGAACGCCTGCTCGGCCTGCCCCGATGATCGCGACATCGAGATTGGAGACAGCATGACCTTCGAGAGCCTTCCCCCGGAGAACGAACCCGACAAGAAGTTCGCCAACCACAAGTCGGCCTCCAGCGGCAGCAGCGGGCCCAGCGTCGCGCTCATCGCCCTGCTGCTGCTGATCGCGCTGGCGCTCACGTTCGTGCTCCAGAACCGCGGCGAGGTGCGCACCCACTTCCTGTTCTTCGCCAAGACGGCGAAGGTCTGGACCACGATCGGTGTCGCGCTGGTGATCGGCGCCGGTCTCGACCGACTCGCCAGCATCTGGTGGCGGCGACGCAAGCAGAAGAGCACCTCGCTCTGATGTCACGAGCGCACCTCGCGGTCCACGACCTGGGCGGCGACGGACCGACCACCCTGTACGCGCACGCCACGGGCTTCCACGCGCACTGCTGGACGCCGGTCACCGCGGCGCTGCCGCAACTGCACAACATCGGCTACGACGCGCGCGGCCACGGTGACACACCCGTCGGCCCCGACTGGGCCGCATCGGATCACGTCGACTGGGACGTCTACGGCCACGACTGTGCGCTCGTCGCCCACTCCCTGTCCGTCGACGGACAGGTGCTCGGGGTGGGCCACAGCATGGGCGGCGCTGCGCTGGTGATGGCTGCGCTGACCGCCCCGGAGCTGTTCTGCGGGTTGGTGCTCTACGAGCCGATCGTGATGCCGCCGCTCGAGCCCGGCGCGGTGCCGGTCGGAGGTGGCAACCACCTGGCGATCGGCGCGCGCAAGCGCCGCGGCAGCTTCCCCAGCTTCGAGGCCGCGATCGCCAACTACTCGGCGAAGCCGCCGATGGACATCTTCACGCCGGAGAGCGTCGAGGCGTACGTCCGGTTCGGGTTCCGCCCGGGCCACGACGCCGACGGCAACCCGAACGTGACCCTGAAGTGCTCACCCGAGCACGAGGCGCGCACGTACGAGGCCGGCGGGATCCATCAGACCTGGGAACGGCTCGGCGACCTCGCCGTGCCCGTCTGGGTGGTGTGCGGGCTGCCCCAGGTCGGTCAGCCGTCTGCCGGCACGAAGACGCTGGCCGAACGCATCCCCGGAGCGCGCTACATCGAGCTCGATCACCTCGGCCACTTCGGTCCGATGCAGGCACCGAACGAGATCGCCGCCCTGGTCAGCGAGGCGTCGCGGGCCTTCCGTACTCCGTGACACCCATCGCGTACGATGGCTGCATGTTCCCCGTGCCGACCAGTCTCTCGCCGAGCCGGGTCGAGTCGTTCCTGTCCTGCCCGATGCAGTTCCGCTTCGCCAGCATCGAACGCATCGCCGAGCCACCGCAGATCCACATGACCCGCGGGTCGCTCGTGCATCGCGCGCTCGAGCTGCTGTTCACCCGCCCCGCCGACGCGCGCACGCCCGAAGCCGCCCTCGAAGCTCTCGATGAAGCCATCGTCGAGTACCGGTCGGACCCAGACTTCGTCGACCTCCGCCTCACCGAAGCACAGGCCGACGCGCTGTTCACCGACGCAACCGAGCTCGTGCACAAGTACTTGCAAATGGAAGATCCGCGCGCGGTGCGCGACATCGGGCTCGAGCTCCGGCTCGAGGCGGGCGTCGGCGATCTCACCCTGCGCGGCATCATCGACCGCCTCGATCTCGATGCGGACGGCAACCTCGTCGTCGTCGACTACAAGACCGGTCGGGCACCGAGCGCGAACTTCGAGCAGGGCAAGATGACGGGAGTCCACTTCTACTCGTTCCTGTGCCAAGCCCTGTTCGGCCGGATCCCCTCGAAGATCCGCCTGATGTACCTCAAGACGGGCGAGGTCATCGAGGCAACACCGTCGCCGCAGTCCGTCCGCTTCGTCACCACCCGCACCGCGGCCGTGTTGAAGGCCGTCGAGAAGTCGTGCATCAGCGGATCGTTCCAGCCGCGGGTCACCACCCTTTGTGGCTCGTGCTCGTTCAAGCAGTGGTGCCCGGCGTTCAGCGGCAACCCCGACCTCGCCGCGGTCGAGGCTCCGCTGGTGTTCGGGTCCGTCGTCGCCGCGTGACACCTGCGGTCACGGCACGGATCGCGGCCTTCGACGCCTGGGCGGATGCCCAGCTCGAGCTGCTGCGCGGCAACCCCGCGGCCGACTTCGTGTTCACCAACGCCAGCCATCTCGGCGACTTCAGCGTGATCTGGCACATCATCGGCCTCGCCCGCGGACTCACCGGCGACGAACGAGCCGACCAGGCGCTCGCGCTCTCCGCGCTGCTCGGCGTCGAGAGCGTGGCCGTCAACCAGGGCGTCAAGCGCCTGTTCCGCCGCACTCGCCCCACCGAGACCGGCGACGACCGCTACACGATCCGCAAGCCCACCACCACCAGCTTCCCCAGCGGACATGCGTCCTCCGCGTTTGCGGCCGCGAGCCTGCTCACCTCGTGGGGCGGGCGGCGCACCGCGCCGATCTGGTTCACGCTCGCCATGGTCATCGGGTTGAGCCGCGCCTATGTGCGCATCCATCACGCCAGCGACGTCGTGGGTGGTGCGCTGGTCGGCATCGCGTTCGGCGCACTCGCGATCCGCATCACCCGGCGACTGGTGGCCTGACGGCTGACGTAGCCTCACGCCATGGTCGACCTGCCCGCCTTCGATGTGAAGATGTCCGATGCCGAGGGCCTGATGTGGCGGATGGAGAAGGATCCGCACCTCTCCTCGACCTTCGCGAACATCACCATCCTCGACCGCAAGCCCGACTTCGAGCGGCTCGTGCGGCGGATGGAGCACTCCACTCTGATCGTGCCCCGGCTCCGGCAGCGGGTGCAGCCGGCGCCGGCCAACCTCACGTCGCCGATCTGGGTCGACGACTCCAACTTCGACATCCGCTACCACGTCCGCCACATCGCGCTGCCGAAGCCGGGCTCGATGCGCCAGCTGCTCGATCTGGCCAGCCTGATCGCCAACGATCCGTTCGACCGCACCCGGCCGCTCTGGCAGTTCGTCATCGTCGACGGCCTCCGCGGGGGCAGGTCGGCACTCGTCGAGAAGCTCCACCACACCATCGCCGACGGTGAGGGCATGGTCCAGCTCAGCCTGGCCTTCCTCGATTTCGACGCCGACGCACCCGAACCGCCACCCCTCGATGCCGACACTGTCGATGCCGCGACCGAGGCCGCCGCGACGACCGCCAACGGCGACGTGTGGCGCGAGCTCGTGGCCGGCAGCTTGCGGATGCCGCTCGGGCTGTTCCGCCAGGTGCGCGACCTGCTCGCCGATCCGGCCGGCATCCCTGATGCCGGCGTTGCGGCAGCAGACTCGATCCGGGGTGTGCTCAACCAGCTCAGCGATGTCGAGCACGCCCGCTCCCCACTGTGGACCGAGCGCTCCCTTCGGCGTCGGATCGAGACCCTCCGGGCACCGTATGCGCAGACCCGTGAAGCAGCACGCAAGCTCGGCGGGAAGCTGAACACCGCGTTCCTGACGGTCGCCGCAGAGGCTGCCAGTCGCTACCACATCGAGAAGGGTGCGCCAGTCGAGTTCCTCCGCTCATCGATGGCCATCAGCACGCGCAGCGAGTCGTCCGGCGCCAATGCGTTCTCGCTCGTGCGGATGCTGATCCCCACCGGCGAGATGTCGATCACCGATCGATTCGAAGCGATCAACGTCGCGGCCAGTGCTGCGCGGGGGAACAACAACGCCGCGTCGCTGGAGACGTTGGCAGCCGTGGCAGCGACGCTGCCGACATCGCTCGTCACGCGCCTCGCGCGCACGCAGGCGCAGACAGTCGACTTCGCCACCAGCAACGTGCGTGGCGCCCCGATCCCGATGTACGTCGCGGGCGCGCAGCTGCTGGAGAACTATCCGGTCGGCCCACTGGCCGGTGTGGCGTTCAACCTCACGATGCTCAGCTACCTGGGCAGCCTCGACATGGGTCTCAACATCGATGCAGCGGCCGTCGCCGATCCCGATCTGCTGCGCCGGTGCATGGCCGGCGCGTTCGAGGATCTGCTCGCTCTCTGAGGCTTCAGGCAGGGACGACGGCCGCTGGGTGGGTCAACAGCGAGCGGACATCAAGGAGCAGGTCGGCGACTTCGCCGGACGACACGAGTTCGCGACGGAGCATCTCTGCCAACGCCTTGTCGATGACTGCCAAGGCTTCAGTGATCACTGCCTCGTTCGTGTCTGTCATCGAATGCTCCTTTGTGTCGGTACATCGGGTGTGCGGGTGCCCACGTCGCCACCGTAACCCGATGTCGTCCGCTGTCCGGGCATCGTACCCATGAACAGTTCGTTTCCGGATTGCGCCCGTGGCCGACGCACCGCGACCTACCATGCGGGGCCATGGATCTCCTCGACAAGCACGTCGTCGTCACCGGTGCGGCCAACGGCATCGGCCGGGCGTTGGCCCAGCGGTTCCACGCCGCCGGGGCCAAGGTGGTGGTGGCCGATGTGGACTCGGTGCTCAGCGCGGAGGTGGCCGCCGAGCTGAACTCGACGCGACCGGGCAGTGCGTTGGGCGTGCCCGCCGACGTGGGATCCGAGCAGGGCAACATCGATCTGATCCACGCCGCCGAGGCCACGTTCGGCACGATCGACCTGTTCTTCGCGAACGCAGGAGTCGGCATCGGCACCGACCTGGACACCGCCGAGGACGACTGGGCCACGTCGTTCAACGTCAACGTCCACGCCCACCGCTGGGCTGCCAAGCACCTCCTGCCGACATGGCTGGAGCGGGGTGAGGGCTACTTCTGCTCGACGGCGTCCGCAGCCGGCCTGCTCAGCCAGATCGGTTCCGCGCCCTACAGCGTGACCAAGCACGCGGCCGTGGCGTTCGCTGAGTGGATGAGCCTGACCTACGGGGCTCGCGGCCTTCGGGTCAGCTGCTTGTGCCCGCAGGGCGTGAACACGAACATGCTCAACAGCACGGCGCCCGAGGCCGGGGTGAGCAGCAGCGTGGTGCGTTCCGCTGGCGCCGTGCTGGAGCCCGCCGAAGTGGCCGAGACCGCACTGGCCGTGATCGCAGCCGAGACGTTCCTGATCGCACCCCACCCCGAGGTGCTGACGTATTGGGGCCGCAAGGTGGCCGACTACGACCGCTGGCTCGCGGGGATGCGCAAGCTGCAGGCGCGGATCTCCGGCGAGGTCTAGTCCGCACGTGGACCCGGTGCTCCTCCTGCAACTCGGTCTCCACGCGGGCGAGCCGGTGCGGTTCCGCAAGGGCGACTCCGGACGTTGGATCTCCGGCCGCATCGCCGGCATCAACTCCGACGGCAGCATCACCCTGCACGACGTCCCACAGGGCGCGGCGCGCTCGTTGCGACCTGACCGGCTGGAGGTGCGCCGCCCGGGCCGGCGGGGCCGGATGACGTGGCAGAACGTCGGCGAGGTGGCCATCACGTGGGAGCAGCTGTCGCTCTGGTGAGCGATGGCGTGGTAGCAACGCGCCATGGGAGTTCGCCTCGATCCGTCCGATGAGTACATGCACGAGCTCGGCCCGGAGTCGAACTTCAACGAGAGCATGTACATCAACTGCTTCGACCCCGTGCACCAGGTCGGCGGCTGGTTCCGCATCGGCAACCGGGCCAACGAGGGCTATGCCGAGATGACCGTCTGCCTGTACTTGCCGGCGGAGGACGCTGCTGGTGCTGCCGATGGTGCTGATGCCGATGGTGGTGCCGGCCGTCAGGTCGGGTTCATGTTCAAGCGACCGAACATCGCCGACAACGACGCGTTCGATGCCGGTGGGCTGCGCTGGACGATGGTGACTCCGTTCGAGGAGCTGAAGATCGAGTACACAGGCAAGGTCGTGCTGCTCGACGATCCGTTGCAGATGGCCAACCCGAAAGAAGCCTTCACGAACAACCCGTACGCGGAGTGCGAAGTGCGGCTGACGTTCTCCGGGCAGGGCAGGCCGAGCATGTTCGGCGGCGAGCCAGACCAGCCCCACGAGACGCCCGGCGAGGAGTTCGCCAAAGGCCACTACGAGCAGCTCGTCGAGGCAGCCGGCTCGATCCGCGTCGGTGATCGCGAGTGGCAGATCAACTGCTGCGGGCTGCGCGACCACTCGTGGGGTCCTCGGTACTGGCAGGCGCCGTGGTACTACCGTTGGCTGACGGCGAACTTCGGCAAGGACCTCGGCTTCATGGCCAGCCGCGTGGCGAAGAAGGACGGCCCCGGCACCCGCGGTGGGTTCGTGTGGGAGGACGGCCAGCTGCACCTGTGCGATCACTGCGAGGTCAGCACCGAGTTCGGGGGCGAGGACACCTACCACCAGAAGATCACCGGGCTCCTGCGCTCGTCGCGCAGCAACCGCGAGTGGACGTTCACCGGTGAGGTGATGGACCTCATCCCGCTGCGCAACCGGCGGCAGGATCCCGAGGGCAACTGGCTCGTCACGCGCATCAGTGAAGGCGTGACGCGGTGGACGATCGATGGCTCGCCGGCGCACGAGCACGCCGTCGGTTACGGGCTGAGCGAGTACCTCGACCAGATCATCGACGACGAGCCGGTCGGCATCGCCGAGTAGCTGCTGAGCGAAGGCTCAGCCGGCCAAGAAGGCGAGGATGTCCGGCATCGCCTGGGGGTCCTGGAAGAAGAAGGCGTGGCCTCCCTCGTACACGCGCAGCTCGGCGTCCGGGATCTGGCCGGCGATCGCCGCGCCGTTCTCCGGCGGGGCGATGCCGTCGTAGCGACCCGATGCGACCAAGGTCGGGCAGGTGATGTTCGGCAGGCGGTCGAACACGTCGTGATGAGAGCGGGCCTCGAGCTGCAGGCGTTCGCCACGCAGCACCTCGGCCGACTTCGTCACGGCGGTGCGGTCGGCCATCACGCCGGCCAGCATGCGGTCGCCCTCGTGCTCCGCCAGCCATTCCGGCGTGAAGCGGGTGTCGAGGATGCGCAGCCCGATCGCCGCCCGATCGGCATCGCTCTTGTCGGCAAGGGTGTGCAGCGGGTAGCTGGCTCCGCCCTCGCCGCCGGGCGAGGTGCAAACGAGAGCAAGTCGCTCGATCCGCTCCGGGAACGTCGCCGCGAGCTCCTGGGCCACCATGCCGCCGAAGCTGACGCCGACCACGCGGTAGGTGTCCCAGCCGATCGCGTCGGCGATGCCCGCCGCATCGGCCGCGTACTCGGCCATGGTGTACGGACCAGCGGGCGCCTCTGTCTCGCCGAGTCCACGCTGATCGTGAGCGAGGAGGTCGAACTGCCTGCTGTAGACCGACAGCATCGGACCGGAGGCTGCGAGCGTCGCACCGGACCCGTTCACGAACAGCAGCCGCGGACCGCTGCCCTCACGCATGTAGCCGATGTCGATCCCGTTGACGTGCGTGTGGTTGATCTGGGAGCTGGACACAGCAGCGCACGCTAACTCGCCCTACGGTCGACTCATGAGCCAGGAGAGCGTGTGGGACTACCCCCGACCACCGGCCGTCGTGCCCACGGACGATCGCATCCGCGTCGTCCACGCCGGGGTCACCGTCGCCGACAGCACTGCGGCGATCCGGGTGCTGGAGACCAGCCAGCCGCCCGCGTTCTACATCCCGCGTGCCGACATCTCGCCGCAGGTGTTGCGGCCGGGTTCCGGACGCTCGTTCTGCGAGTGGAAGGGGCCGGCCACCTACTGGACCGTGGTGGCCGGTGACATCGTCGTGCCGAACGCAGGCTGGAGCTACGAGGACCCGACGCCCTCGTTCGTCGCGATCCGCGGCCACATCGCGTTCTACGCGCGCTTGCTCGACGAGTGCTGGGTCGGCGACGAGCAGGTGGTCGCCAACCCCGGTTCGTTCTACGGCGGCTGGATCACCAGCCGGGTCACCGGCCCGTTCAAGGGCGATCCCGGCACGGAGCACTGGTAGCCGACGGTCAGGTCTCGACGATGGTCGTGGTCACCGCGACCACCATCGGGGCGCGTGGGGTGGACCCGAAGCCGAACCGCACGGGTGGCCACACGTCTGCGAGCCCGCCGGCATCGACCCCATCGATCGTGCAGCGGACCGATTCGACGCGGTGCGCGTCGGTGGCGCCGTACCACTCCCGGCGGCCGTTGCCCGCGGTGCCGCGTGTTCGCACGCCGCGCATGACTGCGCGAGCGACGGGATCGATGACGGTGCACCACCACGTGGCGCGAGCCAGTGGAGGCGGCACGCTGCGCAGCACCCATCCGATTGCGCTGCGGCTCCCGTACTCGACGTCCGCGACCATCGGGCCCGCATCGAGGTGCAACCCGCCCGCCGTGCGCGCGCTGAGCACCGGCAGGATCCGGACCTCGTCGAAGGTGTAGGTCGCGCTGACGAACGTGGCGACGGCATCGTTCGGTGCCAGCAGCGTGCGCAACCCGTCGGGCGCCTCGTGCATCACGTCGGTGGAGGCGCCCAGCGGCGAATCCACCCATCGTCCCACGATGACCCGGTGGCCGCGCGCGGTGCCGAAGCCGCAGATCTCTCCGGTGAAGCGGGATCTCATCGCCGGGCCACGACGAGGAGCTCACCGTCGCCGGCGCCGATCGGCTGACGTCGCCAACCGCCGTAGATCACTTCGATCACGAACCCTGCAGCGGCCAGCGAGGAGCGCAGCACCGACTCGCTCCGGAACCGCAACGTCGCCGTGCTCTGCAACCGGTCGCCATCGTCGAACGAGTACCGGATGGTGAACGAGACGATCGTCCCGCCTGCACCGTCGGATCCGGTGGACGTCACGTCCGTCCACACGACCACCGATGATCCGTCGACCAGCAGCACCTCGTGCCGGGACGAATCTGGGTTCCACTGCTCCCACGCCCGAGCCTGCGGATCACGGGAGTCGAAGCCGAGCACGCCGCCGGGCACGATCGCCCGGGCCAGATCGCCGAGCGCTGCGGACCAGTCGTCGTCGCCGACGAAGAACTGCGCGACGTGGCTCGTCATCACCGCTGCATCGAACGCGCTCGAAGCCACATCGGACGCCACGCCGTCGATCCACGTCACCCCGTGCGCACCCGGCTTCGACCGCGCACGCTCGATCGAGGCGGCCGCAGGATCGACGCCGGTGACGACGTGACCGGCCTCGGCCATGCCCAACGCAAGCCGACCGGTGCCGCAGCCGAGGTCGAGCACGCGCGACCGCGGCCGCACGCCGACGACCGACATGAAGAAGTCGTCGTCGCACGACCAGCCGTAGTCGGCGTCGTAGACCTCGACGAGCCGATGGTGGCCGAACTCGGCGTGATGCGTCGGATCGCTCACGCTGGCGTCAGTGGAGGTTGGTCGCGGCGACGAAGCGCTCGGCGACGTCACTGTCACCGACCACGTCGATCGTCTCGATGCCGACGCGTCGCCAGAGGACCAGCAGCAGATCGCTTGCGCTGCCGCGCAGCGCACAGTCGCCCTTGGCGTGCTCACGAGTGACGTCGTAGCCGCCGTCGTTCGGGTGGATCGTCCACTCGCCTGCCACGTCTCCGCAGTGGATGTGCACGGAGCCGCCGACCGGTCGACTGTCGTCGAGCACGTCGGGCAGGAAGTGCTCGAGGAACTCGTCGATGCCGTCGCTGGCGAGCTCGGCGGCGACCGGCGCCGGCGAGCCCACAGCACCCTCTGCATCCCAACGGTGGATCGCAGTTTCGTGGGCCATCCGGCGCTGGACGAACCCGACGGTGTGGTCGTCGGACCACGTCCACACCGGGGTCGACGGGTCTGCGTCCCCGAGCACGGACAGCACCTCGGCCAGGCGGCCGTCGAACGCCTCCAGGGCTGCGTCGTCGTCGACAGCCGGCGGCCGTGCGACATCGTGGACCGTCGACGCGCGTGTCCTCACGACCGTGGCCCAGAACGCATCGACCTCACCGACGTGGCGGAGGAGGTCGGTGACGGTCCACCCCGGGCACGACGGCACCTGCGCCAGCGGGCCGGCCATCACCGCCGCGGCGCGCAGCGCGGTGCTCTCGGCGGCGATCGTGGCCAGGTACTGAGGCGCATCCATCCGGACAACGTAGATCAAGCCCAGCCCCTGCCGTCTGAGTACCGTTGCCGAGATGAACGATGTCACGTCTCCCGCCGGTCAGAGCAAGCACGCCGAACTCGCCGAGCGGATCATCGGCGGCGTCGTGGCCGCCGGCAGCCCGGCGGTCTCCCCCGACGGCGCTCAGATCGCCTTCGTCGTCAGCCGCGTCGACTTCCCGGCGAACCGGACTCGCGCCCAGGTCTGGGTCGCCGCTGCCGACGGCACGTCCGCGCCCCGACCGGTCACGAACGGCGACAAGAACGACAGCCAGCCGGCGTGGTCTCCCGATGGCACCGCCCTCTCGTTCGTCTCCAGCCGCAGCGAGAAGAAGGGCGAGGCGACGCTGCACGTGCTGCCGATGGGCGGACCAGGCGAGGTGCGCACGATCGCTTCGATGAAGGACGGCATCGACAGCGTGAACTGGAGCCCGGACGGCTCCTCGATCGCGTTCATCAGCCGCACGCCCGACGCGCGGTACGACGCCGAGGACGAATCGTGGCAGGCGCCGCGCAAGGTCGAGCGGTTCTTCAGCCGCCTCAACGGCGAGGGTTGGGTGTTCGACCGCCCGGCGCACGTGTACGTCGTCGCTGCTGACGGGACCAGCGCCCCGCGCAACCTCACGCCCGGACCGTTCCAGCACGACGGCACGTCCTGGCTGGCCGATTCGACGGCCGTCGTCACCAACGCCGGCCGGCACGAGACCTGGGACATCGATCTGGCCGCGGACCTCTACGTCGTGCCGGTCGACGGCTCCGAAATCGTCGCGCTGACCGAGCAGACGGGCAACTACTTCGCGCCGAGCGTCTCCCCGGACGGCACTCGCGTGGCCCTGATCGGCAGCGACGATCCGCTGACCGATCCGCAGAACCAGCACGTCGCCGTCATCGACTTGGCGACCCGCCAGATGACGTGGACCACTCGCGACTTCGACCGCACGTTCGCGTCGACCGCGGGTGTCGCAACGCCTGTCTGGATCGACGACCAGACGCTGCTCGCCACCGCCGACGACCGCGGTCGGGGACACATCCAGCGGATCACCGCAGACGGCACGAAGGCGCCGTCACCGATCACCACGGGAGAGCGCTGGGTGCGCGCCTTCGACGCGAACGCGGGCACGATCGGCATGACCGTCAGTTCGGTCGATCGCCCGGCCGAGCTGTTCTCGATCATCGACGGCACGGAACGTCAGCTCACCCATCTTTCCGACGCGTACGTCGCGGCCGTGAAGCCGCAGTCGTGGGAGCGCTTCACCGTGCCGACCACCGACGGGACCCTCGAGATCGACGCGTGGATCATGCGCCCGGTCGATTTCGACGAGAGCGTGAAGTACCCGGTGATCCTGAACGTGCACGGTGGACCGCACAGCCAGTACGGCGAGACGTACTTCGACGAGGCCCAGTTCCAGGCGGCGGCCGGCTTCGTCGTGCTGATGAGCAACCCGCGCGGTGGCAGCGGGCGCGAGCAGTCGTGGGGGCAGGCGATCCTGGGCCCCAAGCATCCCGTGGCACCCGGCACCGGATGGGGAACGGTCGATGTCGACGACGTGCTGGCCGTGCTCGACACCGGCCTGGCCCGGTACTCCTTCTGCGACGCGGACCGGGTCGGCATGCAGGGCGGCAGCTACGGCGGCTACATGGCGACGATGCTCGCTGGCCGCCATGGGGAACGGTTCAAGGGCATCTGCAGCGAGCGTGCCGTCAACAACATGCTCAGCGAGGAGTGGAGCAGCGACATCGGCACCGCGTTCCGGATCGAACACGGACCGTCGCACATCGAGGATCCCGCGGAATACGAACGGATGTCGCCGATCCGCTACGTGCGCGACATCCGCGTGCCGATGCTGCTGCTGCACAGCGAGAACGATCTTCGCTGCCCGATCTCGCAGGCCGAGGAGCTGTTCATGGCCCTGCGCATCCTCGGCCGCGACGTCACCTTCTACCGCTTCCCGGGCGAGAACCACGAGCTGTCGCGCAGCGGCTCGCCGATCCACCGCCGTCAGCGCGCCGAGATCATCCTCGACTGGTTCAGCGACAAGCTCGCTTGATCCGGTTCAGCTGAACAGGCCACGCAGGTACGTCGCCTGCCCGGCATGCATGATGTCGTCGTCGAGCACGCTGATCAGCCGGACGGCCAACGTGACCGGGGGATCCCAGCGGGTGTCGACCACGCGCTCGAGGTCGGCAGCCGTGGTCCGGGCCAGCAACGCCTCCGTCCGCTTCGCGACGACCGCGTAGTAGTCGCGCAGGACGGCGACCCCGTCGAGCTGGATCGCCGCGACGTCGCCGGCGTCGTGCCCGTAGCCGGTGTTCTGCGGATCCGGGTCAAGGCCGAAGTGCCGCGCCCAGTCCCCGGTCACCCAGAGTTGCTCCTCGTCCAGCAGCTCGGACACGTGATGGTCCTGCACCCTCGTCAGATGCCAGATCAGCCAACCGATCGTGTTCGCTCCCGGCCCGGGCGACTTCGTCAGCAGCGCCGGGTCGAGTTCGTCGAGCGCCTCGTCGACGTGGCCGGCGACGCGGCCGTGCAGTTCGACGAGGAGTGCGTTGATGTCCATGCCCACACCGTGCCACGCTCAGTCGACACCCGAACGCTCGTCAGACCTCGTCGCGCAGCCACGCGTCGATGAGCTTGCGGGCGATGCTGATGCCCGGCGGGATGTTCGGCAGCGCATCGCGCCGGTACCAGTTGGCGTCGAGGATCTCCGTCGGGTCGCACACGATCTCGCCGCCGGCGTAGCTGGCGTGGAACCCGAGCATCAGGCTGTGCGGGAACGGCCACGGCTGGCTGCCCCAGTAGCGCACGTTGTCGACGTCGATGCCGACCTCTTCGTGCACCTCTCGCACGACCGCGCCTTCGAGTGACTCACCGGGCTCCACGAAGCCGGCGAGGCAGCTGTACATCGAGCCGCGGAAGTTGATGCCCTGGGCGAGGAGCGCCTCCTGATCCGCGCCCTCCCCACGCGTCACGAGCGTGATCATCGCGGGCGCCAGGCGGGGAAACGCGAGCAGGCGGCACTGGGGGCAGCGCATCGCGCGCTCGCCGGGTGCCAGTTCGGTGACGGCACCGCATCGACCGCAGAAGCGATGTGTGCGCGCCCATTCCACGATCTGCACCGCACGCCCGGCAACGAGCCAATCGTTCTCCGACGAGCGACCGAAGTAGCTGAACAGATCGGCGGCGGCGCCGTCCGCGGGGTCGATGCCGAACGGCACGTCGACACCCCACATGGCCTGGCCGTCGAGCAGCCCGAGGAAGTGCTGTCCCCACGTCTCGTCCGCCGGCTGGTCGTCGACCCACACGGATGCGCCGACCACGTGGACGTAGCGGTGCGTCCTGCTGTCCGCATCGGCAGGTGGAACGACGAGGGGCACGAAGACGGACGGCTGCTCTGGCACGCCTCCAGCATGTCACGCATCGCTAGCGTGCTCCCATGGCGAACACCTCCAACCTCAAGCGCAGCAACGTGGTCATCGTCGATGCAGTTCGCACCCCGATCGGCAAGCGCAACGGCGGTCTGTCGTCGGTCCATCCAGCCGAACTGCTCGGGCTGGTCCAGAAGGCGCTGATCGACCGGACGGGCATCGACCCCAGCGTCGTCGGCCAGGTCGTCACCGGCTGCGTCAGCCAGGTCGGCGAGCAGGCGTTCAACATCGGCCGCACCGCATGGCTGGCCGCCGGTCTGCCGCAGAGCGTGCCGAATACCACCGTCGACACGCAGTGCGGTTCCAGCCAGCAGGCCACCGGACTCGCCGCGGCTCTCGTCGGCGCAGGCGTCGTCGATGTCGCCATCGCCTGCGGTGTCGAGAGCATGAGCCGCATCCCGATCGGGTCCAGCGGCGGCAAGGCGCTCGGGTTCGGCGTGCCGATCCCGAAGACCTACTTCGGCCAGTACGAGATGACCTCGCAGTTCGAGGGCGCCGAGCGCATCGCCGACAAGTGGGGCATCACCCGCGAGGACACCGACGCGTTCGGCCTCGCCAGCCAGCAGCGTGCCCTCGCTGCGTGGAGCGAGGACCGCTTCGCCGGTCAGTACGTCGATGTGAAGGCGCCGGACCTCGGCGAGGACGGCAAGCCCAACGGCAGCTTCCACACGGTGAGCAAGGACGAAGGGCTCCGTGAGACCACGATCGAGAAGCTGGCGTCGCTGAAGCCCGTCGCCCGCGAGAACGGCGTGCACACGGCCGGCAACTCCTCGCAGATCAGCGACGGCGCGGCGGCTGTGCTGATGATGACCGAGGAGAAGGCGGCCGAGCTCGGCCTCACGCCGAGGGCGCGCATCGTCGACACGTGCCTGGTCGGTGTGGATCCGGTGTTGATGCTCACCGGCCCCATCGATGCCACCCAGAAGCTGCTCGAGCGCACCGGGATGAGCATCGACGAGATCGACGTGTTCGAGATCAACGAGGCGTTCGCCTCGGTCGTGCTGGCGTGGGCCAAGGAAGTCGGCGCCGACCTCGACAAGACCAATCCGAATGGCGGAGCGATCGCGCTCGGCCACCCGCTCGGCGCCACCGGCGCGTTCTTGGTCACCAAGGCGCTGTACGAGTTGGAGCGCACCCAGGGCCGCTACGGCCTGATCAGCATGTGCTGTGGCGGCGGCATCGGCACCGGCACCATCATCGAGCGCCTCTGACGCGACGTCGACCTCGCTACGGCTCGGGCAAGTCCTCGGGGATGAAGGCCAGTCCGTCGACGACTTCGACCTGAGGTTGGCTGGTCAGCAGGGTGGGCGGGCCGACGACCTTGCAGCCGCGGCTCCCGCCGCCGAAGAGCAGACGCTCACGCTCGATGACGCGCGAGTCCACCCAGATCGGGAGGTCGGCGGGTAGGGCGAACGGGGTCACGCCGCCGATCATCATCCCGGTGATGTCGACGGTCTGCTCGCCGCTCGCGAACGACGCCTTCTTCGCGCCGAACCGTTGCCGCACGACGCGGTTGACGTCGAGACGTGTCGTCGCCAGCACGACACAGGCCGCGTACTTCGGTGGTTCTGTCTTGCCGATGACGATGATGGTGTTCGCCGAGTCCTCCGGCAGGTAGCCGTACGCCACGCAGAAGGCGGCCGTGTCGGCCAGCGCCGGATCGCACCGCACGATCTCATAACCCTCCACGCCGAGCCGCTCCACTGCCGCGCGCACCTCGTCCTCACCCACGCTCTGTGCTGCCATTCGGCTGAAGCTACCGGGTGGGCGTTCTACGATCTCGCGGTGGACACCGATCGGAAGCCTGTGCATGCGGTGGAGCTGTGCATCGACGTCGTCGAGCCGCGGCCCGTCGCGGCGTTCTGGACGTCGTTCCTCGGCTACTCCACCGCCGACTCGCTGGACTCGCGCTGGGTCCACCTCGAACCACCGTCAGGGCTGCCGGTGATCAACTTGCAGCGCGTGCCGGAAGCGAAGTCGATCAAGAACCGGCTCCACCTCGACGTGTTCGTCGACGACCCGCCGGAGTGGATCGCTCATGCCACCGCACTGGGCGCAACACTCACCAACCTGCACGACGACGAAGCCGACTGGTTCTGCGTGATGGCCGATCCGGCAGGCAACGAGTTCTGCATCTGCCTCGAACGCGCACCCTCGGGGTAGAACTGTCGGCAGATGAAGCTGTGGCCTGGCTGGCTCGTGGTGTTGGCCGCCGCATGTGGGTCCGGCACGCGTGCTGCACCCGAAACCACCACCCTCAACCTGATCGAGACCAACGCCACCGTGGTGCGAGTGATCGATGGCGACACCATCGACGCCGACATCCACGGCACGACCGAGCGCGTCCGCCTGATCGGCATCGACACGCCGGAGACCAAGAAGCCGAACACGCCCGTGCAGTGCTACGGCCCGGAGGCCAGCGGCTTCACCAAGCACACCTTGCCGGCCGGAACCTCCGTGCTGATCGTGCGCGACATCGAGGCGCGCGACATCTACGGACGCCTCCTCGGCTACGTGTACCGCAGCAGGGACGGGCTGTTCGTCAACCTCGAGCTGGCGGTGGAGGGCTACGCCCGGGTGCTGACGATCCGCCCCAACGACGCTCACGTCGCCGAGTTCGTGCAGGCAGCACGTGTCGCGGAAGCCACCGACCTCGGCCTGTGGGGTGCGTGCAGCGGATAGCGTCGGGCCCGATGCAAACGCTCGCCGAACGCCTGGGCCACCCAGCCGACGCCCGACTCGTGATCATCTCCTGCGACGACCTCGGCTCGTGCCACGCGGCCAACGAGGGCGTGCTTGCCGCGCTCCACCATGGCGTGGCCACGTGCGCATCACTGATGGTGCCGGCGCCGTGGGCACGCCACGCCGCGGTGCGTTGCTCGCCAACCGACGACATCGGCGTGCACCTCACCCTCAACTGCGAGCACCCGACCTACCGCTGGGGCCCGATCACTCATGCACCGTCGTTGCACAGCGGCGAAGCCGGGTTCCCGCGCAGCGTCGACGACCTGTGGGAGCACGCCGATCCGGAAGAGGTCCTCCGTGAGTGCCGGGCACAGATCGAGCGCGCCCTGGCGTGGGACATCGACGTCACCCACCTGGCCCCGCATCTGACCGCGATCACTCTGCGGCCCGAGTTCTTCGACGTGTACCTCGAGCTCGCGGTTGAGTTCCAGCTGCCGATCCGGCTTCCGTCGACGATCACCAAGGACCAGGCCGGTTTCCCGTTCCGCGACCTCGCCAGCAACGAAGGTGTCGTCTTCCCCGATCACTTCGACCACGACTGGCGCGCCGGCAGCCGCGACCGGGTCTACGACGCGATCGAGAACCTCGCACCTGGCGTGACGGAGATCCACGTGCAGCCGGCCATCGACACGCCCGAGGTGCGCGCGATCACCGAATCTGCGCAAGGCTGGATCGACGACCTCGCGCTGGTGACCACTGATGCCAAGCTGCCCGAACTGATCGCCGCCAGTGGCGCGATCCCGATCGGCTACCGCGACCTGCGCGACGCGATGCGCGCCGGCGTCAGCGAGTCGACAGTCGGCTGAGCACGGCGGCGACCTCGTCGGTCTGCAGCAGCGCGAACAGCTCGCCCGTGGGGCCCGTAGCCTTCAGCTTCCCGCGCATGAACGCGATCTGCGGGTCGAGGGTGGCATCAGGTGCAGCGACGGTGATCACCAGGGTCGCGTCGTCCGGGCCCTCGATGACCTCGTCCTTCTTGCCGAAGGCAACCCGGTACTGCACCGTCACGCCCGACGCGCTCACGTGCGCACCGCTTCCGGGATGCGCTCGAACAGGTCGGTCTCGATCTCGCCCGGCTCGGTGTAGCCGACCAGCGAACGGCCGAGCACCCAGTCCTCGTGCGGGTAGGTGACCGCGAGCTCGTCGTCGGTGAGACCGAACCACCACGACTCCTCGGGATCGACCTGGGTGGCGTGGGCGCGGAGCGCACCGGAACGAGCCCACATGTAACCGCTGACGTCGACCTTGGTGGTGATCCGGTGGTCCTGATCGGGCCGGTCCATCCACTTGTCGTCGTACGGGGACGAGCCCCGGAGATCGATCATCGCCTGGTGGATCGCCAGCATGCGGGCACGTGACCACGTGGTGAAGTACATCTTCGACGGCTGGAACGGCTCACCGGCGTCGGGGTACCAGTCCGGGTCGCCGGCACGCTCGAAGGCGAGCACCGAGATGTCGAAGACCTTCAGGTGATCGGGGTGCGGATAACCGGCCTGGTCGTCGCTGTACGTGATCAGCACCTGCGGACGGTTGCGGCGGATGACCGCCACGAGGCGTTCGGTTGCTTCGTCGATGGGCGCCATGTGGAACGACTCGGGGTGCGAGTTCGGCTCGGTGTCGGGCATGCCCGAGTCGCGATATCCCAGCATCACCACTTCGTCGAAGCCGATGATGCGCGCCGATTCGGCCAGCTCGGCCGGCCGCAGCTCGGCCATCTTGACCTTCTCCTGCTCCGGCGTCATGCCGTGGAAAGGACCACCCTCCGCGCGCAACTTCGGGTTCTGCAGGTCACCCTCTTCACCGCCGGTGCAGCACACCAGGACGGTGCGGACACCCTGGGCGTGATACATCGCCAGCGTCGGCGCGCCTTTGGATGCTTCGTCGTCGGGATGGGCGTGAACGGTGAGGATGCAGCGCTGCAGTTCAGGCACTGTTCCACGATACCGGCCGCGCCGGTGCGAGGGACCCGACACCGTAGGCTCACAGCCCGTGCGTCACTCACGATCCGTCCTCGCCGCCCCAGGGCGCGACCGTGCCCGTCTGCTCCGTCGCTGCTCCCTCGGCGCGCTGTGCTGCGCCGGCGCGGCGGTCGCGCTGGTCGGTTGCAACAGCGACGGACGGACCCTCCGGCCCGCTCAACCGAGCCAGACCCAGAGCGTCTACACCCCCACCACCACCACGGTCCCCGGTTCGGTGGACACCCTTGGCGCCGCAGTCGTCCCGGAGACGCAGGCGCCGGCACTGGCATTTGTCCTGCACCTCCCGTTCAGCGAGGGGGGCACGATGGACGCCAAGTACACCTGCAACGGTGCCGACGTGCACCCCGCGCTGCGCTGGCTCGGCACCCCCGACGGCACGGTCGAGATGGCCCTCGAAGTCGTCGACACCGACGCCGCCAACTTCGTGCACTGGATCATCGCCGGGCTCGATCCGACGAACCCGTCGATCGGTGAAGGAGACGTCCCGGTCGGCGCGATCGAGGGTCAGAACGGGTTCAGCACGGCGGCCGCGGTGTCGATCGGTTGGCGCGGTCCGTGCCCGCCGAAGGGCACCACGCACCATTACCGCTTCACGCTCTACGCGCTCGGGCAACAGGTCGAACTGGCCACCGGAACTGCAGCTGCGGACCTGCAGACGGCCATCGAATCTGCGGCGATCGCCGCAGCTCAGGTCACTGGCGTGTACGCCACACCTTGATCAGAACTTGACCCAATCCGCCAATCGATCGAGTAGAACTGACGGTGTTTGGCGACGGGAGAGGAAGTTGTACTGCACATGAGTTCGCTTCCCGTTGGGCTGTTCGAGACCGACCTCACCGGTCGACTCATCTCGGCCGACGATTCCTTCCGCGCACTGGCGTTGGGAGGTGGGGCGATCCCACTCGGCTCCGCACCTTGGGGCAACGCTCATCCCGCCGATCGTGCTGCCTCTGAGCTCGCGTGGCTGACGTTGCGGGAAGCCGGAGCCGACATCTCGCTCGTGTTCCGGGTGTGGACCGCGGCGAACAAGCTGGTCTGGCTGCGTCTCGATGCAGTCCCCAAGCTCGATGCGTTCGGTGTGCACGTCGGCTTCAACGGATGCGTCGCGGACGTCACCGAGGAGCAGCACCAGCGCGAGGTCAGTGAGCGGCTCACCGGTCTGCTGAATGCCAGCCCTGATGCGGTGCTAATCATCGACCGTCACGGCGCTCCGACGTTCACCAACCCGGCCGCCCGAGCGCTGTTCGAGGTCGATGATGTCGTCGATCTCGTCCGCGAGCCGGCGCTGCGCACGCTCCTCCAGTCGCTGCGCGACCAGATCCCTCGCGAGGCGATCAATCACACGCACAGTGGTGATTGGACGGGTGAGGCGATCTACCGCGGACCGAACGGCGTGACCCGCACCCTCAACGTCACGGTGTACGTCCAGCGCGCTCCCGACGGGGCGATCGAGTTCTGGGCCGGGCAGATGCGCGACATCACCACCGCCAAGCACGTTCAGCACGAGCTCACCCACCAGG
>JAOBWO010000199.1 GCA_025463415.1 Acidimicrobiales bacterium | reverse complement strand
GTCCCACCTTCTGACGACGAGATGGAGCAGAATTCACGCCATGGCTGAGACCGCTTTCCAGACCATCAACATCTCCGCGCCGATGGAGCGGGTCTATGCCATCGCGCTCGACGTCGAGCGCTACCCGGAGTGGGCGAAGGACGTCAAGGAAGCAACGGTCCGCTCACGCGACGATCAAGGCCGTCCGAGCGAGGTCGAGTTCCGGGCCTCCGCACTCGGCCGCAGCACGCACTACACGTTGTCGTACGACTACTCCGAGGCCCCCAAGGTGCTGGGCTGGAAGATGCTGCGCGGCGACATCATGCGTTCGATCGACGGTGCGTACACCTTCGCCGAGTCCGCCGACGGATCCGTCGAGGTGCGCTACGACCTCGCGATCGAGCTCGTCGTGCCGCTGCCCGGGTTCGTCAAGCGCCGCGCCGAGCAGCGCATCCTGAACACCGTTCGCGAGCTCAAGGCGCGCTCGGAGTCGTGACCCGTTCCGCGGGCATCGATGTCGGCGGAACCAAGTTTCTGGGAGTGGTGCTCGACGAGACCGGCGCGGTCGTCGACACCAGGCGGCGAGCCACGCCGGCCGGCGGCGACGCGGTCGTGCGCGAGCTCGCCGAGTTCGCGGCTGAGCTGGCCCCGTACGACACCCTCGGCGTCGGTGTCCCCGGGCTGGTCACCCGCACGGGCGTGCTGCGCGCCGCACCCAACCTGGTCGGTTCGGACGAGGTCGCGATCGGCGCCCGGCTCGAAGCCCTGCTCGGCCATCCCGTGGCCGTCGAGAACGACGCGACGTGCGCGATGATCGCCGAGTGGCAGCACGGCGCCGCGAAGGGTTTCGACGACGTGGTGCTGATCACGCTCGGCACCGGCATCGGTGGCGGGCTGGTGATGGGCGGGCGTCTGCAGCGCGGCACCAACGGGTTCGCCGGTGAGCTCGGGCACATGGTGGTGCAGCCCGACGGTCCGTTCTGCGTGTGCGGTCGACGCGGTTGCTGGGAACGCTTCGCGTCTGGTCGTGGGTTGCAGATGCTGGCCGGTGGCCGTGCGGGGGAGGACGTCGTGGCCAGTGCCCGCGCCGGCGACCGGGAGAGCCAGGTCATCATCGACACGTTCGGTCACTGGGTGGCGCTCGGGCTCGCGAACCTCACCAACATCCTCGACCCGGCATGCATCGTGCTCGGTGGGGGACTGGCGAGCGCCCCCGAGGTCTTCCTGCCGCCGATCGAGCGAGAGTTCAAGGCCCTGCTCTACAGCTCGGACAACCGTCCCCTGCCCCTCCTCACCTTCGCTGCGCTCGGCGAGCGTGCGGGCGCGATCGGCGCCGCCCTCCTTCCCGCGTCCCTGACCGTTCTTTGAACCCCTCGGGCCCCTCCGGGGCCCGAACCACCCATGAAGTTCGGGATTCCAGCGCCCGCCAACTGAAGCGGGCCGTCGCAGATCGGATCCTGCTGCCGGAGCTGCGTGGGGTCAAACGCCTCACCGGAGCGCCGATCGACGTCGCATCACGCGTGCACGCGCTCAGCCTGTTCGTGGGCGACCTCGGCTTCGTGTCCGGCATGGCGGCTGCACGACAACTCGGCGTCGAATGTGTTCCGCTTCGCTACCTCGAGCTGATGATCACCAACCGGAGAGATCCCGACCTGCCGAGCTGGGTCAAGGTGACCCGATCGACGTGGCGGCTCGCCGAGGACCGGCTGAGGCTGGCCGACGGTCGGGTGGTGTCGGCTCCGCTCCGCACACTGGTTCCGATGTGGAGCCACGTGCTCCGATGCGCGGTTCGAAAGGATCGCCGAGCAGATGTGGAACCGGAAGCTGATCACGCCGCTCGACGCCGCCGCCTACCTGCAACTGGTCCGTCGACGCGGACGTCGCGGCGTGACCCGGTTCGAGCGATGGCTGGAGAAGGCGGCGACGCGGACCCGGCCGAGTCAGAGCTCGCTCGAGGTCGATGTTGCGCTCGCGGTCGTCCAGCGAGGGCTTCCGACGCCGCTCCGCCAGCACCCACTGACCCTTGCCGACGGCGAGACGATCCACATCGACCTCGCGTGGAGCCATGTCAAGCTCGGCATCGAGCCGGGGCACACGTTCTGGCATTCGGGGAACGAGAAGGTCCGCAGCGACTTCGCTCGCGATCGTGCGTGTGACGAGATCGGCTGGCGGATCCTGCGCTTCGACGAGATCGAGCTCCGTGACCTGCAGCGTTGTGTGAGCCAGATCGTGACGATCTACCGCCAACGTCACGCGGCGCTGGTCTCGGTACGAACCCACCCCCCGAACTTGGGGTCGTTGTGGACCCCGTAGGGGTCCCGGGGGTGCAAAGAACGGGGTGGGGTCAGTGGCTCAGTGGGCCTTGTGGCCGGGGAAGTTGACGCGGGCCTTTTCGATCTCGGCCCAGGCGGCGTCGCGGCCGGCGATGCCGGCGGTCGATGACGTCTTGCCGGGTTCGAGGGCCTTGTAGACCTCGAAGAAGTGCTGGATCTCGTCGACCAACTGCGGCGTGAGGTCGGACAGGTCCTCGACGCCGTTCCAGCGCGGTTCGCGCGGCGGCACGCAGATGATCTTGGCGTCCTCGCCGGCTTCGTCCTGCATGTACAGCACTCCGAGGGGACGGGCCTGCACCCACACGCCGGGATACACGGGGTCCTCCAACAACACCAGTGCATCGAGAGGATCACCGTCGCCGCCGAGCGTGTCGGGGATGTAGCCGTAGTCGGCGGGATAGGTGGTGGCCGTGAACAGGCGCCGGTCGAGGAAGACCCGACCGGTCTCGTGATCGATCTCGTACTTGTTGCGGCTGCCCCGAGGGATCTCGATGACAACGTGGATGCATCCGTCGGCGAGGGGATTCGACATGGCGACATCGTAGAGGCCGTGGTCAGGGCATGCCCCCTCATGTGACGGCATCGACGCATGCTCGCCTCGGGCGCTTACTGGACGGTGATCGGCCGGGCCGAGGAACTAGCGTGATCGACCGTGGAATTCCGACGCATCACCAACTTGCCGCCCTACGTCTTCGCCATCATCAACGGCCTGAAGATCGAGGCACGGCGAGCAGGCGTCGACGTCATCGACTTGGGTTTCGGCAACCCCGACATCCCCTCGCCGCAGATCGCGGTCGACAAGCTGGCCGAGGCCGCGCAGAACCCGAAGAACCACCGCTACTCGCTCAGCCGGGGCCTGCCCAAGCTGCGCGAAGCCGTGGCTGCGCTGTACGAGCGCAAGTGGAACGTCACCCTCGACCCCGAGTTGGAGATCACCAACACGATCGGCTCGAAGGAGGGCTTCAGCCACCTGATGTGGGTGCTGCTCGACCGGGGTGACGCAGCGATCGTGCCCAGCCCGAGCTATCCGATCCACATCTACGGTCCGCTGTTCGCAGGCGCGGACCTTCGCCAGGTGCCGATGCGCCACCTCGCCGACCCGCGGGTGCAGGGCGACTTCACGGGCGACTTCTTCGACAGCCTGACCACCGCCTACGACATCGGCTGGCCCAAGCCGCGGGTGCTCGTCATCTCGTTCCCGCACAACCCGACCGGCGCCGTCGTCGACCTCGACTTCATGCAGAAGGTGGTCGACTTCTGCCGCGAGCGGGAGATGATCGTGGTCCACGACTTCGCCTACGCGGACATGGGCTTCAACGGCTACAAGCCACCGTCGATCCTGCAGGCCGAGGGTGCGAAGGAGTGTGCGGTCGAGCTGTACAGCATGACCAAGAGCTTCTCGATGGCGGGATGGCGCAGCGCGTTCCTGGTCGGCAACGCCGAGGTCGTCCAAGCGCTGGTCAAGCTGAAGAGCTATCTCGACTACGGCATGTTCCAGCCGGTTCAGATCGCGGCGACGGTGACGATGAACGAAGCCCAGGACTACCCCGAGGAGATCTGCGCGATCTACGAGGGCCGGCGCGACGCACTGATCGACGGCCTGGCCCGGATCGGGTGGGACATCCCCAAGCCGAAGGGTTCGATGTTCGTCTGGGCGCCGATCCCCGAGCCGTACAAGGACATGGACTCGATCGAGTTCTGCTCACACATCGTGCGCGAGTGTGAGGTCGCGCTGTCGCCCGGTGCAGGGTTCGGCCCCGGCGGCGAAGGCTTCGTCCGGTTCGCGCTCATCGAGAACGAGCAGCGCATCGCCCAGGGCCTGCGCAACTTGAAGCGTGGCCTCACCAAACTTGGTTGATCGGCACTGGCCTCCGTTCCGCTAGCGCTCCACTTTGGCCGCTCCCGATCTGCGGCTGGTCGCTGGCGCTCCTGGCGCCGCGTCTCGACCCTGACGGCCCGTCTGCCGCATCATCGTCCCCCGCGGTCGTTCACACGCCCGTCACATGTTCGCCACAGTGCGCGAATCGCCGTTCGTTAGCTTGCCGGAGTGAGTTCCTACGTCGTGCGAGTGTGGCTGCCCGATCGACCCGGTGCGCTCGGTCAGGTGGCCAGCCGGATCGGCGCGGTGCGCGGCGATGTCGTGGGCATCGAGATCCTCGAGCGCGGCGGCGGCAGCGCGATCGACGAGCTGGTGGTGAGCCTGCCCGACGAGGTGACCCGGGAGCTGTTGCTCGCCGAGATCGGCCAGGTCGACGGCGTGGCGATCGAGGACGTGCGTCCGATCGACCCGTTCCGTCCCGACGCCGGGATGCTGGCGCTGGAGATCGGTGCGGCGATCGTGGAGACCCAGATCGGCGATCGGATGGGTGTGTTCTGCGAGCGGCTGCAGCACCTCGTCGACGGCTCCTGGTCACTGGCCATGCGCAGCGAGGACGGCACGACGCTGGTGGAACGCGGAACGCCGCCCGATCGGGGTTGGCTCGCAGCGTTCTTCGCGGGAAGCCGGCACATCCCCGCGACCGGGTTCGGCGCCTCGGCACCCGGCGATGTCGTCTGGTGCCACCTCGACCGGGCCGGCGTGTCGGTGGCTGCCGGTCGTGACGATCGACCGTTCCACACGCGGGAGCGGCTGCAGGTCGGCCTACTCGGCCGGATCGTCGACGGCTTGCTCCCTGCTGCGCTCGACGGCGCGTAGCCACTGCGCGTGCATCGCGTCGGCGAGCAGTCGGTCCTCGCCGGGCCGGAACTCGGCGTCGAGCTGCCATTGGTCGGTGATCGACTCCAGCGACGGCCACACACCTTCGGCCAGTCCGGCGAGGAACGCAGCGCCGAGCGCGGTCGTCTCCTGGTCGACGGGTCGGCGCACGACGACACCGAGCTGATCCGCTTGCATCTGCAACATCGCGTCCATCGCTGACGCCCCGCCATCGACGCGTAGATCGCGCACGACTGCACCGGACGCCTTCGACATCGCGTCGACAACGTCGCGCACCTGGTACGCCATCGAGTCGACGACCGCACGAGCGAGGTGGGCGCGACCACTGCCGCGGCTGATCCCGATGATCGTGCCGCGGGCGTATGGATCCCACCACGGACTACCGAGCCCGGTGAAGGCGGGCACGACGAACACTCCGCCGCTGTCGCTGACGCTCTCGGCCAGCGGTCCGATCTCGGCGGCCGAATCGATGATCTGTAATCCGTCGCGCAACCACTGCACCGCCGCGCCGGTCACGAAGATCGCGCCCTCCAGCGCATACGTGGTGCTGCCGTCGGCCAGCGTCCACGCAACGGTCGTCAGCATCCCGTCGGTGGGCGCCGGGCAGGTCTGCCCGACGTTGAGGAGGATGAAGCTGCCCGTGCCATAGGTGTTCTTGGCCATGCCCGTCGTGAAGCAGGCCTGACCGAACAGCGCGCTCTGCTGGTCGCCGGCGATGCCTGCGATCGGGATGCCGGCCGGCGCACCGCACACATCACTCGTGATGCCGAACCGTCCACTCGACGGCAGCACGTTGGGCAACGATGCGATCGGGACACCGAGCAGCTCGCACAACTCAGGATCCCAGGCGAGCGAGCGGATGTCGAACAGCATCGTTCGACTCGCGTTCGACGGATCGGTGGCGTGCACTGCGCCGCCACCTGGGCCACCGGTGAGGTTCCACAGCAGCCACGAGTCCACAGTCCCGAGGGCGAGATCGGGCGAGTCGGCGACGCCGCCCTCGGTCAGCATCCAGGCGAACTTGGTGCCGCTGAAGTACGGATCGAGGACGAGTCCGGTGCGCTCGCGCACCATCGGCAACGCGCCAGCCGCCGCCAACGCATCGCAACGCGCCGCGGTGCGCCGGTCCTGCCACACGATCGCGCGATGCAGTGGCCGGCCGGTGCTGCGGCTCCATGCGACGGCTGTCTCGCGCTGGTTGGTGATCCCGATCGCGCGCGGCGGTTCGGGCAGCTGCTGGATCACCTCGTGGAGGGTGATCTTGACGGCCTCCCAGATCTCGACCGGGTCGTGCTCGACCCATCCCGGTTGCGGGAAGAACTGGGTGAACTCGCGGTAGGACGAGATCGGTGCCCGACCGTCGACGAACACGGCGCGGGTGCGGACCCCGGTGGTGCCGGCGTCGATCGCGAGGACGCACGTGTCGGCGGAGGTCTCGTCAACCATCGACGTCAGCGGCGTTTTGGCTTGCTCTTGTGGTATTGCGACGCGCCGGTGGTGGTGCGGTTCGTCGGCGCCGGGCGGTTGCGGACGCCGGCCGCGCCGCCGGGTCCGGACCGTACGGCGGCCGCGACGGGACGTGCCTCGCGTTCGGCGCGGAGGTCCTTCATCGTCTTGCGCTGGTACCCGAACTTGCACAGCACGGCGCCGAACAGCAGATACATCGGCCCGCTCGACAGGAGCCCGGCGAACAGCCCCAGCTGGACCGTCTTGTGCTGGATCATCTTGTAGTAGATGACGTACGCCACGGTCGCCAGACCGACATAGAGCAGCCACTCGCGGGTCAGCCGCTTCCACGGAACCCTGCGTGTCGAATCCCAGGCCATGGAGAGTTCCTACCACGCCACCGGGGCGCGCCGCGCGATCCGCCTCGCGGTTCAGGCGCCCGGCGAGGGCACCGCCGGGAAGGCGGGCTGGGTGCTCTCGATGAAGCCGGGGTAGTCGTAGACGGTGATCGCCCCCGTCTGCAGCTCGCCGTCACCGGCGGGCCACTGACGGGCCTTGCCGTCGACCAGGAGGTCGATCCGCTGCACGTCGTGCACCTCGGCGGCCGTGAACACGATCTGGGCGACCGCGTCGACGAGGTTGCCGCTGTTCAGGTCGAGCAGCTGATCCGAGACGTCGACGACGAGGGTGCCGCTCGCCTGCAGCACGGCGGAGTGGAGCGTGAGCCCGTCGGGGATCGCGGTCCGCAGGCGGGCGTTGACCTCGACCACGGTCAACGAGCCGAAGAGCGACTGCAGCCGCTGCGTGGCGGAATCGCCGACATCGCGTTGGGCCGGGCGCAGACGCTGCACGTCGATGGGCGATGCCGGCGCGAGCAGGTAGATACGGTCGGTGCCGCTGGTCGGTCCGGCCGTCTGGCTCTCGGTGTTCGTCAGGCTGGGCCGGTCCGAGCCGGTGATCTCCTGCGGCGCTGTGTCGTCGTCGATGCCGCACGACGACAGCACCAACAACACCCCTGCGAGCAGAGCGGCAAGGCTGCGTCGCGTCGTGCTGAACGCGGTCACACTCCCACCTCCTCGGCCGGGAGCTCGATCACGAACCGTGCCCCGGGCTCGCCGTCGCGGCGGTCCTCGACGCGCACGTTGCCGCCGTGCAGCCGGACGTGCTCGTCGACGAGCGCGAGCCCGAGTCCGGCGCCGTCACTGGAGCTGCGCCGTCCGGCCACCGCGCCGCGGGCGAACCGCTCGAAGATCAGGTGTCGCTCCTCGACCGGCACACCCGCGCCGTGGTCCTCCACGGCGATCCACACGTGGCCGAGCGGCTCGCCGTCGTTCTCGGCTTCGGTGACCGTCACCTCGGGCTCGCCACCGCCGTGCAGACGTGCGTTGTCGATCAGGTTGGCGATGACGCGGGCCAACCTGCGCCGGTCGACCTGCATGATCAGACCCTCGGCTCGGTCGCTGACCGTGATCGGTGTGTTCGGCAGGCTGCTGACACCGATGGCCTGGCGCACGAACTCCGCGACGAGGAGATCCTCGAGGTGCAGGCGGATCGCGCCGGCGTCGAAGCGGGAGATCTCGAGCAGGTCCTCGACCAAGCCCTGGAACCGGGCGACATCGGCCACCAGCAGGTCGAGCGCCGACTGTGCCCGCTCGGGCAGGTCATCGCGTCGAGCCTGCATCACCTGCACCGAGGCGGCGAGTGTCATGAGCGGCGAGCGCAGCTCGTGGCTGACGTCGCTGGCGAAGCGTGCGTCGCGCTCGACGCGTAGCTGGAGCGCCGATGCCATGTCGTTGAACGAGTTGGCGAGGACGCGGAGATCGTTGTCGTCGCTGGTCTCGAGTCGCGTGTCGAGCCGGCCGCCGGCAATCGCCTTCGCGGCCTGTGCCGCGTCGCCCAACGGCTTCACCGCGCGACGCGAAGCGACGGAGCCGAGGACGATCCCGAAGCACGTCGTGATGAACCCGGCGAACAGCAGCGAGAGGCCGACGCTGCGCAACGTGTCGTTGATCTCGGTGAGGCTGAAGAACTCGAAGTACGACGCATCCACCTCGGGCAGCGGCACTCCGACAACCAGCACGTGCGCACCGTCGACCGTGATCACCATCCTCGCCGGGGTCTGGTTGTTGATCACCGCGACCTTCATCGCCGATGGGATCGCGTCGTCGCCGAAGCCAGCGGCGCTGCCGACCCAGGCGTCCTGGTAGTTCAACAGCGGGCGGGCGATGCCGTACGCGGTGAGCGTGTTGATCACGCCCTGCCCGCCCACCGGACCGCTGTTGAGGGCGTTGAGGGCCACGCTGGCGTCGTGGTACGTCTGATCGATGCTCGCCCGCTCACGCTGCTTGATCAGCGTGCTCTTGGTGAAGCTGAACGTGATCGCCGCGAGGAAGATCGAGAGCGCCAGGAACCCGAGGCTGAAGGTCAGCAGGATCCGCGTGCGCAGTCCGAATCGGGGCACGCTGAACCGTGCCACGGCGCGCCACGCGCGTCGCCAGAACCGTCCCCGCTCGACGGGCTCGGCCGGCGCGAGGTCCCGCTGGCCCGGATCGCGCGAATCAGTCACGACTGGAGTCGGTAGCCCAACCCTCGAACGGTGACCACATGTCGTGGGTTGGCGGCGTCGGCCTCCACCTTCGTGCGCAACCGCCGGACGTGCACGTCGACCAGCCGTCCGTCGCCGAAGTAGTCGTAGCCCCACACCTTGTCGAGCAGGGTCTCACGGCTGAACACACGGCCTGGGTTCTGGCCGAGCTCGACCAGCAGCCGGAACTCGGTCTTGGTGAGGTGCAGCTCGACGCCGGCGCGGAGCACCTTGCCCTCGTCGGGGATGATCTCGAGGTCACCGAAGACGAGCTTGGTGTGCCCGGGGCTCATCGGTCGGATCCGGCGCAGCAGCGCACGGATGCGCGCCGAGAGCTCCTTCGGCGCGAACGGCTTGGTGAGGTAGTCGTCGGCGCCGGCTTCCAGCCCGGCAACGACGTCGTGGGTGTCTGCGCGGGCCGTCACCATCACGATCGTCACGTCGCTGGTCTTGCGCAGGTGACTGCACAGCTCGAAGCCGTCGATGCCGGGCAGCATGATGTCGATCAGCACGACGTCGGGTGAACCGCGATGGAAGAGCTCGATCGCCTCCTCACCGCTGCCGGCTTCGTCGACCGTCCAACCTTCGTCTTCCAGAGCCAGCTTGACCGCCGTGCGGATGCGCTCGTCGTCCTCGACCGTCAGAATTCGGGTGCCCACGCGATGGAGCATAGGCCGGGTGAGTCGGCGGGGGAGGTTGGGCGCGCCTCGGGGCTCGAGCTCAGCCCTGGCCGGCGGCGGCGATGAGCGCGCGCACCGGCTCGAACAGTGCCGGGTTGGCCACCAGCACCTCGGCCGGGCGAACCGGACCACCGGTGAAGTCGCCGGTGATGCAGCCCGCCTCGCTGGCGATCAGCACGCCCGCAGCGAGGTCCCAGGCGCCGAGGCCCTCCTCGAAGTACGCGTCGACCCGACCGGCCGCGACCGAGCAGAGGTCGGGTGCCGCCGCCCCGAAGCGGCGGATGTCGCGGATCTCGCCGATCATCCGCGCGACTCGTGCGGCCTGCATGACGCGCACGTCTCGTGAGTAGTTGAACCCGGTGGCGACGAGGGCCTGACCGAGATCCTTGGTGGTCGAGCAGTGGATCGGCGCGCCGTCGAGTGTGGCGCCCTCGCCCCTGGCCGCGCTGAACAGCTCGCGGGTTGCGGGCACGTAGACGGCGCCGGCGAGCGAGCCGTGTTCATCGACCGCAGCGATCGACACCGCGTAGCCGGGCAAGCCGTACATGAAGTTCGTCGTGCCGTCGATGGGGTCGATCAGCCACTGGATGCCGCTCGTTCCGGCGTCCGCGGTGCCTTCCTCGCCGATGATCGCGTCGTCCGGACGCGCCGCGCGGAGCGCGCCGACGATCAACTTCTCGGACGCTCGGTCGTGCTCGGTGACCATGTCGGTCGGCGTCGACTTGGTGTCGATCGTTCCGGCGCCCGCCCGCCGCGCCTCGAAGACCATCGTGCCCGCACGGACTGCGAGCTCCTCGGCCAATCGACGCAGGACGGAGGCCGTGGTCGGCGCATCCCATTCGGATGTCATCGGGGCGTGCCCCGGCGACGGTCCTCGATCGTCTTCCACTCACCGACGGCACGCAGCACGAGGATCGCGACGATGCTCATCCCGATCGCCGCGGTGACCGCGCCGACGAACGCTCCCAGACCCCGGCCGACCCCGCACTGGCCGTCACACTGGACACGGACCAAGCTGTAGCCGATCAGCCCGCCGGCCAAGCCACCCAGCAGGATGGCTGCGAACGCGGCAGCGCGAGCAGCGGGCGAGGGCAGCGCCGACAGTGGTCTGTCGTCGAGATCAGGATCGTCGGGCACGCCCCAAATCTAGGGGCCCACAGGTGCCGGCGGACGTTTGCCGGGCCGAGTGACGTGACCCGTAGGCTGGCCGCCGTGCGTGCCGTGGCCATCGTGCCGACCTACAACGAGGCGGAGAACATCGAGGCGCTGATCACGTCGATCCGCCAACATTCGCCCGCCGTCGGCATCCTGGTCGTCGACGACAACAGCCCCGACGGCACCGCCGGGTTGGTCGAGAAGATGATCGAGACCACCCCTGACCTGCAGCTGCTGCGGCGCACGAGCAAGACCGGTCTCGGCGGCGCCTACCGCGCCGGGATGCGTCGGGCGATCGACGGCGGCGCCGAGATCTGCATCCAGATCGACGCTGACTTTTCCCACGACCCGGTGATGATCCCTGCGCTGGTGTCGGCTGTCGAGCACGGCTCCGACCTCGCGCTCGGCAGCCGGTACGTGCCCGGCGGGGTCACCGAGAACTGGCCGCGGAAGCGTCGCGAGCTGTCGCGGTGGAGCAACCGCTATGCAACCGGTGTGCTGGGCCTGGCCGTCAACGATGCGACCGCGGGCTATCGCGCCTACCGCAGCGCGGCACTCGTCGAGCTGATGGACTTCGAGAGCGTGCACACCGAGGGATACGGGTTCCAGGTGGAGATGACGCACCGTTTGGTCCGTGCCGGCGGCAAGATCGTCGAGATCCCGATCACCTTCCGCGATCGCACCAAGGGCCAGTCGAAGATGTCGCAGGGCATCATCCGCGAGGGTTTCATCATGGTGCTCGCGCTGTGGATCAAGGACCGCTCTGGCCGTCGGGAACGCCGCCACCTCGGTCGTTGACGGTGGCCTGACCCCGGCCGGCTCGTGCGAGACTGGGGACATGCGTTCGTTCCGTGTCGGAGGCGGTCTGGTGGTGATCGACAACCAGCTGCTGCTGGCTGCCAACCGGCGCCGGCAGGGCACGCTCGAATGGACGCCCCCGGGCGGTGTCATCGACGATGGCGAGTCCGTCACCCAGGGCATCTCGCGTGAGGTCCACGAGGAGACCGGGCTGCATGTGCCGAAGTGGGACGAATGCCATTACACGGTGACGGTGTCGGCCCCCGATATGGGCTGGGAGATGACGGTCGAGTCCTGGTTCTCGTCGGTGGCCCACGGCACGATCGCGCTCAACGATCCGGACGGCATCGTCGAGCAGGCGATGTTCGTCGATCTCCACCAGGTCGAGGGGCTGCTCGTCGACTCGCCACCCTGGGTGCGTGTCCCCGTGCTCGACTGGGTCGGACTCGGGATGCGGCCGATGCAGCGCTACGACTTTCGCGTCTACGGGGCCGACCGCGCCACCGCCCGGATCGAGCAGCGGTCACCATGAGGTCACCGTGAGGTCACCGTGAGGTCACCGGGCGTCGGGCGGACGATCCTGCACGTCGACATGGACGCGTTCTTCGTGTCCGTCGAGCTCCGCCGGCGGCCGGAGCTGCGCGGCAAGCCGGTCGTCGTCGGTGGCACCGGGCCACGTGGCGTCGTGGCGGCGGCGTCGTACGAAGCGCGACGCTACGGGGTGTTCTCGGCGATGCCCGGGGCGATCGCGCGCCGCCTCTGCCCGGACGCGATCTTCCTCTCCGGTGACCACGAGCTGTACTCCACGGTCAGTCGCGACGTGCACCGGATCTTCGACGAGGTGACACCGGAGGTCGAGCCACTGGCGCTCGACGAGGCCTTCCTCGACGTCACCGGCAGCCTTCGGTTGCTCGGTGAGGGAGCGGTCATCGGCCAGCACGTGCGCGACCGGGTGCAGAGCGAGCTCGATCTGTCCTGTTCGGTGGGTGTGGCACCGAACAAGTTCCTGGCCAAGCTCGCGTCCGTCGCCGCGAAGCCGAAGGCGCTTCCATCCGGCGTGGTTCCCGGCGCAGGCGTGTTCGAGGTGAGACCCGGCGAGGAGCTCGCGTTCTTGCACCCACTGGCCGTCCAGAAGTTGTGGGGCGTCGGACCGGCGACGCTGGAGCGGCTGCAGCGTCTCGGTGTGCGCACCGTCGGTGACCTCAACGCGCTCGGCGAGCAGACGCTGGTCGCCACGCTGGGCAAGGCGTCGGGTCGCCACCTCTACGCGCTGTCCAGGGCCGAAGACGATCGCGTCGTCGAGACCGAGCGTGCCACCAAGTCGATCGGGCACGAGGAGACGTTCGCCCGTGACCTGCACGAACTGGCCGAGCTGCGCACGGAGGTCGTCCGGCTCAGCGACGCCGTCGCCGCCAGGCTCCGCGCGTCCCACTTGGGCGCACGAACGCTCACGCTGAAGGTGCGGTTCGCCGGGTTCGTGACGATCACCCGCTCGACCACGATGCCGTCCGGCGTCGCCACCGCCGCTGCGATCCAGCGCGCCGTCGGGCCGTTGCTGGACCGGATCGACCCGACGCCGGGCGTGCGTCTCATCGGTGTGCACGCCAGCAACTTCGCCGAGCCCGCCGAGCAACTGCAGTTCGACGATCTCTTCGCTGCCACCGACGCAGGGTCAGCCACGCCGGCCGCCGCGGACTGGACCGACGCGTCAGCGGCGATCGACGCGATCCGCGAGCGGTTCGGCAGCACCGCGATCGGACCCGCCAGCACCGTCAGCGCGAACCGCGGAGGCATGCGGCTGGTCCGGCGAGGGGCCCAGCAGTGGGGGCCGGATCACGATGCACCGGCCTGATCGGGTTCACGACCAGCGAAACCGCCCGGTCATGGTGCCGCCCGCGGACAAAGGGCCCTACACTCGCGCGAGTCCGACTCGGCGCGTTGTCAGAACCTGTGGGACGTGAGAAGCTATCTCCGAGCCCGCAACCGTGGGTCGGCCCCGCAAGGAGAACTCTGATGCCGCTCTCCGAAGAGGAACAACGAATCCTTCGGCAAATCGAAGAGCAACTGCAGGCCGACCCCTCCTTCGCGCTCAAGGTCAACACGCGCAGCCATCAGGGCGTGTCGCGGCGTCGCCTCGTCTGGTCGATCCTGGCCCTGATCGTGTCGCT
>JAOBWO010000394.1 GCA_025463415.1 Acidimicrobiales bacterium | reverse complement strand
GAGCGGCACACGCAACCAGGTTGTCGACGTGAAACTGCTGTAGCGGTCCTGGCCCGGTCGACGATCACGCGTCGCCGAGCAACATGTCGCTGACCACTCGGGCGCGGGGATGTCCGAGCGCATCGTACGCCGTGAACGCGCGGCGAGCGAACTCGATGCTCGCCACGCTGTCACCGCGGGCCGCGTGGGTGATAGCGAGTTCCTCCAACGCCTGCGCCTCGTCGAACCGCGTCCCCAACCGCGTCGCGATCTCCAACGCTTCTATGAATGCTGAGACCGCATCGTCGAGTCGCGCTGCCTTCGCAAGCGCCTGCCCGCGGCGGCGATTCACACGACCGTCGAGGACATCGTCACCGACCTCGGCACAACCGCGATGAGCATCATCCAGCGCGGCCAAGGCCGCCTGGTAGTCGCCGAGTTCCATCAAGCACTTCCCGATCAGATAGTCCTCGATCGCGACACCGCGAACGCTGCCCGCACGGTCGTGGCCAACTCGTGACACCCGGAACCGATCGAGCGCACCGACAGCGTCGCCTCGGTCCAACCTGACGATCCCGCTGAACTCGGCGATCGACGCAAGCAACATCTCGTCATCGCAGACAGCGACCGCTGCCTCCGCGAGCTGGATCTCCATCGCAGCTGACCCGAAATCGCCCTGGTCCGACAACGCCCGAGCCAGACATGCCCGCAAACGGGCCTCAACCGCGCGATCGCCCAGCCTGACCGCGGCGCCGATGCCGACCCGATGCGATCTAACCCACAGCGAATAGGCCCGCATGTTCGAACACAACGGCCACAAGGCCTCGGCCACAGCACACGCGGCAGAGTCCAGCCCGGGTTCGTCGGCGAGCAAATCGACCACACCCGAGATCAGCCCTCGTTCCCGATCAAACCAGCCGAACGCGTCACGTGCGTCAACGAACATGGGAAGCTCGACCAAGTCGCGCTCGTCGATGTCGATCAGACGGAGCCGGCTCGCCGACACCGCCCGATCGGCTCGCTGCAACACGGCGCGCAACCACCTCACAACACGCCCGGTCGCGTCCGCGACCACCAGCGGGCCGTCGACTCTGACCGCCACCGACCGGGCATGACGACGAATCAGGTCATGCACACCGAACCGATCATCCCCGACGGCGTCCAACAAGTTCGACGCTTGCAGACCCAACAGCGCGTCCAACACCGCCGCGGATCTGCCGTTCGCCAGTTGCGCCATCACCGGCGCTGAGACCACGCGCCCTGGTAGAGCCCCAAGTCGTCGATACACCACTTTCGTGTCGGCCGGCAGATCGTCGTAAGCGGACTCGAACACCGCATCAACCCGCAACGAGGACGACGCCGACATCGCGGCGAGCGGATCAGCCGCTTCCGCGATCGAAGCGACCACCGATCCAATCGACCGTGAACGGTCACGACCCAGTAGCCGCGCCGCACACACCCGTAACGCCAGCGGCAACCCGGCGCACATTGCGATCAACTCGTCAACCGCGGCCACCTCGGCCTCGAGCCGAGAGACGCCCAACATGCCCGCCAATAGGTCGCGCGACACCGGATCGTCGAGCGGGCCGACCGTCACCAACGAGGCATCGTCGATCAACAGCTCCTCCAGAAATAGAGTGCTTGTTGCGATCACGACACTCCCAGCACCCGACGGCATCAGCGACGCAACCTGTGCCGGATTCTGGACATCATCCAACAACACAACCACCGACCGAGACCGTGTCGCCTCGGCGAACAACCGCGAGCGGTCCCGCAACGTCGACGGAACCGCCTCACGCGCCGTCCCCAAATCGACCAAAAAATCGCCGAGCACGTCGCTCACATCCACCGGGTGACGCTCACGGCCCGACGACAAGCACGCAGCCAACCGATCAGAGAACTCCGCCCGCTGCATCGACACCCAATGCCTGCCAATCGCGGACTTGCCGACACCATGCATTCCAGTCAGCACCACAACCCGAGCCGCCGCATCCGTGCGCGCCCGATCCAGAACCCCCGACAACACCGACAGCTCCTCAGTTCGGTTGACGAACCGCTCCGGCCAGCTCAGCCCGCCAGTCCCGGCTACATCGCGGCGGCTCGTCAGCATCGCCTCCACCCACGCCTCATGCGATCGCTTCACCCGGCGAAGCTCGCCAGCCGGATAACTCTCGGGTTGGGCGTCAACCACACGGTGATGGTCACGGCACAACAAGATCAAGTTCTCATACACATCCCGATCAACGAGATCATTGACACCCCGCGGGCCCTCGTCGGACCTGCCGACGATGTGAGCCTCCTCACCAATGACCGCCTCCCGATCCAACCCCGTCGCATCCTCGACGAGCACTGTGCGACAGATCGCGCACCGATTCCCGGAGCGCGCCCACAGGATCTTGCGGTCCCGATCCCGAATCGTCATCGACCCAATCAAAGCAGACAACACCCACGCCCGAGCACCACCGCCCGAACACCATCGAAAGAGTCGTCTGCGAACAATCGACGCAACATTCGTCGGCGTCGGCGCGTCACGAGTGGCCATCTGGACGCGTTTTGCCGACAGCCAGTCCGAGCAGAGTCATCGGCACCACACCCTTCTGGCACACTCAACATCATGAGTGTTGGCAACCAGATCGGAACCGGCGAACGGGTGAGCCGACGAACGGGTTCGGTCATCCTCCGGTCCTGTGGGCTCTCGGACCCCGCGCCACGGGGTGAGCATTGACCGCCGACATTGACGTCCAGACCATCGTCATCACCACGGCGCTGACGTCCACGGTGCTCGCCGTGTTCGCCTATCTGAAAGGCTGGCTTAGCCGCGGTGCGCGGTGGGTCAAGCCGCGGCTGCTGCGACGCAAACCGGCGGCGGACCACAAAGCGATCGGCGGTGGTTGGTCAGGTCACAACGCGGGCGGCGGACTGAGGTACATCCGAGTCGACATCAAATGCGCCCCCGCAGCGGCACTGTCCTCGCCGCGGCGGCTCACCCGAAAAGCGACCGAAGAGTGGGCGACCGCTGTGCTCGGTGCCGGGTCCATGCTCGACTGTTGGCTCCCGGACGAGCAGGTCCGCTACATACGCCGTGACCCGACCAGCCCCGACATCGAAGGCCTCGCGTTGATGTGGCCCGACGGACTGATCGAGGCAA
This sequence comes from Acidimicrobiales bacterium, assembly GCA_025463415.1. Lineage (GTDB taxonomy): Bacteria > Actinomycetota > Acidimicrobiia > Acidimicrobiales > Ilumatobacteraceae > WLMZ01. Next base: position 2,729 of record JAOBWO010000394.1, on the reverse strand, counting down.
TGATCCCGATCCCTCACGCACACAACCGGGACGGCCAACCAACACTCGCGGTCACCAACATCGCAACCGTGATCAAGCGGTTCGCCGTCACCGTCGCCGCTGGCGCACACCGCGACCTGTACGGCAGCGAGCATCGAGACCGAAACCGGGTCGACTGGTACATCGGTGTCGGCCAAGCCATTTCAACCAACCAGTACACGCCATGGGCAGAACTCACCTTCCCCGGCCGACCACCTGCCACCCGCGCCGAATCCGCCCGGCCGCCATGGTCACGCGCCGGCCTCGCCGCCGACAAACTGACCGACATCCGCCCCGACCTCGACCCGAACACCGTCGCCGTCAACGCCGTCAAAGACCTCATCGAGCAGTCCGGCTACCCCGACTCCGACGACTGCCTGGCCGACATCGAACACACAATCCGGACGACCTCGCAGCCGTAGAGCCGTCGGCGGTCCGACCACAGCTCGAGCCTCGACGGCAATGGTCACCTTCCGGTTATGAGCAATTCCCAAGCCGTCCAGGACGTGCGCTCTGGTAACACTCGATGGCTCTGAGCAGGCTGTTCGCGTGGTGTCCTGTCCAGGTGGTGCAGCACATCGGGCGGAGTGTCGACTGGTTCGTTAGACGAGGCGTTAGACGTGAGCCACCTGGGGGTGGACTTCATCCCTGAATGGGCCTGTTGTATTTGGTCGTCGACTGTGCCGACCCGATCGGTCCGATCGCCCGGTCGAATGCTGCGAGGGTGCGTTGTCTCAGTAAGAGGATGGCAACTTGAGTGGGACGGAGGTGCGCGGCACAGACGGGGACGTGCCGCATGGCGCTGGTCACGGAGCGCGGGCGTGACGAAGAAGGGCGAGCACCGCCGGTGGTGAGCAAAATCAAGTCAGCTCAGTTTGGTCGCAGTCCGGGAGCGCCTCACGACCAACAATCTGAATCGTGATCCCGTCAATGTGGCGGACGATCGCGTCGATTAGCGGTGTGTCTCGACAATCGAGCAATTTGAGTTCGAAGTGGTCCCCCATTTTGCCCGCGTGGAGGACCGTTGGATCGGACACTTCATCCAGGGTCAGCGAACCCTTCCACGCAACCATCTCCTGGCTGACAGCCTCCAAGTGAGCGACTCCTGCTCCTATGATCCGATGCGTCGATCGATACTGCAACTCCGCTCGTCCCGAATACTCCACAGGGGGAAGTGTACGAAGGTTCGCGACGTCACCACGTCCTACGCTGAGAGGTCAACCTGGGTGGTGTACTTCCTGGCGACCCTGTCGCGAGGACCATCCTCGCGCAGATGGCTGTCGGTGTACGAGATCAGCTCTTCCAGAGTGCCGATTGCATCCGGGAGGCTTGGCACGGTGAGCACCGCGCCCGGGCCAACTGCCGGCCAGTCGGCCCCCGACGGCAAGGTGGCCGCTACCGGTTGCGCGTCCAGAAACACATAGGGGCCGTGGTGATGGTCCCGGTGCATAGTCCGCGTACCGTCGGATGCGCCGCGGTGTTTCCAGATGTGGTTGATCCTGGCCATCAATTGACCGTCGAGGCGGCGACCTGCGAGCTCGCAGGCCTTTCCTACCGCCTTCCAGACGTCGCGAGTGTCCATCACCACCTGGTCGACAGCGAGGAAAGCGAGACCGAGGTAGCGGAAGAGCTGTTCCGCTTCGTCGCCGTTTGCGGGCAGAGCGGCTCCGGGGACCTCAATGTCGTCACACCAGATGCCGTAGCGGAGCAGATCCATCAGGGTGTCCAGGTTGGACACGAGATTGCAGTAGACGGCCTTATGGCCGGCGGGCGGCGCTTCCTGCCAGTCACACGGGGCAGTGGCGAATGCGCTCAAACGGTCGAGCGCGTCGAGGCGAATCTGTTCGAATCTCATCCCGCCAATGATCGCCGATTCAACGCAGAATCGAGCAACGAATTGGCGCGCCGCACACGAGTACGGGAGCGGCACCTAGGCTAAGTAGGGCCCGCGCCAGAACGTCAGCTTCGGGCTGCTCGTTGCACGATCGCCTGGCCGCGGGCGAGTCCGCAGACTTCTCCCACCGGTTCATCCCGTCGCAGGTCCAGCCCGAACGTCTGAGTCGAACGGTGCCGTGGAAAACCCGCGCCAGTGTGCAGGTGTCCTTCGCCAAACTGAGTGACATGGAGCTGCCAGTCATCTCGATCGACGAGTCTGGGAACACCGGGCAGAATTTGCTCGACCCGGAACAACCAGTGTTCGCGCTCGGCTCCGTCGCGATGTCCGACGAAGCCTGCCAATCAATCATCGGTGCTCGCGCAGCCGAGATGCACTTCAGCAGACTGCGCCGCAGCGCCGCGGGCCGTCGCCGCGTCTTGGAGGTGCTCGGGGCGCTCGATCCCGCAGCGGCGAAAGTCGTGGTCGTCGACAAGCGGTTCATGGTGACCGCGAAGATCGTCGACCAGCTGGTGGAGCCGCAGGCGCGCGCCGTCGGACACGACGGAGTCGCCGACGGCTCGATGCTCGCACTGTCTAACCTCTGGCACCTCACGCTCGGCGTGCTCTACGGACCTCAGTACCTCGACCGTCTGCAGCGCTCGTTCGTGAACTGCGTCCGCCTGCGGGATCCGGCGAGTGCGGAAGAGTTCTACCTAACGGTTCACGAAATGATGGAAATGACCGAAGAGTCACGCGAACTCGAGCTACTCATGATCTCGGACGAGCAGATGCTGAGCGTCTTGGCCGAGGACCGCCAAGAGATCCTCGAACCAGG
>JAOBWO010000376.1 GCA_025463415.1 Acidimicrobiales bacterium | reverse complement strand
GCTGGTTGCGCACTGCCACGCCAACTGGGTGCTGAGCGACATCAAGCTGGCGGTCGACGACGCCGGCGACGTGTCCAACGACGACGTCGAGGTCGTGATCCTCCAACGCCTCGGAACACCCGACGAGTTGATCACCCACACCACGTGGGCCCAGCTCGACACCACGGTCGAGGCCGATCACCTGACGAGCATCTACATCCCGCAGCTCGGGGTCGCCGTGGCCGAGCACTACGCGCGGTTCCACGCTCTGGCGCGCACGCTGCGCGAGCAGTGCCCGTGGGACATCGAGCAGACCCACGCCAGCCTGATCCCGTACCTGCTCGAGGAGACCTATGAGGTCGTCGACGCGCTGCAGAACCTGGACCCCGACGACGCGTCCACCGACGAGGACCTGATCGAGGAGCTCGGCGATCTGCTCTACCAGATCGAGTTCCACGCCACGATCGCCGAGCAGCAGGGCCGGTTCACGATCGCCGACGTCACGCAGGGCGTGCACGACAAGCTCGTCCGCCGGCACCCCCACGTGTTCGGCGACACCGCCGTCAACGGCACCGAGCAGGTGCTCAGCAACTGGGAGACGATCAAGCGCGAGGAGAAGGGACGCACCAGCGTCTTCGACGGCATCCCGTCCTCGCTGCCGTCCTTGTCGTACGCGTACAAGGCTCAGAAGAAGGCGGCGGGAGTCGGCTTCGACTGGCCCGAGGTGTCCGGCGCGCTGGCGAAGATCGCCGAGGAAGCGGACGAGGTGATCGCCGCCCACGCCAGCGGCGACGCGACCGCGACCGCGGAGGAGCTCGGGGATCTGCTGTTCTCCGTCGTCAACGTGGCGCGCCACCTGAAGGTCGACCCGGAGGTCGCGCTCCGCGCCGCCGTCACCAAGTTCCGCAGTCGTTTCGAAGGCGTCGAAGGTTTGGCGCGAGAGCGCGGCATCGATCTCTCGACCAGCGACCTGACCGTGCTCGATGCGCTCTGGGACGAGATCAAAGGCTGAGCGGCACCACCGATTAAGTTGGCCGGCATGTCTGAGATCGTGTCCATCGTCGGTCGTGAAGTCCTCGATTCCCGCGGCAACCCGACGGTCGAGGTCGACGTCGTCCTGGACTCCGGTGCGCTGGGCCGAGCGATGGTCCCCTCCGGCGCATCGACGGGCGAGCACGAGGCCGTCGAGCTGCGCGACGGCGGCAGCCGCTTCGGCGGCAAGGGCGTCACCACGGCTGTCGGTTTCGTCAACGGCGAGATCGCCGACGAGCTCGACGGCATCGACGCACTGCAGCAACGGTTGATCGACACGGTCCTGATCAACCTCGACGGCACCGACAACAAGTCGCGCCTGGGGGCCAACGCGATGCTCGGCGTGAGCCTCGCCGTGGCCAAGGCTGCCGCGATCGAACTGGAGCTGCCGCTGTACCGCTACGTCGGCGGCCCGAACGCGCATGTGCTGCCCGTGCCGATGATGAACGTGATCAACGGCGGCGCCCACGCCGACAACACGATCGACCTCCAGGAGTTCATGGTCATGCCGGTCGGCGCCGCCAGCTTCCGCGAGGCGCTTCGGTGGGGCACCGAGACCTACCACACCCTGAAGAAGCTGCTCCACGACCGCGGCCTGTCGACAGCAGTGGGCGACGAGGGCGGCTTCGCCCCGAACCTGGCCCGCAACGAGGACGCGATCAAGCTGCTCGTCGAGGCCATCGAGCTCGCCGGCTACACGCCCGGCGACGACATCGCGATCGCCCTCGACCCGGCGATGAGCGAGATCTACCGCGACGGCCGTTACCACCTCGCCGGCGAGGGCAAGGTGCTCTCCAGCGACGAGCTGACCGACTACTGGACCCGGCTCGTCGACACCTACCCGATCGTCTCGATCGAGGACGGCATGGCCGAGGACGACTGGGACGGCTGGGGCTCGCTCACCACAGCGCTCGGCACACGGGTGCAGCTCGTCGGCGACGACCTCTTCGTCACCAACACCGAGCGGCTGCAGATGGGCATCGACCGTCGGGTCGCGAACAGCGTGCTGGTGAAGGTCAACCAGATCGGCACCCTCACGGAGACGCTCGACACGGTCGAGCTGGCCACGCGCCATGGGTACACGAGCGTGATGAGCCACCGCAGCGGCGAGACCGAGGACGCGACGATCGCCGACCTCGCGGTCGGGACCAACTGTGGGCAGATCAAGACCGGCGCGCCGGCGCGCAGCGATCGCGTCGCCAAGTACAACCAGTTGCTCCGCATCGAGGAGCACCTCGGCGAGGCCGCCGCCTTCCGCGGCCGGAACGCGCTCGGGCCACGTCGCTGAGTGACACCCTTCGCGCGGACGGAGCTGCAAAGCTGTCCGCCGTGAACGAGGGCCATCGCACGAGCAGCATTCCGCGCCCACGGAAGGCCGGGGGCGGGGTTGCCACGCGCACGGGGAAGCGTTCGACGGTGCCGAACCGGTCGGGCTCGAGCACCCGCGAGACCGAACGCTCCGGCTTGCTCGACGACTTCACCACCCCGATCCCGCGCGACAAGCAGATCATGCGTCGCGGCCGTGGCCGCCTCATCGTCGGTGCGATCGGCACCCTGATCGCGCTCGCGATCGGCGCAGCGCTCTTCGTCCTGCCCGTCAAGTCGTGGATGCGTCAGCGCGACGATCTGAAGGTCCGCACGGCCGAGCTGCAGACGCTCGACCAGGCCAACACCCAGTTGCAGGCCGAGGTCGATCGTCTCCAGACCGACGAGGGCGTTCGTGAGGCCGCACGCACGGAGATCGACTACGTGCCCGACGGTGCGCAGCGCACCACGGCGCTACCCGCCCCCGCAGCGTCAACGGCCCTCCCGGCGGGGTGGCCGTACAACATGATCACGGCCATCATCGCGATCCGCCAGGCCGACGCGCTCGCCGCTGCGTCGTCGACTTCCACCGGTGGGTGACTAAGGTCGACCCGGACGTCGGCGTCGCTGATGTCGATCGGCAACAGGGGGTTCCGCGTGGGCGGCAGCATTCTCGGCAATCGGGTCCTTCGCAAGGAGGACCCGAAGTTCCTCACCGTTGGCGGCACCTACGTCGACGACATGGTCGAGCCGATGCTCGCGGGTGCGGTGCACGCCACGTACGTCCGCAGCCAGGTCGCACACGGCATCATCCTGTCGATCGACACATCTGAGGCCGCGGCCATGCCGGGCGTGATCGGCGTCTACACGGCCGCCGATCTCGAGCTCGGGCCGGCTCCAGCGGTCTTCAACCCGATGGTCTCGCGCACGCTGCTGGCCACCGAGAAGGTGCGTTACGTCGGCGAGTGCGTCGCCGTCGTGCTCAGCGAGACGCGGGCCGAAGGCGAGGACGCGGTCAACGCCGTCATCGTCGACATCGACCCCCTGCCCGTGCTGGTCGACGTCGAGGCGTCGATGGCCTCGGGCACCCTGATCTACGAGGGCGCGGGCAGCAACGTGGTGTTCGACACCACCGCGCTCGGCATGCCCGAGAACACCGGCGACGACTTCTTCGCCGGCTGCGAGGTGACGGTCAAGGGCCGGTTCCTCAACCAACGGGTCGCACCGTGCCCGATGGAGATGCGCGGGTCTGCCGTCGCGTGGGTCGACGGGCGCCTCCACCAGTGGATCAGCACCCAGCACTCACAGGGCGTGAAGGACGCGATCGTCGCCACCAACGAGCTGACGGCCCCTGACGTGCGCATCGTCGCGCCCGACGTCGGCGGCGGCTTCGGCGCGAAGATCGGCGCCTACCCGGAGGAGCTGCTGCTCGGCCGCCTGGCGAAGAAGGTCGGCCGTCCCGTGGTCTGGCGAGAGACCCGCAGCGAGTCGATGGTGGCCCTCGGCCACGGTCGGGCCCAGCTGCAGTACATCACCATCGGCGGCACCAAGGCCGGCAAGGTCACCCACTACCAGCTGCACGCCATCCAGGACTGCGGCGGCTTCGCCGACATGGGCATGATCCTCGCCCCGTTCATGACACGCCCCATGTCGAGCGGCGTCTACGACATCCCCAACATCGAGTGCCGCACCACCAGCGTCGTCACCAACACGACCCCGATCGTCGCGTACCGCGGCGCCGGTCGCCCAGAGGCCACTGCCGCGATCGAGCGGGCCATGGACATCTTCGCCTACGAGCTCGGCATGGATCCCGCCGACGTCCGCCGCGTCAACCTGATCCCGAAGTTCATGGAGCCGCACACCACGTCGATCGGTCAGACGTACGACGTCGGCGACTTCGAGGTCGCGATGGACAAGGCCCTCGATGCTGCCGGCTACAAGCAGCTGCGCGCCGACCAGGCCGCACGCCGCGCCAATGGCGACTCGAAGCAGATCGGCATCGGCGTCAGCGTGTACGTCGAGATCACCGGCGGCATCCCACCGTTCGGTGACGACGCGAAGATCGAGATCCTCGAGGACGGTCGGGCGATCGTCTACGCCGGCACGTCACCGCACGGTCAGGGCCACGCGACGGCGTTCTCGATGATCACGGCCGAGCGCACCGGCATCGACATGGACAAGATCGAGCTCGTCTGGGGCGACACCGACCTCGTCCCCACCGGCGGCGGCACGATGGGCTCGCGCTCGCTGCAACACGGTGGCGCCGCGGTCAACCAGGCCGCGGTCGAGCTCGTCGAGCAGGCAACCAAGCTCGCCGCGCGTCTGCTCGAGGCCGACGAAGCCGACGTCGTGCTTGACAAGGACCTCGGTGCCTTCCACGTCGCCGGAACCCCGGCCGTCAGCAAGACCTGGGCCGACCTCGCGATCGCGATGAAGACCGAAGGCGGCCTCGTCCAAGCGACCACCTTCGCCACGACCAGCCCGACGTTCCCCTTCGGCGCGCACGTCGCGGTCGTCGAGGTCGACACCGAGACCGGCCAGGTCAAGCACCTCCGCCACGTCGCCTGCGACGACGCGGGCCGCGTCCTCAACCCGCTGCTCCTCGAGGGCCAGATCCACGGCGGCGTCGCCCAGGGCACCGCGCAGGCGCTGCTCGAAGAGGTCCGCTACGACGACGACGGCAACCCGATCACCTCCAACCTCGCCGACTACGCGATGATCTCCGCCGCCGAGCTGCCCAGCTTCGAGGTCATCCACATGGAGACCCCGACGCCGGTCAACCCGCTCGGCGCAAAGGGCATCGGCGAGAGCGGCACGATCGGCAGCACCCCAGCCGTGCAGTCGGCCGTCGTCGACGCGTTGCGGCACCTCGGCGTCACCCACGTCGACATGCCCGCCACCGCCGAGAAGGTCTGGCGAGCCATCGCCGCCGCCGCCAAGTAGCGCGTAGTTCCGCGAAGGTTCCGGTCTCCCAGAACGTCACTTTTTCTGCGAACTTCTGCACGCGCGGCGCGCACGCTCCGGGTGTGACGCCGGCGTGCTCTACTGGAGCGATGGAGTACACCGCACTCACCGCTGACGAGTTCGCCGCGCTCGATGGGCTCGACGACTGGCGGTACGTCCTCGGAGCGATCCACGCCAGCTATCGGGCCGGATCGTTCCCGGCAGCCGCGGCACTGTCTGTGGCGATCGCCGCTGCCGCCGAGAGGGCCCAGCACCATCCGGACATCGACATCCGCTACCCGGACCGCGTGCACGTCGTGCTGAGCACGCACGCGGCGGGCGGGTTGACGACGCTGGACGCGGACGTGGCGCGCACGTTCACGGCCATCGCCGCCGATGCAGGAGCGACATCGGAGGCCACCGCGGCACAGGGCGTGGAGTTCGCGATCGACACGATGGACGTCAGTCGCATCTTGCCGTTCTGGGCGGCGATCCTCGGTTACCGCGATGTCGGCGGCGCGCTCGTCGACCCGCTGCGCATCGGACCGCCGATGTGGTTCCAGCAGATGGACGAGCCGCGCCCGGAACGCGACCGCTTCCACGTCGACATCTCCGTGCCCCACGACGTGGCCGAGGCCCGTGTGGCCGCTGCGCTGGCCGCCGGGGGCACGTTGATGACCGACCGGTTCGCTCGCTCCTGGTGGGTGCTGGCCGACGCCGATGGCAACGAGGCCTGCGTCTGCACCTGGCAGGACCGCTGACCCGTCAGAGCGTCGCGACGTACGCCGCGAAGCGGTCGAAGCTGCTCTGCATGCCGGCCTGGGCCTCGGGCGTGCGGAACATCTCCGGCACGTTGGTCTGATGGATCGTCACCTCGGTGCGGCCGTCGCCGAGGTCCTTGAAGTACGAGGTGGTGGTCATCCCGCCCTCGACCTCGGGCTCCGTCCAGACCAACTTCGACGGCGCATCGATCTCGACGAACACGCCGATGTTCGGGTACTCGTCACCGCTGGTGTCGTCGACCATGACGGTCTTGAAGATGCCGCCGGGACGGAGGTCGATCTCGATGTTCTCGAGCGGCGTGTGGATCCCGACCGGCCCCCAGAAGTGAGTGAGGTGCTCCGGCGTGACCATGCACTCGAAGACGAGCTCGCGTGGCGCGTCGTAGACCCGCACGAAGGTGACCTCACCCAGGTTGGTCGGGGTGGACGGATTGGTGGTGGTGTCGTTCATGACGGGTTCTTCTCCGGTTTCTGATGGGGTTGAGGCTTCGCCTGTTGGATCTTGCGGAGGTGATCACCGAGTCGGTCGAGGCGCTCCTCCCAGACGACCCGGTGCTTGTCGATCCAGTCGACGGCGCCGTCGAGCGGTGCGGCCTCCAGTCGACACGGGCGGTACTGGGCGTTCTGACCCTGGACGATGAGCCCCGCCCGCTCCAGCACCTTGACGTGCTTGGAGACGGCCTGCAGGCTCATCGCAAACGGCTCCGCCAGCTCGTTCACCGTCGCCTCGCCCGTGGCCAGCCGGGACAGGATGGCCCGGCGGGTGGGGTCGGCGAGCGCTGCGAACGTGATGCTGAGCGAGTCGTTGGCCACTGCTATTCAACCGATCTATTGATCAACTACTTGGTTGAGTATGCACGACCTCGCCGCTCCCGTCAACCCCTCGGTTCCGCGAAGGTTTCAGCCCCTGACAACGCGCATTCCGCCGGCCAGAACTGCGGGGCCTCTACGCGCGCAGGTCACCGAACGTCGAGATGAGGAGTGGGTTGAGGATGTCGGCCCGTTCCCACTGGAGGAAGTGGCCGGCGCCGGGCACCACGAGTGGCCCGATCCGGTTGGCGAACGCCACCTCGCACGCGACGATGAAGTCGTCGCCGACCACGTGATCGTCGTGCCCGTACAGGACGAGCGTGGGCGTCTGGATCGGACCGAACGTCATCGGCGTCTCCGACATCGGCCGTCCGTGGGCCAGCTGGTACGGCGCCCACGAGGCACGCATCCGAGCCTCGTCGCCGAACGGCTCGGTCATGAAGTCGACCTGCTCACGCGTGAACGTGCCGGGTGATGCCCACAACCGGCTGGTGTACATCGCAGCGATCCACTGGCGTCGCGCCGCTGGCGTGGCCAACATCGCGAGCAGCTCGTCCGGACGGGCACCTTGCAGCTCCTGGTAGTCCCCGGTCGGTCCACCGCGGATCGCGCTGAACGTCGAGAGGTCGAACCCAGGGGTCGGGGGCGGCACGCTGTTGAAGAAGCACAGCCGCTCGACGAAGCCCTCGAACCGCTGGGCCAGGTCGATAGCGACCACTCCGCCGATGTCTCCGGCCACCAACGCGCAGCGCTCGTGGCCGAGGACCTCGTGGACGAGCGCATGGACGTCGCGGCTGTAGATGGTCAGGTCGTAGGCGTCGTCCGGCGAGAGGTCGCTCTCGCCGTAGCCGCGCAGATCCGGCGCGATCACCTCGAACCCGGCCGCCGCGAGCGGCGCGATGTTGCGCCACCAGATCCGGTTCGTCTCCGGATACCCGTGCAGCAGCACGAGCGGATAGCCCCCGGCGCCCTCGTGGAGGAACGAGATGCCGATGCCGTCGCGCACGACCTCTCGGCGAGGGGTGAAGGCGTCGAACGCCGGCGTGTGCTGTGGCGGGCGGAGCGACGAGTCGTACTGCATGACTGCAGTCTGACAACCGGTCCGTCACGGTCACGAGCCGCCGGCTTCGTGCCGCGATGTTCAGTGGGTCATGGCTGGCTTCGCCACCGGAGCGTCCGGATCGGCGGCGCCGGGCAGGAGCCGTCCGATGAAGCTCACGCCGACGGCCACGATGGCGAGCATCCCGAACAGCGGGCCGAAGCGGGAGACGGATCCGTTGCCGAGCAGGAGCCCGATCAGCGTCAAGCCGAGCGACGCGCTGGCCTGCACGATGATGAACATCGACGTCGTCGCTTGCGCGACCTCGCCCTCGGCCACCGTGCGGAACACATTGGAGAACGTGGGCGCCGCGATGCAGCCGAAGCTCAACCCCATCACGACGAACAGCACGACGAGCGCACCGATGGGGAGGTGCTCGTCGAACAGGGCGAAGACGCCGAGCCCAACAGCCGAGACGGCGCCGGCGGGCACGACGAACGGGCGCGGCCCGGTCACGTCGCTGCGGCGACTCGCGTACGACATCGAGATCAGCAGTCCGACGCCGAGCGCCGTTGTCAGCAGACCGCGCCCCGCGCCGGTGGCGCCGAAGCGCTGCCCCAGGAACAGTGGCAGCATGATCAGCGACGAGTACATGATCAGGCCGAACACGGCCACCGTGCCCGCGCTGGCGGCGAAACCTGGCCTGGTGAGGAGGCGGAGGTCGACGACCGGCACCGCGACGCGCAGCGCCCTGCGACCGTACGCAAGGAGCAGCGCAATGCCGGCGATCGCTGTGATCGCGATGACGACGACGTTGCCCTTCGCTCCGACGCGATCGATCGCGAACAGCAAGGCAACGAACCCGGGCGTGAGCAGGAACAGACCACGGAGATCGACGGCACGTGGCTCGCCCTTGGCGACATCACTGGGGATCACCAGCCACGCCGCGATCAGCACGAGCACACCGATCGGGACGTTGATGAGGAAGATCAGCCGCCAGTGGGCCGACGTGGCGAAGAACCCACCGACGAGCGGGCCGAGGACCGGAGCGACGTTGACGATCAGCGAGAGGACACCCATGATCTTGCCGATCCGCTTCGGACCTGCCACCGATGCAGCGAGGGTGATCGCGGTCGGCTCCATCATCCCGCCCCCGAAGCCCTGCACGACCCGGAAGGCGATCAGGCTGCCGATCGACCACGCGAAGCTGGCCAGGATCGATCCGACGAGGAACACGCCGACGCCGATGACGAAGATCCGGCGGCCACCGAAGCGGTCGATCGCCCAACCCGAGATGGGCAGCGCCGAGGCTGCGGCGAGCAGATAGCCCACGGCGACCCAGGCCGTGGTGGTGAGCGAACTGTGGAACACCTCGCCGAACGTCTCGACCGCCACGGTGACGATCGTGCCGTCGAGCACGGACATGAACGCAGCGAGCCCCAGCACGGCGATGATCGCCCACGTTCGTCGATCGACATGGATGACGGGCTGTCGGTCCACGGCTCCCGCAGGTTCCAGGGGCGAGGTCTCCTCGAGCGCTTCCATGCCGGGGCAACTTAACTACACCGTTCAGTAAAGACAACTTCCGAGTACAGTGTTCACATGTCCGTCGTCCCGACTGCTGTCGCCGAACCGGAGGAACACCTCTACGGGCGGCCGGACAAGCGCCGGTCGATCCTCGACGCGGCGGCGCAGATGTTCGGCGAGCTCGGCTTCGAGCGGGCGAGCGTCGACGCGATTGCGCTGAAGGCCGGAGTCTCCAAGCCCACCATCTACAGCCACTTCGGCACCAAGGAACGTCTGTTCCGGGAGTCGCTCGGTGAGTCCGCAGCGCGCCTCAACCGCGATCTGATGGCGGCGATCGACGGCCTCGATGTCACGACGCGAACCTGGCGGGCCGCGCTGCATGCCCTGGGCGAGAGCCTCGTCGCCTGCCACCAGTCGGAGTGCTCGCAATCCTTGCAGCGGCAGATCGTGGCCGAGGTGAAGCGAGATCCCGAGCTCTCCACGGCGATCAGCGAGCGAGCGTCGGGGCCGTTGCTCGATGCCCTCGCCACCAAGCTCGCCCGCCTCTCCGAGGCCGGCCACCTCCGCGTCAAGGACCCGGAGCTCGCCGCGAAGCAGCTGATCGCGCTGACGAACGCGGAGATGGTGGAGCTGTCGGCGATGGGCACACGTCGGGTCGCCGCGGACGACGCCCGTCGTGCCGCGCGCGCCGGCGTCGACGCGTTCCTGGCTGCGTACGCCCGCTGACGAGCGTCAGCTCAACTGCGCCGCCAGGAGCAGGAACGGCGGCCGATGCACCTCGATCGCCCAGTCCGGATGTGCGTCGACGTCCGCACGCGTCGGCGCCCACTCGACCATGCGGGTCATCGCGAGACCCGCGTCCGCCAGGGCATTGACGTACGTCGCAACGGTCCGATGCTGCTTGACGACACCCTCGGCCAGCCAGTTGGTGATGCGCTCACCTTCCAGCGAGTACTCGTCGAGCGGCCACACGATGCGGCCGTCGTGCTGGAAGAAGGCGGGTCGTGACGGCGCCGTGTACAACGGATGCTCAACCGAGCAGACCATCCGGCCGCCCTCGCGGAGTGCCTGCGCGATGACGACGAAGAGCCGGCTCACGTCGACGAGGTAGTGCAGCGTGAGCGAGCTGTAGACGAGGTCGAACGACCTCGCGGCGAGCTCGACCTCGTCGAGGTCCTCGCGTCGGTACTCGACGCGAGCATCATCCGTGTCGGCTGCGGCGCGCTCCAGCATCTTCGTCGAGACGTCCAACCCGAGCACCGACGCCGCGCCGGCCTCGGCCGCCCAGCGGCAGAACCAGCCGTAGCCACAGCCCAGGTCGACCACGTCGAGTCCGTCCATCTCCGGCAGCAGCGCCCGGATCGCCGGCCACTCCCCCGCCGCGTCCAACCCCTGCTGTGAGCGCGGCAGCCGGGCGTAGTTGTCGAAGAACTCGGGGTCGTCGTAGATGTTCTGCGCCACTGCATCACGCTCCTCCGCCGATCATGGCCGATCCACATCACCGCGCTTGCTGTTGTGTGCGGTAGAAGCGGCCGTCTGCGGGGCTGGAAGTTGCTGGGAACCACGGGGTGCGGCGGAACAACGAGGGGGGTGCGGGGACTACTGGGTGCGGCGCTTGCGGATCTCGGCGCTCACGGCGGGGAGGATCTTGTGGAGGTCGCCGATGACCGCGTACTCGGCTTTGCCGACCATGTTCGCCTCGCCATCGGTGTTGATCGCCAGCACGTGCTTGCTGGCCATCATGCCGACCCAGTGCTGGATCGCGCCGGAGATGCCGCACGCGATGTACAGCTCGGGGGCGATCCGCTTGCCGGTCTGGCCGACCTGATCGCTGTGCGGGCGCCAACCGTTGTTCGTCACGACCCGGCTGCAACCGACGGCGCCGCCGAGGAGATCGGCGAGCTCGACGAGTGGCGCGAAGCCCTCCGCCGACCCGACACCGCGGCCCCCACTGACGACCACCGCGGCGGTGGTCAGCGTGATGCCCGACGACAGCGTCACCCGGTCAGTGATGCGCGTGCGCGCGGCGGTGGAGGGCAACGTCGCGTCGACCGACTCGGTGGCGGCCGTGGCGCCGATGTGGTCGGGCGAGGGGTCGCCGTCGAACACGTGCGCCGCGGCGGACAGCACGTAGCTGGCAGCCACCAGCTTGGACTGTTCGAGCAGGCTGCCACCCCAACGCACTCGCGTCAGGTCGAGGCTGGCCTCGCCGACGGAGCGGATCTCGGTGACGTTGGCGGCGAACGGCAGGTCCGCGATGGCCGATGCGTAAGCCAGCACCTCGTTGCCGCGGTCGGTGCCGGTGGCCACCACCGCTGCCGGCGAACGCAACGCGATCAGCTCGGCGACTGCTTCGCCCCAGGCCTCCGGTGCGTAGTCCGTCAGCTCGGCGTGGTGAACGAGGACGACCGACGACGCGCCGTAGGCGCCGAGATCGTGCGCCAAGGCATCGGCTTCGGCGCCGATCACCACTGCGGTGATCGACGAGCCGACGCCCGCGGCGAGCAGCGCGCGGGCGAAGCCGAGCGACTGGTACGAGGTCTCGGCGGCAACGCCGCGATCGTGCTCGAAGATGGCCAGCACTTCGCTCACAGCAGGCCCAGCCGTTCGATCAGATCGACGATCGCGGGTGCTGCATCCTCACCGGTGCCCAGCATCGTGGTCTGCACGACGAGCTCGGCGGCGTTGTCGAACGACTCCGTCAGCAGACCGCCGGCGACGGGCTCGGCGACGATTGCGGCGACCTCTGCCTTCTTGCTCTTCAGCCGGCCGGGCAGCGTCGGGTAGCGGGGAAGGTTGAGGCCCTCCTTCACGCCGAGCACCGCGGGCAGGCGGAGGTTGTAGACCTCGAAGCCCGAGGTCGACTCGCGCTGGGCCGTGACGGCGCCTCCGTCACCCGACGACACCGTGATCGACTTGATCCCGTTGACGATGGGACGGCCGAGCTTGCGAGCGACGCGCACACCGACCTGGAAGCCACCGGCATCGGCGCTCTCGTTGCCGAACAGGATCAGGTCGAACGCCCCGTCGGCCGCCTCGATCGAGGCGATCGTGTCGGCCAGCGCGGCTGCCGTCGCCTGGGGATCCCAGTCGCTCTCGCCGATGAGCGAGGGATGCGAGACGTGGACGGCTTTGACGACGCCGACCGAGATCGCGTACCGCAACTGCTCCTCGGCCTCGGCCGCGCCGAGGGTCAGCACGGTGGCCTCGCCGCCATGCCGTTCGACGAGACGGATGGCCTCCTCCACCGCGCACTCCTCGTGCGGCGACGTGGTGAAGCCGAGGTTCTTGACGTCGATCGCCGAGTGGTCGGCGGTGAGGGTGATGCGCGCGCCCGGGGCGGGCACACGCTTCACGCACACGAGGATGCGCAGCGCCATGCGGGACTCAGCTCTTCATCCGTGCATCGGTGGGATCGAAGATCGGCGTGGAACCGACGACGGCGACCTGCACCGGGTACAGCTCGTCCATGTAGAACACGCACAGCTCTGTGCCCACCACGGCGTGCTGCGGCGGCAGGTAGGCCAACAGGAGGAACTTGCCGTATGACGGGCCCGAGCCAGCCGTCGTGACGACCGAGACGCGGCCCTTGCGGTCGACGATGCGCTCGCCGTCGGGGGTGGTGATCGTCTCGCCACCGACCATGAACCGCTTGACACCGTCGCGAGCCGAGACGTGGTCCTCCACCGTCAGCGTGCACAGGATGGCGGCCGGATCTTCGGTGCGGTGTTCGAGGTACTTCGCCTTGCCGATGAAGTCGGCGGACTTCACCTTCGGCCGGGCGAGGCCGGCCTCGACAACGGTGTACTCACCGTCGAGCTCGCTGCCCATCAGCCGGTAGCCCTTCTCCAGGCGACCCGTGGTGCCGTACACGCCGGCGCCGACCGGCACGATGCCGAACTCCTGGCCGGCAGCGGCGACGCGGTCCCACACCGCGCGGGCGTGCTCGGTCTGCACGTAGATCTCCCAACCGAGCTCGCCGACGTAGGAGATGCGGAACAGCCGCACCGGGATGCTGCCGAACAGGACCTCCTGGGTGGTGCCGTACGGGAAGGCCTCGTTGGACACGTCGGCGTCGTTGAGCTTCTCCATGACCTTGCGGGCGTTCGGGCCCCACAGACCGATGGTGGAGTACGCGGAGGGGAGGTCCTGGAAGTGCACGGATCCGTCGGTGGGCATGTTGTGCTGGAACCAGAACTTGTCGCGCGGGCCGTCGAACGCGCCGGTCATGACGCGGTAGGTGTTCTCGGCGATGCGCAGCATGGTCAGGTCGGAGCGGAAGCCACCGTTGACGTCGAGCAGCGGG
>JAOBWO010000370.1 GCA_025463415.1 Acidimicrobiales bacterium | reverse complement strand
GAAGTTCTCGGCACCGCCGTGGAAGTCCGGCGGCACGGGCAGGCCGTTGCGGAAGTAGTTCGGGTCGATCAGCGCACCGGTGCCGCCGACGTGGAAGACGATCGGGATGCCGGCTTCGCTGGCCACCTGCCACACCGGGTCGAGGCCGATGTGGCTCGGCGAATGGCCGGGCGGGCAGCCCGACGCGACGAGCAGTGCACCCGCGCCCATCGCGATCGCCTCTTCGGCCAAGGCGGGCGCGCGGTCGAGGTCGGCGAGCGGCACGTACAGCGTGGAGAGCAGACGCGGGTCGACCGAGCAGAACTCCGTCATCGCCCGGTTGTGGGCGCGGGCGGCGCCGATCGCGAAGTCGATGTCGCCGCTGTGCTCCCAGTCGTGCAGACGTGAGTTGTGGAACGTGTTGAAGACCAACTGGCTCGCGAAGCCGAGCAGATCGAGCGCGCGAGAGCGGTGCTCGGCGATGAACGAGCCCGTCGCTGCGAAGTTCTTGCGGAGCATGATCTCCTCGGCCTCGAGCGCGATGTACTCGGCCGACTCGTGCTTGCGACGCAGGCCCTCGAACGCGCCGTCGAGGTCGCGGCGCTGCTCGCTCGGGTCACCGGTCTGGCGGAGCTCGTTCCCGCTCTGGTACTCGAGCGCTTCGATCCGCTCACGCACGCCGGGGTCGGCATGGTCGCGGAGCCATCCGGGCGTCTCCATCACATGGGCGTCGGCATCGTGGACAACGAGCCCCGTGGCGTTGTAGGTCATCGTTTCCGTCATGGCGGAAAGTCTTGCGCGATACGTTGGGCGCGTGGGGATCGGAACGAACACGAGGCCAGGCACGAGTGTCGTCGGGACGATGGCGACGACGCTCGACCCGAGCGACGACCATCCGTACCGGACAGGGGCCTGGCGGCCGAACATCGTCGAGTACGACGCCAACGACCTCGAGGTCACCGGCACGATCCCCTCCGACCTCCACGGGGTGTACCTCCGCAACACCGAGAACCCGGTCCACGAATCGATCGGCCGCTACCACTCCTTCGACGGCGACGGCATGCTCCACGCGATGAGCTTCGTGCCGGGCGACGGCAACGTCGGCCGGGCCACCTACCGCAACCGGTTCGTGCGCACCGAGGGCCTGCTCGCCGAGAACGAGGCCGGGCACGCGCTGTGGGCCGGGCTGGCCGAAGCGCCGGAACGATCGTTGCGCGACGGGTGGGGTGCGCGCACGCGGATGAAGGATGCGTCCAGCACCGATGTCGTCGTGCACGCCGGCGTCGCCAAGTCCAGCTTCTACCAGTGCGGCGATCTCTACCTCCACGATCCCGTCACCCTGACCGACCTCGGCCGCGAGTCCTGGGGCGGGCGCTTCCCGGCCGAGGGCGTCAGCGCGCACACCAAGGTCGACGAGCGCACCGGCGAGATGTTGTTCTTCAACTACTCGACCACGGCGCCGTACATGCACTACGGCGTGGTCGACGCGTTGAACACCCTCGTCCACTACACGCCCGTGCCGCTCCCCGGTCCCCGCCTGCCGCACGACATGGCGTTCACCGAGCACTACGCGATCCTCAACGACTGCCCGATGTTCTGGGATCCGGCGCTGCTCGAACGCGACATCTACGCGGTGCGCTACTTCCGCGACCTGCCCACCCGCTTCGCCGTCATCCCCCGTCGAGGAGGGGCCGAGGACATCCGCTGGTTCGAGGCCGACCCGACGTACGTCCTGCACTGGATCAACGCCTACGAGGACGGCGACGAGATCGTGCTCGACGGCTTCCACCAGGCCCAGCCGAACCCGAAGCCGACACCGGACGCCACCCTGTTCGAGCAGATGTTCCGCTTCGTCGACCTGGCTCAGCTCCAGGCCCACCCGCATCGCTGGCGGTTCAACATGCGCACCGGTGCCACCACCGAAGAACGCCTCGACGACCGCGTCCTCGAGTTCGGCATGATCAACAACCAGGTCGCCGGCCGGCCGTACCGCTACACCTATGCGGTGACGGCGAAGCCCGGCTGGTTCCTGTTCGACGGGCTGGCCAAGCTGGACGTGCAGACCGGCACGGTCGACGACTACAAGTTCCCCGATGGCGTCTTCGCCAGTGAAGCACCGTTCGCACCTCGTGTGGGAGCCACCGCCGAGGACGACGGTTACCTCATCTCGTTCACCACCGACATGAACGACGACTCGTCGCACTGCGTGATCTTCGCCGCGCAGGACATCGCGGCCGGTCCGGTCGCCTCGATCCGCCTGCCCGAGCGGATCAGCAGCGGCACGCACAGCTGCTGGGCGCCGGCGAGCGCGCTGCGCTGATCCGGGCGTGGTCAGGTGCGCGGGGACGTGCGCTACGTCGCTACGAGATCCAGCCCTTGCCCTTGGCGATCGCCCAACACCCGGGGAAGATGAACACCACGCTGCCTGCGAGGAGCGCCATGCTGATCTTGTTGACCTTGAAGAGTGCAGCGATGCCGGCCATGAACAACGACACCGCCAAGAACACTGCGGCGAGATCCATGTTGTCGCCCTGGTCGTCGACCTTGGCAGCCTCGTCGAACTCCTTCGTGGACTGGTCGAAGAACGTCTGGTACTGGGGCAATTCCTCGGTGACGTACTGCGGGGTGTCCATCGGGGTCGGGACGTCCTTGTCGCCGGTGAGCTCGTTCCACGCGACGTAGGCCACCTCGAGCTCAGGGGAGAACAGCCGCTCGCGCACGACCTGAGCCACCGCGTCGTTCCCCGACTCGACCTGGATCTGGTACTGCAGGAACACGTTGGTGTCCTGAGCCACCTTCTGGCCGTAGTCGGCGTAGTAGCCGTTGGCCTCGTTCCGCGAGATCGTCGCCTGCGAGTAGCCCTTGATCGCGTCGCCACCGGCGAGCCCGCCGTAGTACGCGGCGTAGGCGGTCAGCAGACCGGCGAGGCCGAGCATGATGGCAGCGACGAGCTCGATCTTGCCGCGGCCGTCGTCAACCTCGGCCACCTCACTCGGCTCGTCGACGTTTGCATCCGACATCTTGGTCCCCCGCTCCGGTTCGCTTCGTTTGCCGGGAGAGAATATCGAGACCGTCAGTCCGGCACGCGGATGCGCTGTCCCTAGGAGAGGACCCGCTTTCGGAACCCGGAGACACCCACCCGCATCAGCAGCGCTCCGGCCGCGGCGAGCACGAGCAGCACCACACCAGACGCCATGTGTGGGACGCCGGTGGTGAGCGCAGCACGCATGCCCTCGCTGAGGTAGACCAGCGGGTTGGCGAGCACGACGATCTGCAGCCACCGCAGCGGCTCCAGCGACTGCCACGGGTAGTAGACCGCACCGAGGAACGTCATCGGGATCACGAGCAGACCGAAGATCAGCGGCACCTGCCGCGGCTCGACCCGAGTGCCGACGAACAGCCCGAGGGACGCACTCATGAAGGCGCCGAGCACCATCACCGCGATCAGCAACGGGTAGTTGATGTGCAGGTCGATCGACGTCGCTGGGATGAAGAGACCCATCGGGAACACGAGCAGCCCGGCAACCAGCGCCTGCGCCGCACCGGCAACGACCTTCTCCAGTGCGATGGCTCCGACCGGGAGTGGGGCCAGGACGCGGTCCTCGATCTCGCGGGTGAAGCCGAAGTCCTGCACCAGCGGCAGGGCAACCGCCTGGATGCCCTGGAAGATCATCGTGCTGGCGATCACCCCGCCGACCAGAAGGGTCGAGAACCGCCCGGCACCGGCACCGCCGCCGACGCCCTGCCCGATCTTCGGGAACACGTACGTGAAGACGAACATCAGCAGCAGCGGCTGCATGACCGTGCGAGCGAGGAACATCCGGAACTCCTTCCGGAGCACGGTGAGGTCGCGAGCGAGCAGCGCGATGAACGCCGCCTGCGCAGTGGCGGTGCTGGGCTCCGCGGACGAGGTGGGTTGATCGGTGATCGTAGTGGCTGCCATCAGTCGCGCAGGTCCTTTCCGGTGAGCTGGATGAAGACCGTCTCCAGTGACGGTTCGGCCACCGAGACGTCGGTGACCTCGAATCCGGCGTCGGCCGCGCTGGTCATCAGCCGGGGCACGATGCCGGGCGCGGCGCGCATGTGCACCTCGACGCCACGCGGTGTCGCCTCGGCCTTGACCACCCCGTCGCCACTGGCGAGTGCCGTGGCGAGCCCACCGGCATCGCCCGCAGCGGTGATCGTCACCACGGTGTCGGCGTCGACGGACCGCTTCAGGCCGTCGGGCGTGTCGAGCGCGAGGATCCGCCCGTGGTCCATGATCGCCAGGCGACCGCAGAGCTCGTCGGCCTCTTCCATGTAGTGCGTGGTCAGCAACACCGTCTGTCCTCCGGCGTTGAGCTCGCGGATCAGCTCCCACAGGCTCAACCGGGTCTGCGGATCGAGACCTGCAGTCGGCTCGTCCAGGAACAGCACCGACGGCCGGTGCATGATCGAGCGGGCCACCATCAGCCGCTGGGCGAGGCCGCCGGACAGCGTCTGCACGCCGACGTCGCTCTTGTCGCCCAGGCGGAACACCTCGAGCAACCGGTCGGCCTCGGCGCGCGCCTGCTTGTTCGGCATGCCGAAGTACCGACCGTGGAAGACGAGGTTCTCGCGCACGGTGAGCGCTCGGTCCAGCGTGTTGGTCTGGGTGACGACGCCGATGTGCTGCTTGGTGGCAGCCGGGTGGGCGATCACGTCGATGCCCGCCACCATCGCCGTACCCGACGTCGGCACGATGCGCGTCGTCAGCATGCCGATGGTGGTGCTCTTGCCCGCGCCGTTCGGGCCGAGCAGGCCGAAGATCTCGCCACGACCGACCTCGAGGTCGAGCGAGTCGACCGCGGCGTCGCGAGGTTTGGTCGGCGCACCGTTCACGCCACCGCTGACCTGGCTGGCGACCGGGCCGGCTGGTCGCCCGCCGGGCGGGCCGCCGGGACGTGCACCGGGTGGTCCGAACGCGGGGGCGCCGGCATAGACCTTGCGCAACTGGTGGGTGCGGATCACCGCATCGTCGGCGTGGTTGATCATCGCCGCCATCCAAGCACCGTCGCCGTGCACCGATGCACTCGTGCTGCCCTTCACACCGGCACCGGAGGCCTTCCGCCGCACCCGGTCGCTTCACAATCCCTCCGGCACGCGACTCACTCGGAGACCGGAGGGTTTCCTGCCCGCATGGTCGCGTCGCAATTCCTCCGGCGGACCGAGCCGCACGTGATGAGATTGGTTCTCGCAATGCGGAAGATTACCGACTTGTGGCACGTGGTGGTCCGCTGGTTTTGTACAATCCCCGTGCGCCACCGACGGTGCAGCAACCCGCAGGGAGAGCGACATGGCGCTGGCAGAACGGCTCACACGACTGGGCACCGAAACGGCGTTCACGGTCTCGCTCGCGGCCGCCGAGTGGGGCGCGAAGGGCAACCGGATCTACCCGTTCCACCTCGGCGATCTCGACCTGGCGACCCCCTCCAACGTCGTGGCCGCGATGGACCGCGCGATTGCCGACGGAAAGACCGGCTACTGCCCGGCTGCCGGCATCGCACCGCTGCGCGAGGCGCTGGCCGAAGACATCGGCATGCGACGCGGCCTGCACTACACACCGAACCAGGTCGTCGTCCAGCCCGGCGGCAAACCCGTCATCACCAAGTTCATCCAGACCGTGATGGATCCCGGCCAGGAGGTGCTCTACCCGAACCCGGGCTACCCGATCTACGTGAGCCAGATCGAGTTCTTCGGCGGCGTCGCCAAGGCCTACCGCTACCTCCCGACGGCGTCCGGGTTCCGCATCGACCTCGACCAGGTGCGCTCGCTGATCACACCGGCCACCTGCGCGATCATCTACAACGACCTCCAGAACCCGATCGGGGCGGAGTCCACCGACGCCGAGCGCGAAGCCATCGCCCAG
>JAOBWO010000368.1 GCA_025463415.1 Acidimicrobiales bacterium | reverse complement strand
TGATGCCGGTCGACCCGAGCGCCGTCGCCACGTGGGCCAACCTGGTCACCATCGCGCGGATGTTCATCTCGCCGGTGATGTTCCTGGTGATCCCCGACAATGGTCGCGGCAGTTGGGTCGCGGTGGTGGTCTGGTTCGTCCTGTGCGCGAGCGACGGCATCGATGGCTTCCTCGCTCGCCGCCATGGCAGCACGACGTTCGGAGCGTTCGTCGATCCGTTGGCCGACAAGTTCCTCGTGCTGGTCGCGATGATGACGCTGATCGATCACAACGTGTTCTGGTGGCTGCCGGTCGCGATCATCTTCGCTCGCGAGCTGGCGATGAGCCTCTACCGCGTGGCCGTTGGAGCCAGGGGGGTCAGCGTGCCCGCCAGCATGGCCGCGAAGATCAAGACCCTCACCCAACAGTTCGCGGTGGCGTTCGCGATCGCGCCGTTGACGGCGGTGGACGCGACCTGGCTGTGGAAGGGCTTGCTCTGGCTCTCGGTGGTGCTCGCGCTGGGCAGCTTCGGCCAGTACATGTGGAAGGCACATCGCCACAACGAGGTGAACCGGATGGCCCATGCGAGTTGACGTCGTCGCGGTCGGCACGGAGCTGTTGCTCGGCCAGATCGTCGACACCAACTCGTCGTGGATCGGCGAGCAGCTTGCCGCGCACGGGTTCGACTCGCTGCAGCAGATCAAGGTCGGGGACAACCTGGGTCGGGTCGAGACCGCTTTTCGCAGCGCGCTCGCGGCTGCCGATGCCGTCATCGTCTGCGGCGGCCTCGGGCCCACGCACGACGATCTGACCCGCGACGCAATCGCTCGGGTGATGGGAGTCGAGCTGGAGATGCACGACGACATCGCCGAACGGATCCGAGAGATGTTCGCCGCACGCGGTCGGTACTTCGCCGAGAACAACCTGCGCCAGGCTCAGGTCCCGGCGGGCGCCGAGGTGATCGTCCAGACACGTGGCACGGCGCCGGGCCTGATCTGCCCGGTCACCATCGACGGTGTCGAGAAGGTGCTCTACGCCGTGCCAGGCGTGCCGCACGAGATGAAGGAGATGGTCGAGCGGGCGATCCTGCCCGACCTGCATTCGCGCAGCGGCGAGGTGGCCGTCATCGCCAGTCGCACGCTGCGTACGTGGGGCGACAGCGAGAGTGGCCTCAACGAGAAGCTCGACCCGATCATCGCCGAGCTCGATGCCGCGGGAAACCCAACGCTGGCGTTCCTGGCGAGCGGTTGGGAGGGCCTCAAGATCCGCCTGACCGCCAAGGCCGAGACCTCGGCCGAGGCGGACGTGCTGCTGGAGCGCTGGTCGGCACGCGTGCAGGAGATCGTCGGTCAGCACGTGTTCGGCTTCGACGACGACACGATGGAGTCGGTCGTGCTGGACATGTTCCGCACGCGCGGCCTCACCCTCGGCGTGGCCGAATCGGTGACCGGGGGATTGGTGGCCGGACGGCTGACGGCCATCGCCGGCGCCAGTGACGTGCTGCGCGGGGCCGTGGTGTCCTACGCCAGCGAGGTCAAGTTCGACGTGCTCGGCGTAACTCCTGGCCCGGTGGTCAGCGAGGCAGCGGCCGGCGAGATGGCCGTCGGAGCTCGCCGAGTGCTCGGGGCAGACGTCGGCCTCGCCCTCACCGGCGTTGCCGGCCCCACCGAGCAGGACGGCATGCCCGTCGGCACGCTCTGCATCGGCCTCGCCATCGGCGACGAGGTCGTGACCACCACGCTGCGGCTGCCCGGCCAACGTGAGCAGATGCGCCAGATGAGCGTGATCAGTGCGCTCGACTTCCTGCGCCGCCAGCTCATCGATCGCGTCTGACGGCCTCACGCAGCGAGCGATTCGCGGGCGAAGATCAGCGCCTCCGTGCGGCAGACGACGGTGCCGATTGAATGCTTCTCCGCTGCTCGCATGATTGCGTACGTGTGGTGCATGATCAACGTGTACTGATCTCGCGCGCTCAGGCCGGCGAACCGGCCCGTCCTGCGCAGGAAGTCCGACACCGTGTTGCTGAGCAGGTGCTCGTCGATGTGGGCGAGGTCCGCGACGATCGCGGTGGTGGTGCCGTGTGAGCTGCCGAGACCGGTGAACCCGCGGGCGCAGCCGCACAGCCGGTCCGGGCACGGCGGAATGGCCGGTGTGACGAGCTCGCCCTCCACTGTGGCGCAGTAGTCGCCGATGTCGTCGCCTTGGGTGATGTGGGTCGCTACCAGAACCTTCATGGTGTCTCCTGTCGTCGAGAGTCGATGGAGCGACATCATGACGAAGGGGTGCGCGGTCGTCGTCAACCTCCGGCTGAGCTGCCAGACTTGTCCCCACACACGCCCTTGTAGCTCAGCTGGATAGAGCACCGGACTTCTAATCCGACGGTCGCAGGTTCGAATCCTGCCGGGGGCGCTACAAAAAGACCAGGTAAGACCGTTTGACCCAATAGTCAACGTGTGGCGCTCTTGACAATCCGTGGGACGCGTGGGACGGTTGCCTCATGGCGATCGAGACGCTGCCCTCCGGAAAGCTCCGCGCCGTGGTCCGTCACGGGGGTCGGAAGATGGCGAGCAAGGCTGTCAAAACGCGTGCCGAGGCCAAGGTTCTTGAGGCCGAATTGATGATGGAGATGGCCGCCGAGCCAGACCGCGGACAGCACACGGTGCGCGAGATCATCGAGGGTTTCATCGGCAGCATCCGCCTCCGTGGCTCGGCCGCATCCGCCGACTACTACGAGCAGGCGGCGCGTTTGGCGCCCGACTGGTTCCTCGATCGCGATGTCAGCACGGTCGACGTGTACGTGGTCGACGTCTTGTACAAGCGCATGATCGGCGACGGCATGACGCCGAGCAACGTCATCAAGTTCAACCGGGTGCTGTCCGCCGCGTGCTCCCGCGCGTTGAAGTACTCGTGGATCGCGAGCAACCCGTGCAAGGGCGCCTCGAAGCCGCGCACGCAGACGCCAGAGATCACGCCGCCGGCCGTCGAGCAAGTCCAGGCGTTGATCAGCGAGGCCGCGTTCGCCAACGAAGACCTCGCGGTCGCGTTGCGTGTGTCGGCGCAGACCGGCGTGCGGCGGGGCGAGCTCGTCGCGCTGAAGTGGTCCGACCTCGTCGGCGATCGGCTCAGCGTCCGGCGCTCGATGGTCGAGTCCCAGCGCGAGATCCTCATCAGCGACACCAAGACGCATTCCCGCGGCCATCGGACGATCTCGCTGGACGCCAAGACGGTCGCGCAGTTGGAGACGTTGCGGCTCAAGCAGGCGGCGATCGCCGACGATCACCTGCTGCCGTCGCCGGTGTGGATGTTCTCGCACGACGCCGGCGTGACCGCCTGGCGTCCCGAGTACATGACGACGGCTTTCCAGCGACTCAACAAGACACTGAAGTTCTCCGTCCGACTGCACGACCTTCGCCACTTCCATGCGACTCAGCTCCTCTCCGCCGGCGTCGATGTCACGACCGTGTCCCGTCGCCTCGGACACGCCAAGGTCTCGATGACGCTCGACACGTACTCGCACTGGTTGCCGAGTCGTGACCGTGACGCGGCCGACGTGATGGGCGCTCTGCTCTGACCGTCACCGGTTGAACGTGTTCTCCTCCGCCCGCTCCACCGCGCGGATCGAGAACACCCACCTGCCAGCGCCGGGGATGATCGGCAACACCGGTGAAGATCCGTTGCGGACAGCGCGCTTGACCGACTCGGGATGGATGCCCCAGCGAGCCGCAAGTTCCTCGGTCGTGAGCGTGAGCCGCTCGGTGATCGCGGTCGTGTCGAGCGGCCGGGTCGACGTGGCCTTCGGCCGGAGGTGCTGAAGCGATCGGACGGTACTCACCTGCTCAGGGTCGCAATCGCAGCACACTCGACCACACACCGAACCACGCACTCGACCACTCACTCCGTCGACGTGTGAGTGGTTGATCGGACGAGACGCACACACTCGGTGGCGGCGTCACCATCGACGGCGTGACCGCTTGTCCGCCTGTCGCCGCTGCGCGCGATTGGGCTGCGGTGTCGTCGTCGGCGTCTGAGCCGGATCGTCAACCGTTGTCAGGGGAGCGGTGACCCTCGGCTGAGCCGGTCGAGGATCGGCCCGGTCAGTCACCTCGCCTGATCGCTCTCCGACGAGTCCTCGAAGGCGTTCGTTTTCGCCGTCGAGCCAGCCGAACTGTGCCTGTTGCTTCTTCATCTCCTGACGCGTCGCCTTCAGTTCTCGCTCGAGCGCTCTGATTGTGGCTCGCTGTCGGCTCACCGTCTCGGCGAGTTCGTGCGCCTGCGCCCATGCGGCGGCGTTCTCTTCCCCGGCTGCCAACAGCTCGGGCACCGTCGCCGGCTCTTCATCGCCGCGTTCTCGAGCCCGGAACGCGCGAATGCGGTCCGCATCCGATGCCCACTTCCGCGGACGTCCACCCTTGCCCGGGACGGTCACGCTTCCATCGTAACGAAACGCAACGGAACGTGCACCCAAGGGTAATACTCTGTGAAGTATCCCGTATTGCTCGTGGGGGAGACGTGAGTGTGTGGGGCGGTGTGCTGGTCTGACGGCGCCAGTGCTGGCCTGGGATGCTGTCGCCGACGTCCTAGATGTCGCCTCGACTGCTTCGACGTGGTCTTCGGTCGTGCGGGTTGAGCTGGTCGTCCGCGGATGTTCGTGCATTCGCTGCAAGAATCGTTCGATGGTTGATCGTGTCTTTCGTTGAGTGATCGACCGCCATCGGCCGGGGCGGCCAGCTTGGTTGTGGTGGCCGGCGCGACGTTGCTGCAGCCGGATGTGCAGGTGTTCGCGGCGATG
>JAOBWO010000190.1 GCA_025463415.1 Acidimicrobiales bacterium | reverse complement strand
CGATCGAGGACACCATCGTGCTCTCCGCCGAGCGCACGGCGATGCCGGCCGCGACGAGCGCCGTCTGGAGGTCGTAGACGTGGTTCGGCGGGCAGAGCACGCGCCAGTCGTCGCCGTCGCGGGCGACATCGTCAGCTCCCGCGTCGAGCGCAGCCAGCATCAGCTCGTCCTCGTCAACCGCACCGTCGATCATGATCACGCCTTTGCGGCTGAACTGCCAGCTGACGGCGCCGGGCTCGGCCATGCTGCCGCCGAGCTTCGAGAAGATGATCCGCACGTTGGCACCGGTGCGGTTACGGTTGTCGGTCAGCGTGTCGACCATCATCGCCACGCCGCCCGGGGCATAGCCCTCGTACATGATCGCCTCGTAGGTGCCACCGTCATCGGCGCCACTCCCCCGCTTCACCGCCCGGTCGATGGCCTCGTTGGTCATCTGCCCGGCCTTGGCCTTGAGGACGGCCGTGCGCAGTGCAGCGTTGCTGCCCGGATCAGCGCCACCGGCGCGAGCTGCGACCTCGATCTGGCGGGCCAGCTTGGCGAACAGCTTCCCTCGCTTGGCATCCTTGGCACCCTTTTGATGCTTGATGGTGGCCCATTTGGAGTGACCTGACATGGCGTTTAGACCTCCTGGAGGAACAGCGAGTGAAGTCGGTGGTCCGGGGTGAGTTCCGGATGGAACGATGCGACGAACATCCTGCCCGATCGTGCGAGCACCGGAACGCCATCATGCTCGGCGAGCACGGTGACCGACGGGCCGACCGACTCCACCTTGGGGGCGCGGATGAAGACGGCGTGGAAGGGCACGGTGCCGATTCCGGCCTCGCGGTCGGTCCCCGGCACGTCGATGTCGGCTTCGAAGCTGTCGATCTGGCGGCCGTAGCCGTTGCGTCGCACGGCGATGTCGATCGCCGCGAAGCTGCGCTGATCGGGCCGCCCGTCGAGCACGTCGCGCGCCAGCAGGATCATCCCCGCGCAGGTCCCGAAGACCGCCAGGCCATCCTCGATCCGTTCGCCGATCGGCTCGAACAGCCCCGACGTCGTCAGCAGTCGCGACATGGTCGTGCTCTCGCCGCCGGGCATCACCAAGCCGTCGAGGCCATCGAGGTCGTCGGGCAGGCGGACCTGCCGGGTGTCAGCCGCGCAGGATTCGAGGGCGCGCTGGTGCGCGGCGAACGCTCCCTGCAGAGCCAGTACGCCGACCAGCGGTCGGCGACCGCCCGGCACCGGGAGGCTCCACGTTCTCGCGCATCGACCCTGCTACCAGCCGCGCTCGGCGAACTTGGTGTGATCGTCCATGCCGATGCCCGTCATCGGGGCTCCGAGGCCACGGCTGACCTTGGCCAGGATGTGTGCGTCGCGGAAGTGCGTGGTTGCTTCGACGATGGCTTTGGCCCGCGGCGACGGATCGTCGCTCTTGAAGATGCCGGAGCCGACGAACACGGCCTGGGCGCCGAGCTGCATGGCGAGCGCCGCATCAGCCGGGGTGGCGATGCCGCCGGCGCAGAACAATGGCACGGGCAGCGCGCCCGTCTCGGCGATCTCCTGCACCAGTGGCAGCGGAGCCTGGAGGCGCTTGGCCCACTCGAACAGCTCAGCGGAATCCGCCTGGGTGACCTTGCGGATGTCGCCGAGGATGGACCGGAGGTGCCGCACGGCCTCGACGATGTTGCCGGTGCCCGCCTCGCCCTTGGAGCGGATCATGCATGCGCCTTCGGAGATGCGCCGCAGTGCCTCGCCGAGGTTGGTGGCGCCGCACACGAAGGGCACCGTGAACTGGTACTTGTCGATGTGGTGGGTCTCGTCGGCGGGTGTGAGCACCTCGCTCTCGTCGATGAAGTCGACACCGAGGGCTTCGAGGATCTGCGCCTCGACGAAGTGGCCGATGCGCGCCTTGGCCATCACGGGGATGGAGACGACGGCCTGGATGCCGTCGATCATCTCCGGGTCGCTCATCCGCGAGACGCCACCGTCGCGGCGGATGTCGGCGGGGACGCGCTCCAGCGCCATCACCGCGCACGCGCCGGCGTCCTCGGCGATCTTGGCCTGCTCCGGGTTGATGACGTCCATGATGACGCCACCCTTCAACATCTCGGCCAGCCCCCGCTTGACGGGATAGGTGCCGGTGGCCCGAGTCGATTCGACAGAACTCATGGTTCGATCGTACCGACTTCGCCCCCGCCTCTGTCGACTCTTTCGGCGGCTGCCGACAGCGGGTGAGGGCTACGGGTACGGGATCGCCGAAGCGTCGCTGCCAGCCGGGATGACGGCGCTCGTGCTCGGCCGGGCCAGCTCGATGAACGTGTGCCCCGGAGTCAGCAGGATCGGATTGCCGTCGCCGTCCGCGAGCGTGAACGGCTGGAGCCGGTCGGCGCGCACCCACGAGCCCTTGATCACCTTGCCGGCGGTGAACACCCATGCCACGCCGTAGCCCTCGGTCTGGGCCTCCGGGCTGTGCTCGTCGGCCGCGCTGGGCTTGTAGGCGACGTTGAGCACGACGACGTTGTTGGTGAAAACCTGGTCGCCGTTCACGGCGTCGCTGTGCACCTTCTCGTCGCTGAACCGGAGGTACTTGCCGGTGGCCGGATCCCACTGCCAGCGGACCCGGATGCCGTCCATCGACACCTTGACACCGTCGGCGGCGTCGCCCGGCGTCGCCGCTCCGGCGGGCCGGTAGAGGAACTGCTGCGCCGGCGGCGACCCGTCGGGCGGCGTGAATTTGTACAGCTCGGCGAGCGTGCCGTACAGGTTGTGCGGCGCCTTGCGGCCGTGGTCGCGGAACATCGCCTGACCGGCGCGGGTCTCGTCGACGGGGACGAGGTCGCTGCTGTTGATCGCCGCAGAGACCTTCGCGTTGCCGCCGCTCCAGATGAAGATCGGCTTGTTCAACGAGCCGAGCAGGTCGACGTCCTGGGTTCGACCGGACCGGATCGGGCCGACGATGTCGGTGTTCGTGCTGTGGAACACAGCCGCGAAGCGGGTCAGGTTCTCGACGTTCTCCTCGAAGACGATGTCGGCCTCGTTGAGACCCTTCTGCGGGCGGGCATCGGGGTGGTTGTCGATCTTGACCACCAGTGCCCGGCGGCCGTCGTTGACCAGATCGGTGACCGGGAGCCCCGTCAAGGGGTAGGTCGGCACCGTTGCCACGGTGGTCGTGGTCTCCACGTCGCTGCCGAGCGTGGCCGTGGACGGCGTCGTGCTCGCAGTGGTCGTGGTGGTCGGTTCGGGAGCCTTCGGAGCTGAGGTCGGGAGATCGATCGTGGCCGGGGTCGTCGTGGCCGCACCGTTGTCGTCGCTGCTGCAGGCGGCACCGATCAGGCTGACGCCGAGCATCGCGGCAGCGGCGAACGTGCGACCTGATGTGCGGCGGGCCGACATGCTCAGAGCTCCCGGAGCAGTTCGATGCGCTCCTCGAGCGGAGGATGCGTGTCGAACATCTGGTGGAACCTGCCCAGCCGGCCGCTGTCGGCGACACCAGACATCGGCTGCTCGATCCAGAGGTGTGCGGTGGCGGTGGTCGACGAATGGGTGACCGTGGAGTCGTCGCGGAGCTTCTCCAGCGCCGAGATCAATCCCGGCGGGTAGCGGGTCATCTGGCACGCCGAGACGTCGGCGAGCGTCTCCCGCTTGCGGCTCACCGCAGCCTGCATCAGCTTGGCGATGATGGGCGCGAAGATCAGCAGCGCGAAGCCGACCAGGGCGAGCGGGTTGCCGGAGTCGTTGCGGTCTCCGGACCTCCGGACGCGGCCGCCGTTCCACCACATCATCCGGATGCCGAGATCGGTGAGGATCGCGATCGATCCGACGAGCGTGACCGTCAAGGTCGACACCAGGATGTCGTAGTTGCGCACGTGGGACAGCTCGTGAGCCAGGACGCCTTCGAGCTCCACCCGGTTCATCTTCTCGAGCAGCCCCGTGGTGACCGCGATCGCCGCGTGCTTGGGGTCGCGGCCCGTGGCGAACGCGTTCGGGGCGGGGTCGTCGACGATGTAGACGCCCGGCTTGGGGAGGCCACTGGCGATGCAGAGGCCCTCGACGAGGTTGTGGAGCCGGCGGTACTGGTCCGGATCGGCGGGCTGGGCACGACTGACGCGGAGCGCGATCGCGTCGGACTTCCAGTAGGACAGGGCGGCCATGGTGCCGGCGAGGACCAAGGCGATGATGGTGCCGGCGATGCCGTAGCCGACGAGCACGCCGATGGCGGCTCCGACGAGCACGAGGAGGACGACGAAGGCAGCAATGAGCGCGACACTCTTGCGTTTGTTGGCGCGGATCTGTTCGAACATGGTGGTGGCAGACGGCTATCGGCGTGTGGCGCCGGCAGCGGAACGGCTCAGAACTGCACCTTGGGAACTTCGCGCGACAAGAGGTCGGCCTCGAAGTACTCGCGCTTGGTGAAGTGCATCATGTTGGCGAAGATCACCGTGGGGAACGTCTGCAGCTTGTTGTTGTAGCCGAGAACGGTGTCGTTGTAGAACTGCCGGGCATACCCGACACGGCCTTCGGTGGCCGTGAGCTCCTCCTGCAGAGCGAGGAAGTTCTGGTTGGCCTTCAGGTCCGGGTAGGCCTCGCTGAGAGCGAACACCTGGCGCAGCGCACCGGTGATCGCGGTGTCGGCCTCGGCCTGGGCTGCTGGGCTGCTGGGTGCTGCGATGGCCGAGTTGCGAGCCTGGATGACGGCGTCGAGCGTCTCCTTCTCATGGGCCGCGTAGGCCTTGACGGTCTCGACGAGGTTGGGGATGAGGTCGATGCGGCGCTTGAGCTGCACGTCGATCTGGGCCCAGGCGTTCTCGACCTGGTTGCGGCGACGGATGAGACCGTTGTACATGACGACGCCGACGATCAACAGCAGCACAACGATCGCGACGACGATCAACAGGACAGCCATTGATCCTCCTTCGTTCAGATGTGGCGGAATGGTGCGGTGGCTCAGCCACCCGCAACGTGGTGCATCATACGGCCGAGGAACCGCCGCACGCGGGACACCCGTCCGAGCTCACTCGCGGTCCGGTCGGCCCTGCGGGCCAGTCGATCGGCTGCCAAGCGCTCGTAGATCGCCACGTACCGCTCGGCCAGGGTGGTCATGCTGAAGTCATCGGCCCGGACCTGACCGGCCTGCTGCAGGCGTTCGGCAAGGGCGTCGTCGTCGAGCACTCGGCGCAGTGCAGCGCTCAACGCGGCAACGTCGCCGGGCTCGCACAGCAGGGCGTCGACCTCGTCCGTGGCCACGTTCTGGTAGCCCTGCAGCGAGCTCGCGACCACCGGCGTCCCCGCGGCCATCGCTTCGATCAGCACCACGCCGAACGACTCGCCCCGCAGCGAAGGCGCGCAGAACACCGTCGCGCCCTTGAGGTAGGCGATCTTGTCGGCATCACTGAGCCGGCCGAGCCACTCGATGCGCGGGTGCTCGCCGACCGAGCCGCGCAGGCGCTTGGTGTCGGGCCCGTCGCTGCCGATCAGCAGGCGCACGTCGTCGGGCAGGTCGCCGAACGCGGCGAGGAGCACGTCCAACCCCTTGCGCTCCTCGTGCCGGCCGCAGAAGAAGATCGTTCGCCCGGACAGGGCCCGTGGCGTGGCCGTCCGGTAGCGGGGCAGTTCGAGCCCGTTGAAGAAGACCTCGTACTCGCCGCCGAAGCTCTCCTGGATGAGCGCCTGCGCATCCTTGGAGACAGCGACACGGACCGCGATGTTGTCGGCCAGCTTGCCCAGTGGCGCGCGCAGGTACTTGTAGCCGTTCGACACGCCGGCCGCGTGGAAGGTGGCCACGATCGGTGCGGGGTGCAGGAACAGTGCCGTCTCGGTCGGCCCTGGCGCCAACGGCTCGTGCAGGTGCAGCACGTCGAAGTCCTCTTCGTTGAGCAGGCGGATCGTACGCAGCTGGGCTGCCGGGTCCGGCGCGATCGGCGCGATCGATCCGTTCGACGCGGTGGGCAGGCTGTTGCCGAGCGGGCTGACGAAGCTGGCCGGCGGCGGTCCGTCACACGGTCCGAGCACTCGCGCCTCGATGCCCATCCGGCGGAGCTCGCGGGCCAGGCCCATCACCTGCTCCTGCACGCCCCCCGGGATGCTGAGGCTGTACGGGCAGACGATGCCGATCCGCAGCCGCCGCGGTGCGACGTCCGAAGGGGGCGACGCTGGGTGCACGGCGCGACCCTACCGTGCGCTCCAGCGCCGGGAACCGGCTTCGTCAACTACCGTGCGACGATGCGCGCACAACGGATGATCTCGGTGGTCGGATGCCATGCCGAGGGCGAGGTCGGCGACGTGGTCGTCGGCGGCATCCTCCCTCCGGCCGGCGACACGGTGTTCGAGATGATGCAGACGATGGAGCGCGAGCACGACGAGATCCGGCGGTTCCTGATCTGCGAGCCACGTGGCACCGTGACCCGCCACGTCAACATCATCGTCCCGCCGAAGACCCCGGGCTGCCACGCCGGCGCGATCATCATGGAGCCCACCGAGTACGTGCCGATGAGCGGCTCGAACACGATGTGCATCGCCACCGTCCTGCTCGAGACCGGGATGGTGCCGATGGAGGAACCGGTGACCACGCTGCGGCTCGACATGCCGGGCGGCGTCGTCGAGGTGACCGCGGAGTGCCGTGACGGCAAGTGCGTGTCCGTCGAGATCGCCAACGTGCCGTGCTTCGTCGATCGACTGGATGCGCCGCTCGAGGTCGAAGGCCTCGGCACCGTGAACGTCTCGGTGTCCTACGGCGGGATGTTCTACGGCATCGTCGACGTGACCTCTCTGGGCATGCGCATCGCGCCCGACCAGGCACGCGAGCTGGGCGAGATCGGCGAGCGGATCCGCCAGGCTGCGCGGGAGCAGTTCGACGTCGTGCACCCCACCAACCCCGACATCCGTGGCGTCAGCATCGTGCAGCTCAACGAGCCGTTCGTCAGCCCCGATCAGCCGGTGCGCAACACATGCATCTGCTCGCCGGGGCGCTCCGACCGCAGCCCCACCGGCACCGGCACCTGCGCGCGCATGGCCGTGCTGCACGCCAAGGGCCAGCTGCAGGTCGGCCAGGGGTTGATCCACGAGTCGATCATCGGCTCACGCTTCTACGGCACCATCGTCGGCGAGACCACCGTCGGCGGACGCCCCGCGATCTTGCCCCGCGTGCGCGGCAGCGCGTGGATCACCGGGTTCAGCACCTACGTGCTGGATCCCACCGATCCCTACCCGCACGGGTACGTGGTCAACGATGCGTGGGGCACCGCGATGATCATCGACCAGCACGGCACGACGAACCTCGGCAACACCTTCGGCGTGCCCGAACGCTGACC
>JAOBWO010000170.1 GCA_025463415.1 Acidimicrobiales bacterium | reverse complement strand
TCGGCGATCTCGCCCGGCCGGCGTTGATGGCGCTGCGTGATGCGACCGGGGAGAGCGTGCAACTGTTCGTGCGCGAGGGCAACGAACGCCGGTGCGTCGTCTCCTTGCAATCGCCGCACGGGCTGCGCTGGATCGTTCCCGAGGGCGCCCGCTTGCCCCTCGACGTCGGCTCGGCGGGACACGTGCTGCTCGCCGGGTCGGCAGGCAGTTCGGGCGGATCGGGCGGAGTCGCCGGTCTCGTCGAGAGCGTGGAGGAGCGCGAACCGGGCGTGGCGTCGGTGTCAGCACCCGTGCGTTCCAGCGACGGCCTCGTGATCGCGGCGGTCAGCGTGAGCGGTCCCGTCGAACGGCTGAGCCGTCGACCGGCAGCACGGTTCGGTGATGCGGTGGCGGGGTGCGCTCGCGCGGTCGGCAGAGCATTCACCGAATCCGGCCTGTAGGCCGCGGCTCACTCACGCGTCAGTAGCGGATGGCTCCTGGCACGCCGCCGCCCGCAGCGATCATCTCGCCGTTGATCACGAACGACAAGGGCGACGCCAAGAACGCGGCGAGTGGCGCGAGATCGGAGTCGTCGATCATCGCCCGGATGGTGTTCGTCTCCGGAATGCGCTGCTCGATCGTGGCCGCCTGCGCTCGACCTGCCGGATCAGTGACCTCGTCGGACCGCACCGTGCGGGTCAGGCCGGGATGGATGCAGTTGACCGTGATGCCCGACGAGCCGAGCTCGTCGGCCAGGTTCTTGGTCATCGCTGCGACGGCCACGTTGCGGATCGAGCCGATGGTGGATCCGGTGCTCAACGCGGCCCCTCCGGCGATGTTGATGATCCGGCCCCAGCCGGCCGAACGCATCTGCGGTGCGACGGCCTGCGCGGCGAACAGGTAGCCGAGCACCTTGACATCGACCTCGGCCAGCAAGGCCTCGCGGGTGATCTCGCCCAGCGCCGGAGGTCGGGCGCGCCCCGCGGCGGTGGCGGCGTTGTTGACGAGGATCTGCACCGGGCCGAGCGCGACAGCGACCCGGTCGACCAGGGCGACGATCTCGTCCCGTGACCCCATGTCGGCGACGAGGCCGATGACGTCGCCACCAGTCTGGTCGCGCAGCTCCTGCGCCGTCGCAGCGACCATGTCGGCGGACCTGGCGCAGATCGCGACTCGCGCTCCCTCGGCGGCCAGCGTGCGCGCGATGGCACGACCGATGCCGCGGCTGCCGCCGGTGACCAGTGCCGTGCGCCCGTCGAGATCGAGGTCCATCAGCCGACGATAGGGCGTGAGGCGTGACCCTCGATCAATCCGGCTGACGAGCCGGCTTGTCGGCCCAGATGCCGAGATCGGTGGCGAGCGCGGGAACCACGATGTCGCACAGCTTGCCGCCGGTGGAGGGCCGTTGGCCGGCGACCGTGGCGACGATGACCGTCCGGCCGCCCTCCATCACCCACGCGCACGACCTCGCGCCGTCGACGGTGCCGGTGTGGCCCCACCCGTACTGGTCGGTTATGATGCCGGGGAAGCGCATCGTCTGCAGGTCCTCCGGGGTGACGGAGTCGAGCATCTCCGCAACGTCGTCGGTGGATGCCATCCAGGTCCCGGCGCCACCGAGCCGCTCGAGCCGGGCGACACCCTGCACGTACGGCCCGTCGCCGGGCAGGAGACCCGTGGTCGTGAGGTGCGGTCCGGAGATGCCGATCGGGTCGAACACGTACTCGTCCGCAGCGCGGTCCCGGCTCGTTCCGGTCACGGACTCGACCAGCAGACCGAGCGCGCAGTAGTTGCCGTTCGAGTAGGTCCACTTTCCCCGCGTGCCCCTGGGCGGAGATGCCAGCGCGTCGCCGAGAGGGACAGCGCAGGACCCGGGCTGGTTGAGCCAGCTCGCCTGCGCCTTGGGCATCCCTGCGGTGTGGTCGAGCAGCTCACGGACCGTGACATCGTTCCACTCCGGATCGTGGGCGATGAACAACTGATCCCACGGCACGGGCGCGTTCACATCGATCTTCCCCCGCTCGGCGAGGCGAGCAACGGTCAACGCGGTGATCAGCTTGCTGACACTGGCGAGCACGAGCGGTGAGTCCGACGTCATCGGCTGGCCGGACGTGGTTCGGCCGTCGGCCTGGCCGAAGACCTTCACGTGATCGCGCCACACCGTCACGGACGCAGCGTCGTTCCCGAGGCCGAGGTAGAGCGCAACGGCGGCGAGGTGCGTCAGCACCAGTGGTGCAGCAGCCGGTGCCACGGTCGTCGGCGTCAGCGACGTGCTGGCCGGCGCGGCAGGTTCGGTCGTCGGCGGAACGGTGCTGTCAGGCGCGCTCGTGTCAGGGGGCGCGGTCTCAGCCGGCGCCGTCTCAGGTGACGCGCTCTCCGGTGGTGCCGTCTCCCGTGGTGCGCTCTCGGGTGGCGTGGTGTCCGGTTCGTCCGGAGTCGCGGCCGTCACGGGCTCGCGGAGGTCCGGCGGCGGGCTCTTGGCCGGTGCACTCGACGGCGTGGGTGGCCGGGCAGACGTGATGGCAGGCGATGCCAGTGGCTCGGCTCGCGCCGACGAACAGGCCACTGCCGCGCCGGCCAGCGCGATCATCAGCGCGAGTGACGGCGCCGACGCGCGACGCCGCGCTCGTCGAGTTGGGGGTCGAGCCGTCACGGAGTTCACGCCGCACCGACGCTACGCGGTGGGCGGTGCTGCATCCCGGTCACCCTCGGCGTCGCCCACGGACGAAAGATCGCGTGGCCTTTTCCTCGATGGTCGTCTCCGAAGCACTCAGTGGGACATGACGCAACCACAGAACCCAGGACAGAACCCGCGACAGAACCCAGCACCGCGACCGAACCCGGCACCGGCGACCGTGCAGATCGCGGCGTGGCTCGACCGCCGCCTCGACGCCACGCTCGGCTTCCACCTTCCTGCCGCCCGGCTCTACGGCATCGTGGTCAACGATCCGCTCGGCCTCGCCGACGATCGGCCCGACGCGGCCGCGGCCGCACGGAGCAGCTTCATCGGCGAGGGCCGCGACGCGTATGCGCTCCTCGGTGGATCGTTCGGTGTCCTGGCCCGGTCGTTCGACGCCGCGGCGATCGTCACCGGCGGGTGGGCCGCCCCGATGCTGGCCGACGGCACGATGACCCACCGCCCCAGCCGACACCCCGACCGTCGTCGCGTTCGCGCGGTCGCAGTCGTGTCCGATGCCGGCGTCGCGTCGGTGCTCCGCTTCGAGGATGATCCGACCGAGCAGATCCTGAGGTCCGAACCCGGCATCGGCGACATGGTCGACTCGTTGGAGGCGATGTGGTTCGGGAACCCGGCCGACCTTGTGAACCTGCGAACAACCAGAGGCGGCTGCACCCGCCACCCCTAGTGTGGCGGCGTGACCGACTCAAGGGCCGACGCCTGGGCTGACGAGGTGCGTGCGCTCGCTGCGCAGCGCGACGCAGTCATCCTGGCGCACAACTACCAGCTGCCGGAGATCCAGGACATCGCCGATCACGTCGGCGATTCCTTGGCACTGAGCCGCATCGCGGCCACCGTCGAGCAGTCCACGATCGTCTTCTGTGGTGTGCACTTCATGGCGGAGACGGCCAAGATCCTGAGCTACGACAAGACGGTGCTGATCCCCGACGAGCGGGCGGGCTGCTCGCTGGCTGACACGATCACCGCCGATCAGCTCCGTGCGTGGAAGGACGAACACCCGGGTGCCGTCGTCGTCAGCTACGTCAACACCACGGCTGCGGTGAAGGCCGAGACCGACATCTGCTGCACGTCGTCGAACGCTGTCGACGTCGTGGCCAGCATCCCCGAGGACCGGCCCGTGCTGTTCTGTCCCGACCAGTTCCTCGGCGCGCATGTGCAGCGGTCGCTGCAACGCGAGAACATGCACATCTGGCTCGGCGAGTGCCACGTGCACGCCGGCATCAACGGTGCCGAGCTGAAGGCGCGCGTGATGGCCGAACCAGACGCCGAGTTGTTCATCCACCCAGAGTGCGGCTGCGCGACGAGTGCGCTGTACCTCGCGGGCGCCGGCGTCGTGCCGCCCGAGCGGACAAAGATCCTGTCGACGGCCGGAATGGTCGAGGCTGCGCGCGCGACGACATCGCGCAAGGTGCTCGTGGCCACCGAGACAGGGATGATCCACCAGCTGAACAAGGCCAACCCGCTGGTGATCTTCGAACCCGTGAACCGTGCTGCCATCTGCAAGTACATGAAGATGATCACGCCCGACAAGCTGCTCCGCTCGCTCCGCGACGGCACCGACGAGGTCACCGTTCCGATCGAGATCGCCGAGCGGGCTCGACTGTCGGTCGAGCGGATGATCGCGATCGGCCAGCCGTCGCGGACCGGTGAATGACCGGATCGGTGAGTGGGCGATGACGGCCGTGGTTCCGTTGCAGCTCGCCGCGCCGGCGATCACCTGGCAACGCGACGTCGACGTGGTGGTGCTCGGCAGCGGTGCCGCCGGTCTCGCCGCGGCGATCGCGGTACGACCGGTCCGCTCGGTGCTGATCGTCACCAAGGACACCCTCGACGCCGGCAGCACGGCGTGGGCCCAGGGCGGCCTCGCAGGTGTCCTCGACCCCACCGACTCGCTGGAGAACCACGTGCGCGACACGCTCGCTGCGGGCGCCGGGTTGTGCGACGAGGCCGCCGTGCGCCAACTGGTCGCCGAGGCACCCAAGGCCATCCGCTACCTGATGCGGCTCGGCGCAGCGTTCGACCCGGAGCACGACGGCACCGGGCCAGCGTTGACGATGGAGGGCGGGCACTCCCATCGTCGAATCGTGCACGCCGGCGGCGATCAGAGCGGCGCCGAGGTGCAGCGGACGCTCGACGAGTCGGCGGTCGCGACCGGTGTCGACGTGCTCGACCACGCGTTCGCGCTCGACCTGCTGATGGGCAGCAACTCCTCCGGGCAACGCCAGGCAGCGGGAGTGCGGATCGCGATCACCGATGAGACCGGCGCGGTGCAATCGGTCGGCGTGGTCACGGCGCGCGCCGTGGTGATCGCGACGGGCGGTTACGGCCAGGTGTTCGCAGCGACGTCGAACCCGCCGGCGGTCACCGGCGACGGGTTGGCGCTCGCGTTGCGAGCCGGGCTGCCCGCACGTGACATCGAGTTCGTCCAGTTCCACCCGACGGTGCTGTGGGTCGGCCCCGACGCCACGGGTCAGCAGGCACTGATCAGCGAGGCCGTGCGCGGCGAGGGCGCCACGCTGTACGACGCGGCCGGCGAACGGGTGATGGTCGGCGTGCACCCCCTCGAGGACCTCGCGCCCCGCGACGTCGTGGCAAACGCGATCAGCGAGCGGATGGCCACTGGCGCGGGCGGCGTCGACGATCACGTCTTCCTCGATGCCACCCACCTCGGCGTGGGCTTCTACGAGCGCTTCCCCTCGATCACCGCGTCGTGCCGTGCGGCCGGCATCGACCCAGCGGTCGACCGCATCCCCGTCGCCCCTGCTGCGCACTACGCGTGCGGCGGGCTGCGCGCCGATCTCGACGGATGCACGGAGCTCGCTGCGTTGTACGCCGTCGGCGAGGTGGCCTGCACCGGCGTGCACGGCGCCAACAGGTTGGCCAGCAACTCGGTCACCGAGGGCATCGTTGCGGGCACGCGCGTGGGACGGCAACTGGCCTGGGAGCTGCCAGAGCTGGTCGACCCGGAGCACCTCGATGCGGATGGTGCATCAGGTCTGCTCCCGCCGGAGCTGCGCACGCAGACGCGTTCGACGATGTCCCGCAACGTCGGCGTGATGCGGCGCCCGGAGGGTCTCGCTGCGGCTGCGGATGCGCTGACGCTGCTGGCCGCCGCGGTCACGACGGAGGTCGCGCCACATCGACGCGCGTTCGAGGCCACCAACCTGCTCACCGTCAGCGCGGCGATGGTGGCCGCCGCCACGGCACGCACCGAGAGCCGGGGATGTCACCGTCGTTCGGACTTCACCGAACCACGCGCGATCTGGCTGACCCACCTCACCGTGCGCACCGACAGCGCCGGCGAGCCACGCGTCATCGGTCGCCCGGAGGGAACCTGATGTTCATGCTGCACCCGCTCGCCGAGGAGACGCGGCGGCGTCTCGCTGACGGAGGTGTCGACGCCGACGCCGTTGCCGCCGTGGTGCGCATGGCGGTCAGCGAGGACCTCGCAGGCGGCATCGACGTGACCTCGACAGCCACCGTGCCGCCGGATCAGCGTTCGATGGCCACCTTCGGTGCGCGGGGCTCGGGCACGCTGGCCGGCCTTGCCGTCGCCGCGGCAGTGATCGACACCGTGTGCGGCCCGGACGCCAGCGAGTTCGACTACCTGGCCGACGATGGTGACCGGGTCGCTGCCGGCGCCGACATCGCTCGGGTCGAGGCGCCGACCCGTCTGCTGTTGACGGCGGAGCGGTCTGCGCTCAACCTCCTCTGCCACCTGTCCGGCGTGGCGACCCTGACCCGCCGCTGGGCGGATGCCCTGCAGGGCACGCCGGCGAAGGTGCGCGACACGCGCAAGACCACACCGGGACTGCGGTTCCTCGAGAAGTACGCCGTGCGGTGCGGCGGGGGCGTCAACCACCGGATGGGCCTCAGCGATGCCGCGCTGGTCAAGGACAACCACGTGCTCGCCGCCGGCGGCGTCGCTGCCGCGTTCGCCGCGGTGCGCGCGCTGGCAGCAACGATCCCGGTCGAGATCGAGGTGGATTCTCTCGACGGGCTGGCCGAGGCGATGCACGCGGGCGCGGACCTGATCCTGCTCGACAACTTCACCGTCGAGCAGATGCGTGCCGGCGTCGAGGTGATGCGCGACTTCGAGCAGTCGACGGGTCGGCGCGTCCTGCTCGAAGCCAGCGGAGGGCTGTCCATCGAGGTCGCCCGCGCCGTGGCCGAGACGGGCGTCGACTACATCGCCGTCGGCGGCCTCACCCACAGTGCCCCGGTGCTCGACATCGGCCTCGATCTCCGCGCCATCAGCTGATCGTCGCGTTGCGTGCGGCGATCCGGCGCAGCGGGGGCAGCGTCGGCGGCGGCTGCTTGCGCGGCGGGAGCTCGGACAGCAGGAGCGTGGTGGCCTGGGTGATCGAGAACACGGCGCGCTCGAAGGCTGCCTCGGTCGCCGCCGAGGTCGACTGGACGCCGCTGATCTTGCGGACGTACTGGCGCGCGGCGGCTTCGATCTCGGTGCCGGTGGCAACCGGCTGCAGCCCACGCAGGGTGGTGATGTTTCGGCACATGCCCCAAGCCTATGCAGCACGGCCTGAGCCGAGCACGGCGCCGGGCAGCGTCGTCAGCCGGTGGACTGGCTGAGCAGGACGAGATCGACGACGAGGATCAGATCTGCTCCTGCCGGGAGGCCCATCGTGTCGCTGCCTTCGGCGCCGAACGCCTCCGCCGGCGGAACGATGATCTCGCGTCGGCCGCCGACCTTCATGCCCGTCACGCCGGTGACCAGGCCCGTGACGGTGGAGTCGTCGAGCGCGATCTTGGCCGCTGTGCCGGCCTCCCAGGTCGACTGGATCTCCGCGCCGGTGTCGCCGCGGTAGGCGATGATTTGCAGGTAGGCGGTGTCGCCGGCCACCGCTTCCTCGCCGGTGCCGACGACGAGGTCCGTGAACGACGTCTTGGTCGCGCCCACGCTGGGGCTGATGTCCACCTTCGGCTTGTCGGCCACGTTGGCCGTGGGCACGTCGATGCCGGGGGTGATGCTGACCGCGTCGATCACGAAGCTCAGCGCGTCGCCGGCCTTGATGACGTCGCCCTGCGGCTGGTCGCCGTAGGCGAGGTCGGCCGGGATGTCGAGCTGGCGGCGACCCCCCTGCTTGATGCCGATCAGGCCCTGCTCCCAGCCCTGGATCACACTGTTCTGGCCGAGGGTGACCGGGAACGTCTGGCCGCGGTCATAGCTGTTGTCGAACTCGGTGCCATCGGCCGAGCGGACGCCGATGTAGTTGACCTCCACCGTGTCGCCCACCTTGGCAGCCGTTCCGGTGCCGTCGATCAGATCCGTGATCACGAGCTTGGTCGGCAGCGTCGCCGGGATCTTCACCGTCGGCTTGTCGGCCGATGTGCTGGCGGGTGCGCTGTCAGCGGTGGACGACGCCGTCGACGCAGCGGTGGAGCCTGCCGTCGTGCCAGCTGTGGTGGAGGCTGTGCCGCTCTTGGAACCACTGCCGCACGCGGCGAGGAGGGAGATCGTGACGGCGAGGATCGTGGCCAGGGTGACGGCGGGCAGGCGGCGCATCCGGGCGACGATATCCCCGTGGGCACCCGACCCGGGGGTCAGCTCCGGTCGCCGGGAGCCCGCTGATGCAGCGCGGCGCGGTAGGCGCCGGGGCTGAGACCGACGACGCGGCGGAACTGCCGGGTGAAGGCGCTCTGGTCGTAGTACCCGCAGTCGATCGCGATCTGGGCGACCGGCGCGTCGGTGGTTCGCAGCCGCAGGACGGCCTCCTCCAGCCGCAGGCGCAGGATCAGTTGCTTCGCGCTCAGGCCGATCGCGCGCTTGATCGCCCGCTCGAGCTGCGACACCGTCAGGTCAGCCGCTGCTGCGAGATCGCCGACGGAGACGGCCTCGGTGCTGCGGATCCGTGCATACGCGACCGCGGCGGCGACGCGTGCGTTGATCCCGGCGGAGTCGGCAGGCGCGCGGAGGTCGACCGACACGCTGGCGATCGCGGTCGGTCCCGACGGGCCGCCGCCGAGCAGCGTCTTGCTGGTCACGTACCAGCCGACCGACCCGTCGGGACGCAGGATCAGTTCGAGCTCGTTGCGCAACGGCTGACCGGTGTCCCAGAGGCGAGCATCCTGTCGCGCGTACGAATCGGCCAGCTCGGCGGGGAACAGGTCGGCAGCGGTCAGCCCGCTGACGTCTGCCGGAGAGTGCTTGCCGGCGCGATCGGCGAACGCCTGGTTGACGGCGAGGTAGCGGCCGTCGCGGTCCTTGACGCAGAACATCACATGGGGCACGTCGGTGAGCAGATCCGCGAGTGCGTCGAGCGTCGGGTCAGCCACGTCGACATCTTGCCTTCGATCGGCGCACGAGATGTACGAACGCGACAGCGTCGACGCTGATCGCGTCCAAGACGCCGGGTGTTGAGTGGAACCATGGAGCACGATCTCGCCCGCCCACCACTCGAGCAGGTCGCCGACCCGGCCGATGTCGAACGCGCGGTGGCGTTGGCGGAACGGCTGCTGGCCGAATCGCAGAGCATCGCGACCCGCTCCGAGCAGCGTCAGCTGCGCCGCCTCGGACGGCTGATCAACGACGAGCGTGGGCGTGAGCTGGTCCAGTTGTTGACCGACGATGTGCTGCGCATCCACGACCAGCCGCGGGCGGCACGACGCTTCCGCGATGTCGTGCGCACGGTGGGCGTGCCCTCGTCGCTCGGCGTCGCGGACGCGCTGATGCTGCGCGTCGGCGCCGTCATGGCCCCGTTCGCTCCGAGGTTGCTGATGCCACTGGTCGGCCGGCGGATCCGCAGCGAGACCCGCGGCGTGGTGCTGTCCTCCGAAGACCCGGCCTTCAGCGAGCACGTTCGCAAGCGGTCCGCCGAGCACGTGCGCCTCAACGTCAACGTGCTGGGCGAGGCGATCCTCTCCGATGCCGAGGCTGCCAAGCGCCTCGCATCGGTTCGGGCGCGTCTGGCGCGAGCCGACGTCGACTACGTCTCCGTGAAGATCTCCGCGCTCTGCGCGAACCTCGATCCGCTCGCCTTCGACGACAGCGTCCGCCGGGTCACCGAGCGCCTCCGCGTGCTCTACCGCGACGCCTTGGCTGCAACGCCGGCAAAGTTCGTCAACCTCGACATGGAGGAGTTCAAGGACCTCGCGCTCACCGTCACCTCGTTCACCATGGTCCTCGACGAGCCGGAGTTCGCGGCGATGGACGCCGGCATCGTGCTGCAGGCGTACCTGCCCGACTCGCACGACGCACTGGAGCACCTCGGCAGCTGGGCCGCAGCGCGGCACGAGCGAGCCGGTGGCCGGATCAAGGTGCGTCTCGTCAAGGGCGCGAACCTGGCGATGGAACAGGTCGACGCGGAGACGCATCACTGGCAGCAGGCGCCGTACCCGACCAAGGCCGACGTGGACGCGAGCTACAAGCGCCTCCTCGAATCCGCACTGCGCCCGGAGTGGAGCCGCGCCGTTCGGGTCGGTCTCGCCAGCCACAACCTGTTCGACATCGCGTGGGGGCTCGTGATCCGTGACGCTCTCGCCGACCCGCACCAGATCGAACTGGAGATGCTCGAGGGCATGGCGCCAGCTCAGGCGCGTGCCGTCAACGCCGCGGCCGACGGCCTCCTGCTCTACGCCCCGGTGGTCGCGCCGCACGACGTTGATTCGAGCATCGCCTA
The DNA here is from genome assembly GCA_025463415.1 of Acidimicrobiales bacterium. Lineage (GTDB taxonomy): Bacteria > Actinomycetota > Acidimicrobiia > Acidimicrobiales > Ilumatobacteraceae > WLMZ01. The sequence goes on along the minus strand of JAOBWO010000170.1, from coordinate 7,689 downwards.
CCTGTCCCGCCGCCTCGACGAGAACACCTCGCCGGACAACTTCCTCCGCGCCCTGTTCACGCTGCGGCCGGGCACACCGGAGTTCGACGAGCAGGCGGATCGGTTCCGCGCCAGCGTCGCCGAGCGCACCACGATCTCGACGACGAGCCGTCGCGCCCAGGCCGGTGCAGCGGGTCGTCGCGGATTCGACTCGCCGTTCGCCAACGAGCCCGACTCGGACTTCACGATGGAGTCGGTGCGGCAGATGCTCGCGACTGCAGTGTCCGTCGGAGCCCCGCCTCACGTCGGCGATGTGGCCGAGGTCGACCGGATCGTGTCGACCGCGGTCGACGCCGCCTCTCGTTGGGCCCGGTCCACCCTGGCCGAGCGGAGCGAGGTGCTCGAGCGCGTCGCGGAAGTGATGGCGGCCCATCGCGCGACCACGCTCGCGGTGATGGCAGAGGAAGCCGGCAAGACGATCCGCGAGGGCGACCCAGAGGTCAGCGAGGGCATCGACTTCGCCCACTACTACGGCAGCGTGGGCACCGATCTGATCGGCGAGCTCCGCGCCGACGGTGTGTCGGTCGAGGCGCGTGGCGTCGTGCTCGTCGTCGCCCCGTGGAACTTTCCGTACGCGATCCCCGCGGGTGGGGTCTGCGCCGCGCTGGCCGCGGGCAACTCCGTTGTCCTCAAGCCCGCTCCGGAGACCCGCCGCATCGCCTGGGCGTTGGCCGAGCAGCTGTGGGAGGCCGGTGTGCCGCGTGATCTGCTGCAGTACGTGGCGTGCGACGACAACGAGGTCGGCCAGCACCTGGTCACCCACGCCGACATCGCCACGGTCGTGCTGACCGGCTCGTTCGAGACTGCGCAGCTCTTCACCCGCTGGCAGCCGGACATCCACCTCCTCGCCGAGACCAGCGGCAAGAACGCGCTGATCATCACGGCCGCGGCCGACATCGATGCTGCACTGCGTGATCTGGTCAAGTCGGCGTTCGGGCACGCCGGGCAGAAGTGCTCGGCGGCCAGCCTGGCGATCGTCGAGGCGTCGGTCTACGACGACCCAGCGTTCGCGCAGCGGTTGTCCGACGCGGTGCAGAGCCTCGTCGTCGGTTGGCCGCAGGACGCCGCCACGATCATGGGGCCGCTGATCAACCCGCCCGGCGGCTCACTGCTGCGGGCGTTCACCACGCTCGACGGTGGTGAGCGTTGGATCGTCGAACCGCATCCGCTCGAAGATGGTCCGTACTCCCGCCTCTGGTCGCCAGGCGTGAAGGTGGGTGTCGCGGAGGGTTCGTGGTTCCACCTCACGGAGTGCTTCGGTCCTGTGCTCGGCGTGATGCGCGCCCGAGACCTCGACCACGCGATCGAGCTGCAGAACGCCACGCCGTTCGGACTGACCGGCGGCATCCACTCGCTCGATCCTGCTGAGATCACGCGTTGGCTCGATCGGGTGCAGGTCGGCAACGCCTACGTCAATCGGCACATCACGGGCGCCGTCGTGCAGCGGCAGCCCTTCGGTGGCTGGAAGCGTTCGGCGATCGGGGCTGGCAGCAAGGCGGGTGGACCCGACTACGTGCTCGGCCTGTCCGACGTGACGGCGCCGGTGATCTCGGCGAGCGACGCCGCGCGCTCCTTCGATCGGTGGTGGACGACCTGGTTCGCCCTCGACCACGATCCGAGCGGACTCCGCAGCGAGCGCAACATCTTGCGTCATCGCCCGCTGGATGGTGTCGTCCTCCGTGTCGATGGCAGCACTCCCGACGCCGACGTGGCTGCCGCACGCGCGGCCGCGGCGCGTTGTGCCGTGACCCTCACCGTGTCCGACGCCGACTTCGAATCAGAGGACGCGCTGCGGACGCGCCTCCTGGCGATTGGTGCGGAGCGGGTCCGCAGCCTGGTGCCGGTCAGTGCCGAGATGCGGCTCTGGCTGCTCGATCAGAGCATCGGCCTCGACACCCGTCCGATCGCCGGCCATGGTCGGGTCGAGCTGGGCCGCTGGACCAAGGAGCAGGCGATCAGCGAGACCACTCATCGCTACGGAAGGCTGACCGAGTCGGTGTTCGGTCCGGTCGCCGAGCCGGGAGCGGCTGGCTCAGGCGACGGTCGGCGGGTCTCCAGCCATTCGGCTTCGGCCTCGCCCATCGGCGTGGACGGAGCGCCGTTGGTCATCGGCCACAGCTCTTCGGCGACGCGCCGGTAGTTGCCGGTGGCGTGCAGCTCGCCGAGGATCGCATACAGCCCGAGGTTGATCCGCTGGATGAACACGAACGACTTCGGCACCGTCGCGTACTGCGAGATCGGGCTGTCGCGGTCGAACGTGTGCCGCACGATCGCCGAGCTGTACTCGGGCGTCCAGGTCATCACGCGGTCTTCGCGCACCGGTTCGTAGAAGTGGGAGAAGTACTCGCCGGCCTCGACGGTGTCGATCGGCGCTCCGGGCTTCAACAACCCGGCCTCCTCGACGATGGCACGGAAGCCGACGTCGTCGTGGTCGATCGCGGCGGCCTTGACCATCGACTCGAAGGTGTGCAGCTCGGCGTCGGAGAAGTGCTTGACGAGACCGAAGTCGAGGAACGTGACGCAGCCGTCGCGGTGGAACAGGTAGTTGCCCGGATGTGGATCGCCGTTGAACGCGCGGAAGCGGTAGAGGCTGCGGAAGACGAAGCGGAAGATCGCCTCGGCAGCGAGGTCGCGCTCGCGCTGGTCCCACGTCAGCAGCTCGCTCCAGCTCGCCCCGACGACGAGCTCGGTGGTCAGCACTCGTGCTGTCGACAGCTGATCGATGACGGCGGGCACGTTGAAGAACGGGTGATCGCGGTAGTACTCGTGGAACGCGCGCTGGTTGCCGGCCTCCCGGACGTAGTCCAGCTCCTCGGTGAGGCGGCTCTTGATCTCCTCGACCATGTCGCTCGGATCGAGGCCGCCGAAGCCCTGCTTGAGGATCGCGCCGAGCAGCTCGGTGTTGCGCAGATCGCTCTCGATCGCGGTGTCGACGCCGGGGTACTGCACCTTCACCGCGACGGCCCGTTCCTCACCGGATGCGGGGTCGACGATGATCGCGCGGTGCACCTGGCCGATCGATGCCGCAGCGATCGGCTCCGGATCGAAGGTCACGAACAGGTCCTCCAGCGTGGCGCCGAGCTCGCGCTCGATCACACCGCGCGCCAACTCGAAGCTCATCGGCGGAGCGTTCGACTGCAACGTCGCGAGCGCGAGGCGCAGCGGTTCCGGGAGACCCTCGTCGAGGTAGCTGGCCATCTGGCCGAGCTTCATCAGCGCGCCCTTCATCTGCCCCAGCCGATCGGCGATCTGCTCGGCCGTCTTCATCTCGCGTTCGCGATCGAGCTCGACCCGACGTTCGGCACTGGCGAACAGCTTGCGCGCGCTCGTGCCGGCATACGTCGCGCCGATCTGCAGCCCGAGCGTGGCGAGCTGGGTGTTGCGACCGGCTCGGTTGCGCTGGGCGATCGCGTGGATGTCCTTCGTCAGGCGGGCGCGCGTCACGGCTGCGGTGGCGATCGCCGCGACGCCGCCTGCAGTGAGCCACAGCGCACGTCGGCTCATCGCGTGGATGCCATCGGGATGTCGGCGCGTTCGCACACCGAGGTGATTGCCCGGATCAGCGTCGGGACGAACGTCGCGGCCTGGGCGACGCACGCATCGTGGTCGCCGTCGACCCGGTAGACCTCTGCGCCGGGGATCGCTCCGTACAGCGCGATCTGCCGGGCGAGCGGCACGACGCGATCGCGCATGGTGACGATGACCGACGTCGGGACGTCGACCTCGCCGATCCATGCCGTCGACGAGAACTGGCCGATCGCTCGGCCGGCCTCGAGCACGGTGCGCCATTCGTGGCTTGCGGCCTGTTCCAACGCCCATGGCTCCCATGCCCCGACCCGCGGCCGCAGGTAGATCTGGTGGGTCAGCCACCGCCGGAAGGGTCCGGGGATGTAGCGGGCCACGCCGGCGAGAGCGGTGAGCGCGACGAAGGAGAGCCGTTCCTGCCGGCTCGACGAGAACGTCGATGTCGTCGCGCACAGCGTGAGCCCGATGACGCGCTCGCGATGTCGGCGCCACACGAGCTGCGCCACCGGCCCGCCCATGCTGTAGCCGACCGGGATGAACCGATCGATGCCGAGCACGTCGGCCAGCGCGACGGCGTCGTCGGCGCAATCCTCGAGTCGGAACACCTTGCGACTGCGGATGCCGCCGCCGTGGCCACGGTGGTCGAGCGCGACGACGCGGAAGTGCGCGGACAGCGGGAAGTAGGTGAGGAACCAGTTCAGGTCGGCGCTCGCCGTCCAGCCGTGCAGGAGCATGATCGCCGGAGCGGTCGGTGACGGACCCTCCAGCTCGCGCACGAAGGTCGTGCCCAGCCCGGGGAGCTCGATCGCCCGGCCCGGAGGCAGGCGTGGCTCGGCGACGCCGCCGCCTCGCGTCACTGGAGCACCCGGGGTCGCGGCACGCGGGTCATGTCATGCGGGAGGGCCGGCAGCGAGGATCTTGACCTTCAACTCACCGTTGGGCGCCTGGTAGCCCACCCACTCGCCGACCTTCGCGCCGAGCAGCGCGGTGCCGAGCGGTGAGCCCGGGCTGACGATGTCGAACCCTTCGAGCTTCTCCTCGACGTGGCCGATGATGTACGTCTCCGCATCGGCCTCGGTGTCGCCGTCGTACATCACCGTGATCTTCTGCCCGACGCGCACTTCACCTTCCGGACCTTCCTCGATGACCTCGCCGTTCTCGAGGAGGTACTCGAGCTGGCGGATGCGGCCTTCCATGTGGCCCTGCTCGTCCTTCGCGGCGTGGTAGTCGCCGTTCTCCTTGAGGTCACCCATCTCGCGTGCCCGTTCGATCTTCTCCGCGACGGCGAACCGACCACGCGTCGACAAGTCGTCGAACTCGGCCTGCATACGCTCGTATGCCGCTCGTGAGAACTGGTGGATCGCCATCCGCAGGAGGCTAGCGGCACCTTGGGTGACGCCCCGCGAACCATTACGATGCTGGCCCTATGACCCAGTCAGGACAGCACACCGCCCCGCAGCGCGGCGCCCACCGCATCGCGATCATCGGCGGCGACGGTATCGGGCCCGAGGTCACCGCCGAGGCACTCAAGGTCATCCGCGCCACCGGCGTGGATCTGGAGACCACGGAGTTCGATCTCGGTGGGCACCGATACCTGCGCGACGGTGAGGTGCTGTCGGATGCGACGCTCGCCGAGCTCGCCACCTACGACGCGATCCTGCTCGGCGCCGTCGGCACACCCGACGTGCCGCCCGGCGTCATCGAGCGCGGCCTGCTGCTGAAGATGCGCTTCTCCCTCGACCTCTACATCAACCAGCGTCCGTTCGCGGGAACGGCTCCCGGCGGAACCGTGCCCCACGAGTTCGTGGTCATCCGCGAGAACACGGAGGGCCCGTACGTCGGTGAAGGTGGCGTGCTGCGCAAGGGCACCCCGTTCGAGGTCGCCACCCAGGGCAGCGTCAACACGCGCATGGGCGCGGAGCGGGCGATCCGCTACGCGTTCGAGCTGGCGATGACCCGCCGCAAGCACGTCACCCTGGTCCACAAGACCAACGTGCTCACGTTCTCCGGTGATCTCTGGGAGCGCGCGTTCAACGACGTTGCCGCCGAGTTCCCCGAGGTGGGCACCGCCTACAACCACGTCGACGCGGCATGCATCTACTTCGTGCAGGATCCGCACCGCTACGACGTCATCGTGACCGACAACCTGTTCGGCGACATCCTCACCGACCTCGGCGGCGCGGTCAGCGGGGGCATCGGTCTCGCGTCCTCGGCCAACCTCAACCCGGCCCGCACGGGTCCGAGCATGTTCGAGCCGTCGCACGGCTCGGCGCCGGACATCGCCGGCAAGTCCCTGGCCAACCCGATCGCCGCGATCCTCAGCGCGGCGCTGATGCTCGACTTCCTCGGTGAGACCGAGGCGGGCGACCGCGTCCGAGCAGCCTGCGAGGAACCTGTCACTGGCAGCACCACCCAGATCGGCGACACCATCGTGAGTCGGCTCGTCGGCTGAGTAGTCTTCCGAAGCGGTCCTTGCACGTCCAAGCATCGACGACACGACCGCCAGTATCGGAACACTCGAGGGGAACAGGCCATGCCGATTCAAACGACACCGAAGATCTGGATGAACGGCGAGCTCGTCGATTGGGACAAGGCCCAGGTCCACATCCTCACCCACACCCTGCACTACGGCACCGGTGTCTTCGAGGGCATCCGCGCCTACGCCACCCCTGACGGCCCGGCCGTGTTCCGTCTCACCGATCACATCAAGCGCCTGTTCAACAGCGCGCGGATCATGGACATGGACATGCCGTACACGGTCGACGAGCTGATCGAGGCCACCAAGGCCACCGTCGCCTCCACCGGGCTCGACGCGTGCTACATCCGTCCGCTGGCGTACTACGGCTACGGCGAGATGGGCCTGAACACGCTGCCGTGCACCACCGATGTCGCGATCGCCTGCTGGCCGTGGGCGCCGTTCCTCGGCCACGACGCGATCCGGATGAAGATCAGCTCGTGGACACGGCACGACCACAACACGATGCCGCCCGCGGCCAAGACCGTCGGCAACTACGTCAACTCCTCACTCGCGAAGGTCGAAGCGCTCCGAGCCGGTTACGACGAAGCCGTGATGCTGGCCCCGAACGGGATGATCGCCGAGTGCACAGGTGAGAACATCTTCGCGGTGCGCAACGGCGTGATCATCACCCCGCCGCTGTCGGCGGGCGCGCTGGAGGGCATCACTCAGTCCAGCGTGATGACCATCGCCCGCGACCTCGGCATGGACATCCGCGTCGACAACCTCGCCCGCAGCGACCTGTACATCGCCGAGGAGATCTTCGTCTGCGGCACCGCCGCCGAGATCAGCAGCGTTCGCTCCGTCGACGACCGCGAGGTGCCCGCCAACGGCCCGATGACCACCGCGATCGCCAAGGTCTACATCGACGCCGCCAACGGCAAGGTCGACCGGTACAAGGACTGGAACGAACTCGCGGTCTGAGCGCTCTGCCAGTAGCGCAGGGACTCGATCGCTGTCACCGAATGTCCGCGTCACGCGGACATTCGGTGACAACGTTCGACTCCGAGGCACGCACTTCGGGGGAAAACGAAGACCGCCCTCGGCTGCGCGGCCGTCGGTGGGGACGGCGCGCCACCGAGGGCGGCTCGCGTGGGATGATCCACCGCTGATCGAACGTCCCGTGTTAACCTTTGACACGAACAACTTCTCACCCGTCGGAGCAAGCTTCGACGGGTGAGCCCGTTTTCGGGCTGGTCTCCCCAGCAAGCCGGATCGACGTCCCCCAAATGCCTCCGGCGCTCCACGGTTGCCCGCTTCGCCCCTTCGGCGGTACTCGCGGTGCCGTCCTCCGCGCGGCCGTCTTGCGACGGCCACACAGTGACCTCCACCCTCGGCGTCCCCATCCCCTCCGCCTTGCGGCTTCGGGTCCGGTTGGCCGCACGTGCCGTCACCTCCGGCCGCCACGCTTGCCCGCGCCGACCCTCGGCTCCGGCTCGCACCGGCATCCCCTCGCCGCCGTCCACCCTGTTGCCAGGGCGACCTCTCGTCTCCGGTTTGCCGCCGACGGCCGGCTCTCGCCGACCATCCGAGCTGTGAATCATCCCCCGGGTCGTCGTACGTCCTGGCCCCATTCAGGTTCGTCTTCCGGCTTGCGCCTTCGTTTTCCC